>NZ_CP158298.1:0-300000 GCF_040256395.1 Deinococcus sonorensis KR-87 | reverse complement strand
GAGGGGTGCCGCCACACGCGGCGAGCAGCGTCGCGCTGAGCAGCGCAGCCCCGGCGGCAGACCATGTCCTGTGCTTCATATAACCTCCGACCGCGCGTGGCGGTCCATTTCGAACGAATCTGACGCCCGTGTTCTGAACGCGAGCTCAGGGTAAAAAACGCAGGATGATCAGGGAATGACAGACCGGCCGGACCGGGCGCGGGCCCAGCGCGGCACCGTCGTGCTCACGCGGGTTCTGGAAGGTGCGACTCCGTCTGGGCCCGCGCCCTGCCCCTCAGGCCAGGTGCTTCCCGGGGACGGGTTCAGCCTCGACGTTGCCCGCGGGCGAATGGACCGCCGGAACCGGGCCGGGCGCTGTTGTCCTGAACGGGGCCGTCAAAGGGCGCACCGGACGATCTGGGCTGAGGCGCGGTGACGACCAGCCGCGCGGTCCCTCCCCACAGTTCACCGGTCGCGACGCCTGCGTCAGAGGCGGTCGGGGCCGGGCCCGCTCAGGGTGCGGCCAGGTGGGTTTCGATCCACCCGGTCGCGTACCGGGTGAACGCCCGGGCAGAGAACAGCTCCGCGGTGCAGTGGCCGACCGTGCCTGTCCGGGCGTGGCCTTGCGCCAGGAAGTCCAGCAGGATCTGCGGAAAGTAGTCGCCCCCGCTCCACTCCCGGATCCCATCGGTATCGTCCAGACCCTCGATCCACTGCTCGCCGAGCTCCGCGTGGACATACCGGCGCCGCGCGCGGCGCTTGCCTGGGATGTCCGCCCGGTACTCCGCCCAGTGGGTCAGCGTGACGGTATCGGGGTCCGCCCCCAGGCGCAGCACCTGACCGTCCGCGTCGACAAAGCGTTCGAGCACCGACCCGGGCCCGTAGTAGTCATGCAGCGGGGCGGGCTCCAGCAACCCGGACGCTCCCGGGCCGCTGGCCCCGAAACGCGCCGCCGCGTGATCGTTCACCCGCGTGCCCGCCCGCGTGCGAAAGCGCTCGGCGAGCACGCCCACGTCCGGGTCGGCCGGACTGGCGAGCGAGTCGAACGGAACGCGGTCATCGGCGGCCAGGAGCATCAGCACGGTCCCGGTCGGGCCCACCACCGAGAACAAGGCGTCGAGCGCGGCGTCCGCACCGCCCTCCACCGGCCCGAGCCGGCGGAGGCTCGCATGCACCATCAGGGTCAAACCCGGGTGCACCCCGAGCGACTGCAGATCGCGGATCAGCGTCTCACGTGTGACGGTTGAGCTCATCCCAGCTCCTCCTCCGTGGGCCCAGCGGAGGCCCCGGTGCCTGCCCGAGTGGCAAGTGACGGTCAACCGGCCACCCACGGAACCGGCCGGCACGCCCGACCGCCCACGGCGTGACGGACTCCACCGAGCGGCGCGCCGTTGCCGTTGAGGCGGACGGTTCACCCCACTCCAGTATGGGGGCGTACACGATGGCCATGGGGCGTGCACCCACGCCCGCCAGTGAGGATGGTCAGTCCGGACGCGGCTCGGCGTGGGCGGTGCGGCACTGGCCATACGAGCAGGTCTGGCTGGACCTGGAGCAGGGGGTCGTGGTGGCCACCGGTGGCGGTGGCCACGTCGCCGGCCTGTTGGTGACCACGGTGCCGCTCGGCGCGCCATGAGCGGTGAGGCTCACCCGAATGGGAGCGGCAACGGGACGGCGGCCGCGCGTGGGCGGCCATGCTGGCGCCGCGGTGCTCGGACGCTCAAACGCCCCGGATGAACTGCTGTTGCTCGCGCAGCACCGCGCCGTTCCGTTCGAAGATGCGCCGCATGGCATGGTTGTCCCACTCGGTGGTTCCGCCATGTCGCTGGTGCGTCTGGGCGGCGACCGCCAGCAGGTGCGCGTGCAGCGCGCGGCCCAGACCGGCGCCCCGGCGATCTGGACGGATCCCCAGCAGGTGAATGCCGCGCGTGCCGGGCGGGGCCGGGGTCAGCAGGGCCGCGCCCAGCACCGTCCCGTGTTCCACCAGCACGAACAGGCGCTGCTCTTCGTCCTGCACGTCCTCCGCAAAGGCAATGGCTGGGTCGATCTCCCCGGTGTCGCCGATAGTCCCCACCTCCACCAGGGCCGCGTACAGTGCCAGCAGGTCCCCGCTGAGCAGGTCGGAGACCGGGCGCTCCTGCACCCGCGGATCCAGCGGCCAGCGCCGGGCGGTCAGGTCGGTCTGGGCGATGACCGCGTGCGTGTCCCGGGTCCAGCCGGCCGCCGCCCACGGGGCTGACGCGAGCGGGGCCGCGCCCTCGGTGAGGATCACGCGTTTGTCCGGGGCGGCGCGCATCACGTGCTCAGCCAGCGCGTGCAGGCCGGCCGCCTCCAGCTCCAGGCGAACCCGGGGGACGATGACCGGGCCGGGGCCGTTGATCCAGACGCCTTCCAGCCCGCGGTCCGAGTGCATCTGGCGCAGGTGCGTGTAGCTTAGCCGGCCATCCGCCAGGCGCTCCTGCAGGGCGGCCAGGTTCGCGGACGCCTCCATGAAGCGGGCGTAGGGCTCCAGGGTGGCTGGCGTCGCATGGTCAAAGGTGTACGTGGTCAAGTGTCCAGCGTAGCGCGGATGGGTCCCGGCCGTCCCGGCATCTGCGTGGGCCGTCGCGGTTCGTTGGACTGCACTACGGTGGCCCTCGACCGCACGCGGGCCACGTCGGCTCAAGTCCTCTCCTGGAGGTACGGGGGCGGTGCCTGTCCACGGGCGGAGGCGAGGCCCGCCGCAGTGGTGCCCAGGGCGACGTGCTGCGTCGCCACGTGCGCATCGTGGAAGGCGCGCCAGGACGCCTTCGCGCAGGCTGGCCCCGCCGCCGAACTCGTGGGTGAGCGGCGTCGCGCGCCGCAGAGACGGCCGCGTGTCTGGCCATCACGCCCGTCTCTGCCGTGTCGTCCGCCGTGAGTGCGCCGCCGTCAGCGCCACGGCCCACGCGGCGTAATTTCCAAAATGCGCGCTAGGTCATCCGTCCCATAGGCAATGTGTTCGACGCTGGCTACCGTACGGTATGTCCCCTTCCTTCCCTTCCCCTCTGCTTGAACGTCTCCTCGCTGAGATACGTCACGCACCCGTTCGAGCGGTCGCAATCTCTGGCAGTTACGCCCGTGGAAACGCGGATGCGTACAGTGATCTTGATCTGGTGTGTTACGTACCGCAGAGCGAACCGACCAGCGAGTGGCTCGGCTATCGTGACGGCCTGCTCGTCAGCATTGATCGTCAGCACGTTGAAGCCCGCATACAGGACCTCACGCATCCGGAAAGCGCGGTGCGGGCGGTCATGCCGTTGCGTCGCCTCCATGCCCTGTATGACCCTGAAGGCGTGGTCGTGCGCCTGCAACGCGCTGCGCAGGACTTTCAATGGTCTCAGGTCGCTCTTCAAGGCCAAGCGTTCGCTGCAGAAGTGGTGACGCACCAAGCCGAAGTTATTCACAAACTGCTGGGCGGTTTGGCCCGTGGTGACGCGGCCCGGACTTGGTCAGCGACGACAGAAGTGGTGAACGCAATGATGGTGGCGATGGCCGTCTGGCGGGGGGTGCTTGCGGACAGTGGCAATACCTATGCAGCTCAGGTCTGGGAAGCGATGGGACCAACCTCTGCTTGGAGTCGATTGCATCGCAAAGCCGCCGGCATTGAGGACCTGAGTAGCCTCCGACAACGTGGGGAAACCACACTCACGCTGTACACGTTGACCGCGCAGGAAGTGGAGGCTGCACTTTCTGAAGAGGCAGTCAACGTGGTGACTGAGGTGCGCCACCGGATCGAAGCGGCTGGGTACACGTCCAGCAGCGCTCAAGACTGAAGCAGAAACAACCCAGCTCACCTGACTGCCAGCGAAAAGCTGGCGGTGCTGCATTGGAGCGTCCATGACTGGACTGCTGACCTTGCTGGTGCTGGCTTGCAGCATGGCCTTGGTCGCCACCGCACCGTCCACGCCCTCTGCACCTGCGGCTCCGGCCGCAGCACCGCTCGTCTACGGCGCCAACGATCTCACCTTGCGGACACGCCCACCCTGGCCACGAATGGGTGGGGCCGCTTTGAACCGCAGCAACGCGGGCCGGGCGGCGGCCGTCAGGTCGTGCTGAACGATCTCGCCCGGCTGGCTTAACCAGAGCATGGCAACAGCTCCGATGGGACCTCGCAACGCGACGTCATTCCGCAGCAGCGTTGGCGGAGGGACTGAGGACCGCGGTGTACGCCTCGAAGTTCGAAGTGACGGCTCAACTTCTTGAGGCCGGCGTAGATCCAACCGAGTGGTTCGATGGCACTGAATGTTCGGCGATGGCGACGGCCGTTGAGCAGGCCTGGCCACCCGGCTCGGAACTGTTCATCAGTCCTGGCGAGGACGTGAACGCACGCGAGGATGGCGGTTGGACACCTCTGCTCCACGTCGATACGATCGAAACCGACGGCGTGGCACAGGCGGGTGAGGCGCCAAGCCTGGAGCTGTAGCGCTTTTTGCTGGCGCACGGCGCGGATTCAAACCTGCGCGGTGACCAGGACCGAAGTGCAGCAGACGGAGCGCAGATGAACGGTTGGGCGGAAGCCGTCGACCTGCGATCGGGGAGCCATCTTAAAGCAGTCGCTCTATGCCTTGGCCTCCACGCCCTGGTTGTACGTCGGGGAAGAGACAGGACCTCATTGAGCGCGCAGCATCTCAAGATGCTGCGCGCGTTCGCTCCAGAAGTGTCACTGAACTCGATCCAGGAGAGATCTGTTCGCTTCAACTGTTGTGTAGGTTCGGAGCAAGCAGTGACCATACGTCGCCCTGATATCGCCGGACGGTTCCCTGGCGATGATAGCCTGCCTGCTCATTCAGCCGCTGAGTGGGCGCATTCAGCACGTCGGTGTCCAGAAGAATGGTCGAGAGCCCAGCCCTCAACAGGGTTTGTGTACCGCGCCGCAGCAGCTCCAGTCCGTACCCAGCCCCACGGAATTCGGGGAGGACCGCCAGGTACACCACGGTCCCTTCTGCTGGCCCCAACCGTCCGGGCAGAATGAACCCGACAAGCCCACCGTGCTCGTCGTAGGCCAGCTCCCACCACTCGGGCTGAACCTGGTAGTCGGCCATCCAGCTGCGATATTCGGACTCGGCCCAGCGCTGGGGGTCGCCGTGCTCACCCGCTTTCCGCTGCATGACCTGATCGAGGGAACCGTCCAGACTGAGCGCCATGGCGCCGATCAGGACCTGCATCCCGACCTCGCTGACCGGTTGGAAGGTCAGGCGTGCAGGCGGCGACGTGGGCGTCCCCCCAGGCCAGACGTACCGTACCGTTTCCCGAACGAGGGGGAAACCGAGCCGCTCAAACACGTTCACCTGAACTTCGGAATCCTTTCCATCCGGCTCTAGGGTGCGAATGAACTGCTGAGCGCCGTGCTGAGCGGTGAGACCCAGAACAAAACGCAGGAGGTGCGCACTGACTTCAAGCGGCACGGTGGAGGGCAACCGAAGTTCGACGATCCGGACGGACGGGGTCAGGGCCAGGATCATTCGACAGGCAATTCCAGCGATGAAATGCCCGTCCTGTTCGGCCACCACGCACCATTCAGGCTGACTGTCACCCCGCGCAAAGAGGGTCAGCAGATGCTGTCGGAGTCCAGCGGCGTGTTCTGGATGGGTGGTCAGGAGTTCGACGAAGGAGTCGAGCTCGTGCAGATGGATCGAACGGATGCCGGTCAGTTCAGTGGGATGTTGAGTCATGAGGACGCTCACTTGGGATGTCGGGAGGCGGAAGCTGGACCACAACGAGAACGCCTCACGTTGGAGTGAGGCGCTGGGGTTTGGACGTTGGCCTGGAAGGACGAACGATGGAACCGAAGGTCAGCTCAGCACCGCGGGGGCGCAGGTCCGGGCCGTTGGTTGCTGATCGTTCAAGCGTCTGGCAGGCATCGCACCACCCCCTTTCCGAAGTAAACTTGTTGTACCACACCCTGAGAACGCAGTCAGGCCAGGCGTCCACCCGCAACTGCCCGGTGACCAACCGGGCGTTGCCGTCTGTTCTGTCGAGCATGCAAACTGTCAGGCGCTCAACGGTGTCCTGTCTCTTCCCCGAAGTCCAGCGAGCCGTGGTGCTGGTTGCCTGCAGTGGCAATGAAAACCGTGAAGGGGCGCGGTCCAGGGCGTTGGGAAAGCCATCTTGCTTCCGCTGCGAGCACTGATCTGAGTCGTTGGCGTTGCTTGAACGCGGAGGACCTCGTTGTGGACCTGCGCATAACCGCAGTCGGTGAGCACTGCGACAAGCGGTGCCGTGTTCCGACCAACCATCTCGGAAGCAAGGATCGTCAACAGCGGACGTTCCTGGGTCGCCGGTTGGGAACAGCGAGCGAAGCCAGGGGTACCCGGGTTGGAGGGAGTCCGGGAAACCTTCATGCCGCTCCATGACTGCACCGTACCGACCAGGCAACCGGTCAGTTGCACAGACCCGAGTGGTCTGATTCGGCAGAACGCTGGGACTCGTCAGAAGGGAGTTGGCGCTCACCGGCGCTGGATATTGGTCAAAGGATCGCCGGCAGGTCAGGTCCACATCACAGGGCTTCGGCGCTCGGTTCGGGTGGGCGGGAACAGGGTGGTGGTGCCTGAACGGTACCGGGGGAGGTTGACCCGCCGTGACGGACGTGAAGCGCGACCATCACCGCTTTCTGATGCGCGTCGTCCAGCACGCCGTCTGGCGGGATCACCGCGGCCCACACAGTGACAGGAAATCCGCCACCCGGCGGGATGAAGGTCCGTCACGCGACGCTCCGGACGTGGTACATGCCCTTCAGGGTCCTGTGACCGTCCTGCCCTCCATCCGCCACACGCCGAAGTCAGGCGACATGAGCCCTCAGTATTCGTACACGGCGAACTCGGCGTTCAGTGTCTCGGCCTGCTTGAGGTGCCCGCCTTCCAGTTCCTGCGCCACCAGTGACGCGAGGAGCGTGCAGACGCTGACGAAGGGGGCCAGAGACGCCAGGACGTCCGTGCCCTGGGTCGGCAGGTGCAGGCTCTGGTGGGCGATCTTGCTTAGCGGGGACGCGCCCTGGTCGGTGATCAGCAGCACCTGGACGCCCTGCGCGTGGAGGGCGCGGATCATCCGGGTGGTGGCGCGGCTGTAGCGCCGCAGGGTGAAGACGATCACCACGTCGTCCGGGGTGGCGTCCAGCAGCTGCTCGGGACGGCTGAGCAGCAGGTCCGAAGCGTACGCCCGCACGCCGGGGCGGAACGACGACAGGATCGTTTCGGCGAGCAGTGAGATGCCGTACGAGGACCGCGCGCCCACCACCCACACCTGCTTCGCCCGGGCGATGGCCCGGGCAAACGCCAGCAGGGTGGCTTCCGGCAGGTCCTGCAGGGTCTCGAGGTTCCCGCGCTCACTCGCCCAGAAGCGCGCGACCACGCTGTCCCGTCCGCCCGGCTGCTTCATGCCGAGCGTGGCGCGCAGGTCATGGCGAATCACCCGCTGGAGGTGCGGGTAACCTTCGTAGCCGACCCGCTGGGCGAAGCGGGTGATGGCCGCGCCGCTCACGCCGAGCGTTTCCGCGATCTCCCCGGCGCTGAGAAAGGGAATTTCCTCCGCGTGGTCGATAAAGTAGCGGGCGATCTGCTGGTCACGCCGCCCGAACCGCTCCAGGCCAGAACGCAGAAGGTCCGTCGCTGCCATCGACGCAAGTATAGGGGCGCTGAACCCGGCCGTGGTCACCGCCTGTCCCGCCGCGGCGCGGTCATCCGGGCCTGCCCGGGGCGGCGCCCGGCCCATACAGGCGGCGTCCCGGCAGGGCGCCGGTGGGCTGGCCGCCCTGCAGCGTCTGCTGCCCGTTGACCCACACGTCGCGCACGCCCACCGACAGCCGGTTCGGGTCAGGGTAGGTGGCCACGTCGCGGACGGTGGCCGGGTCGAAGATCACCACGTCCGCGTACGCGCCTTCGCGCAGTTCGCCGCGGTCCTGCAGGCGCAGGTGTTCGGCCGGCAGGCTTGTCATGCGGCGCACCGCTTCCTCCAGGCTCATCACGCCGCGCTCGCGCACGTAATGCCCCAGCAGGCGGGTGAAGTTCCCGTAGGCGCGCGGGTGACCGCCCACGCCCACCTCCCCTTGCCGCGCGGGATCGTCGCCGGCCGCGTCGGAGCCGAGCATCACCCATGGCTCCCGCAGCTGCGCTTCGATGTTCTCCTCGGTCATCAGGTGATAGAGGCTGCCGATGCGCCCCGGCTCGTTCATGATCAGGTCCAGGCCCGCGTCGATCCAGTCCTGGCCGCGCAGCTCGGCGATCTCCGCCAGCGAGCGGCCCAGGTAGGCGCGGTGGTCCGGCGCGCTCAACCCCACCGGGAAGACGCCCTGCGGCCCCGCCAGGTGGCCCAGCGGTTCCCAGCTGCCGTCCGGGTCCAGCATCGCGGCGCGGATCTCCGCGCGCGCCTCGGGGTCGCGCAGGCGCTCTTGGAGCCGGTCGTCCTCGCTGGCCCATGGCGGCGTGATGGACGACAGGCCGGTGCCGCCCGCCGTGTAGAGGTACATGTCGGCATGAATGTCCTGGCCCGCGGCGCGGCCCGCGTTGACGCGCTCGATCAGCGTGGCCATCTGCGGCCACGCCGGCGCGCCCGCCGCCTTGAGGTGATAGATGTGCAGGCGCGCGCCGCTGCGCGTGGCAATCTCCTGCGCCTCGGCGTAGCCGTCCAGGATCGCCGCGCCCTCCGAGCGCATGTGGGTGATGTAGATGCCCTGGGCCCGGGCGACCTCCTCGCAGATCTCCACCAGTTCGTCGGTGCTGGCGTAGCTGCCGGGCGGGTAGATCAGCGCGGTGGCGAGGCCGAACGCGCCGTCCTCCATCGCCTCGCGGGTCAGGCGCCGCATCTCGGCGAGTTCCTCCGGGCTGCTCTCGCCCTGGGCGTGGCCTTTGACCGCCATCCGGACGGTGGCGCCGCCGAGGAACGAGCCGAAGTTCACGGCGGCGCCCACCTCCTGCTGCGCGCTCATCCAGTCGCCGAAGCGGGTCCACGCTCGGGAACGCTCGGCCCAGCGCTCGTCCTCGCCCGGCAGGCCATGGATGGGAAAGCCGTGCGGCTCTCCCGGCACCGCCGGGGCGGGGGTCCATCCTTCGCCCATGATCTCGGTGGTCACGCCCTGCGTGACCTTGCCGACGCTTAGGCCGTCGCGCAGCAGCGTCGACACCGAGTGGCTCATCACGTCGATGAAGCCGGGCGCCACCGTCAGGCCCGAGGCGTCCACCACCCGCGCTCCCTCCGGGGCCGGACTGCCGGGCGCGCGGACCTCGGCGATGCGCTCACCGTCGATCAGCAGGTCCGCCCGGCGGCCCGGCGCGCCGGTGCCGTCGATCACGGTGCCGCCCGTGATCCAGGTGCGGCTCACACCTCTTCCAGCGCCGGGAGGGTCGGGGTGTCCGTGCCCGCGTCCGCGTGCTCGCGCGGGTACAGCCGCACCACCACCTTCAAGAACTCCACCTGCCCCTGCGCGTCGCGCAGGAAGTCGATGGCGTACCCGTCCATGTCGCCCCCGTCGATGATCGCCTGGTCCGGGGCGATGAAGCGCAGCGCCGCGTCCTTCACGCCGCCGGATGCGGTGTCGGGGATCAGCAGCGTCAGCACGCCGTCCCGCACCTCCACGTTGATCTTCATCGGCTGCCCCACCACCAGGTAGCTGCCGGCCAGCGTGTTGAGCTCGTCCTCGCTGGGCTGGTGCGTGCCGGTCTCGGGCGGCGTGACGCCCAGCACCTCGCGCTTGACCCACTCGCTCAGCTTGCGGTTGTAGGCGTGGCCGTTGCTGCCGTTGGTCATGGCGATGAAGCCCACCTTGCGGTCCGGCGACACCCAGAAATCCGACTGCTGACCGAGGGTGGTGCCGCCGTGGCTGAGCACCATCGCGTCGTCGTACTGGTCGATGAACCAGCTCTGCCCGATGTGACCGCGCTCGCCGGGAAAGCCGTTGATCGCGATGCCGATCGGCCGCACCGGCGCCCACAGCCGGGGACGGTCCACGGCGGCCAGCGGCGCGGGTTCGGCGGCTTCACCTTCGCCGCTGCTGTCCTGCGCTGCCAACGTGCCGTCCATGATGAAGTGCGCGTACTTCGCCATGTCGGTCACGGTGGAGGAGCAGGTGGCGCCCGCCGGGCCGGCCGAGCGCATCATCTGCCACGGCCGCTGCACGACGAACGCCTCGTCGATCTTGTTGTGCCCGGCGGCGAAGCGGTGGGTCATGATCTCGTTCGGGAAGAACAGCGTGTGGTCCATGCCCAGCGGCTTGAGGACCAGCTCGGTCACGGCCGCTTCCCAGGTCAGGCCGGTGACGACCTCGATCACCCGCCCGGCCACGTAGAAGCCGGCGTTGTTGTAACTCCAGTGGCCGCGCAGCGGCACCACCTGCGGCGCTTCGGCCAGAATGTCCAGCACCCGCGCAAGGGCGTCGTCGCCGTCGCCGGTGTCCTCGAACAGGTCCCCCTGAAAACCGCCCTGGTGGGTGAGGGTGTCGAGGATGGTCAGCTGCTCGGCCACCGAACCGTCCTTCAGCTTGAAGTCCGGCAGGTACGTGCGCACCGTGTCGTCCCGCTTCAGCTTCCCCTGCGCTTCCAGCGCCGCGATGGTGAGCGAGGTCAGGGTCTTGGTGGTGCTGCCGATCTGGAAGATCGTGTCGGACGTGACGGGCAGCGGGTTCTCGAGGCTGGTGACGCCCAGGTTCACGAAGTGGTCGCCGTCCGGCGTCAGCAGCCCCAGCGTCACGCCGGGCACGCGGTGCTCGTCCATCAGGCGCTGGGCCTCCTGCTCGAAGGCGGCAACGAGTTCACTGCTGGTCCTGCGGGTGGTCGTGGTCATGGGAAACTCCTTCTGGGAATGGGGGAGGGGCGGGCGAGGGGACGGCCGGGGGCGTGCTCACTGCGGCGCTTTGGGACGCTCCGCGGAAGGCGGAGCGGACGGGCACCGTGGGGGATGTCGTTCCAGGTGGGCGGGCCGGCGCGGGGGGCACGCAGGCCCCCCTACGGGCGGCGCTTCGTTACTTGCTGAGCACCTTCAGCAGGTTGGTTTTGTTGAAGGCTTCGTAGCCCTTGAGGGACGCGCTGGTGGCCGCGAAGCGCAGCGGCTGCGGCAGCGGGAAGCCGTACGTCTGGGTGTTGAGGTACGTCAGCAGGGCTTTGTACAGCGGCTTGCGGGCGGCCTGCCCGACGGCGTCGCGCGCCTGATCCAGCATCTTCTCCAGCTTGGGGTCGTTGATGCCGGTGGCCGGGCCGAGGATGCCGCCGGCGCTGTACAGGCCGCGCAGGTTGGTGTCGGGATCGGCGCCGCCCCAGGTGAGCGCGCTGACGGGCGACTTGCCGCCCAGCAGCTGCGCGTTCGCGGCGCTGAGTTCCAGGGTGTTGACCTTGGCGTGGAACTTCGGGTTGATTGCCTCGATGTTCTGCTTGAAGATGCCCGCCACCACGTCCGCGATGCCCTGCCCGGGGTAGGTCTCCAGCGGCACGGTGAAGCCGGTGGTCCACAACTTGCCCCCGAAGGCCAGCTTGAACTCGGTCTCGGCGGTCTTGAGGTTGAAGGTTGGCGGGTGGAGCGTCGTGACTTCCGCCCAGTTGTTGGTGGGCAGCGTGGTGTGGCGCTCCAGGCCGAAGCCCTGCAGGCCGTCTCTCGTGAAGGTCTTGGTGTCGAACAGCGCCGCGAACGCCCGGCGGACGTGCACGTCACTGAAGAAATTGACCGGGATGTTGCTCTGGGCCAGCTGGCCGGCGGGCAGCAGCTTGTCGTCCTTGATGTTCTGGTTGAACAGGATCACGCTGGTCAGGTCCTGGGTGGGCAGCGACTCGTAGACCTTCACGCCCGCCACGCCCTTGAGCTTCGCGAGCGTGTCGCGGTCCGGGACGATGGCGATGTCCGCGTCCCCCTTCTGGAGCGCCAGCACGCGGGCGGTGTCGCTGTCGACCTTCTGCAGGATCACGTTCTTCAGTTTCGGCGCGCCGCCCCAGTATGCGTCGAAGCCTTTCAGGACGAAGCGGCTGGGATCGCGCGCCACGAACGCGTACGCGCCGGTCCCGACGGGCTTCTGCGCCAGCACCGAGTTGGACACGTCCTTGCCGAGCGAGGCGTCGAAGTCTTTTGCGGTGCCGCTCCAGTCGCCGCCCGCCACCAGCGTCTTCATCGGCACGATGTACACCTGAGTGATGGAATCCAGCAGGCTCGGCACGTTGCGGTCCAGCGTCAGCACCAGCTGCCCCGCCGCGTTGCACTTCACCATGCTCGCGAGCTTCGCGAAGGTGTAGGACTTCTTCACCTCCGGCGTGAAGCCGGAGATGCTCAGCAGGTTGGCGCGGATCTGCGCGGCCTGCGAGGTCTCGTTGCCGACCACCAGCGTGCGGCGCATCGAGTACTCGACGTCGGCGCAGGTCATGGGGGAGCCGTCGTGGAATTTCACGCCCTTGCGGAGGGTGAAGGTGGTGGTCTTGCCATCCTTGCTCTGGGTGTAGGCGGTGGCGAGCAGCGGTTCGTATTTGCCGAAGTTGTTGAGGTACAGGCCCTCGTAGATCTGCACCACCGGCAGCACGTCGTAGGTCGCGACGGCCTGCGTGGGTTCCACGCTGGCGATGGCGGAAGCGATCTGGTACACCAGCGTGTCGGCGGGAGTGGCGAGGGCGGGGGACACGCCCAGGGCGAGCGTCACGGCAATCAACGTACGGTTCATGAGGACCTCCAGGAGGAACGTTCAGCGGTTGCGTGGATCGAGTTGCTCGCCGAGCGCGTCGCCCAGCAGATTCCAGCCGAGGCTGTACAGGGCGATGCACAGGCCCGGGAAGAGGGTGACGTACCAGTACGCGAACGGCGCGCCCGGCGGCCCCTGAATCCACTGCTGCGCCAGGGCGATCAGCTGGCCCCAGTCGGCGAACCCGAGCGGCGTGCCGAGGCCCAGGAAGGACAGCGCCCCCGCCACGATCGGCAGGCTGCCCATCTCCAGCACCACGATGCTGAGGACCGGGCCGAGCGCGTTGGGCAGCACGTGGCGCAGCGCGGTCCGCAGGCGGGGGCTGCCGAGGCTGGTGGCGGCCGCCACGTAGTCCAGCTCGCGCAGCCGCAGCACCTCGGACCGGAGCAGGCGCGCCAGGCCCGCCCACGACACCAGGCTCAGCGCGATGATGATGTTCTGCAGGCCCGGGCCCAGCGCGGCCACCAGCACCAGCACCAGAATCAGGCCGGGAAAGGCGAAGGTGACGTCGGTCAGGCGCATCAGGATGTCGTCCAGCAGCCCTCCAAAAAAGCCCGCGGCCAGGCCGATCACGCCGCCGAGCGCGACGGTGAGCGCGACGATGGTGAGGCCCAGAAAGAAGGCGGTGCGGGTGCCCCACACCAGGCCGTAGCGGATGTCGTACCCGCCCACGCTGCCCAGAGGCGTGTCCGGGGTGGGGGGTTTCGGCTGCGCTGCGAAGCCCTGGCGCGGCATCTGCAGGCACGCGTCGGGCGGCGCGACCAGCTCGCGCAGGTACGCCATCGGGCCCGGTACCGTCTGCGTGTCGGTGAGGTTCAGCGCCCGCCGGCAGTTGCCCTGCGGCGGGGCCAGCACCGGCGCGAGCAGCGCCACCGCCACGTACAGCGAGATCAGCACCGCGCCCACCCGGGCCGGCACGTTGCGCCGGAAGGTGCGGCCCAGCACCGATCTCGGCGCGGGGCGCGCCCGGCGGCTCAGCTGGCCACTCACGGCGCTCACCCGAACCTCACGCGGGGGTCGATGACCGTGTACGCCAGGTCGGTCAGCAGGTTCAGGACGGCCACGATCGTGGCGGCCATCAGCGCGAAGCCCAGCACGCCCGGCAGGTCCCCTCCCGCCGCCGCCTGCGCGGCCCACGCGCCCACCCCGGGGTAGCCGTACAGCGTCTCGGCCAGCACCGCGCCCTGCAACAGGCCCGACAGACTCAGGCTGATCAGGGTCGCGACCGGCAGCAGGGCGTTGCGGCGGGCGTGCTTGTGGATCACAGTCCGCTCGGCGACGCCCTTGGCGCGGGCGGTGCGGACGTAGTCGCTGTGCAGCGCCTCGATCATGCTGGCGCGGGTGCCTTTGATCAGGGTGGGAATGCCGACCACCAGCAGGGTGAAGGCCGGCAGGACCAGGTGCTTCAAGCCGTCCCAGAAGACGCTCAGCTGCCCGCTGAGCAGCGCGTCGATGGTCACCAGCCCGGTGACGTGCCGCACGCCGCCGGTCAGGAGCACGATGGCGCTGTCGTTGCCGAGGTTGCCGGTGCCGGGCAGCCAGTTCAGCGCGCCGTAGAAGATCACCAGCAGCCACACGCCCAGCACGAAACTCGGCACGCTGTAGCCGAGCACGGCGATCACGCGGATCACGGCGTCCGGCAGGCGGTTGCGGTGAATCGCCGCCTGCCCGCCCAGCCACACGCCCACCCCCACCAGCGGCACCAGCGTGAACAGCGTCAGCTCCAGCGTGGCGGGGAAACGCGCGAGCAGGGTCGCCACGACCGGCTGGCCGCTGGTGCGCGAGAAGCCCAGGTTGCCGCTCAGTGCCTGGCGCAGCCACAGCCCGTACTGCTCGAAGACGCTGCCGTCCAGGTGGTTGGTCTTGATGATCTCCTGCACGCGGCCCAGCTGCTGCAGGTTGGTGGTGAACGCCACCGCCCGCTGCTCCGGCGGGATCAGCTGCATCACCAGCACGATCAGGAACGTCACTGCCAGCAGGATCAGCGGCAGGCTCAGCAGGCGGCGGACGACGAAGTTCAGCATGCGGACCCGGTGCGGGTGAAGAGGTACTGCGCCCGCGCGAGGTGCACGTCCGTCAGGGTGTGGCCGCCCGCGAACAGCCGGGTGAAGAGCGGCCCGGTCGCGCGGCGCCACGCCAGCGCCCCGTCGCGGTCCTCGCGCAGCATCCGCGAGAAGTCCGCGGGGACGCAGACGGCGAGCCGGTCCGGCAGCGCGCCGGGCAGGTCGCCGTCGAGCGGGTGGAGCGCCTGCTCAGGCCACGGTTCCTGCGCGTGCCCCGCCAGACGCGCCTCCGCCCGGGCGCTGCGGAGCGCCCACTCGGCTTCGAAGCGATCGGACGGCGCGCCCGCGTTGATGCCGCTCATCTGGCCGTAGTAGTCGGGCAGGAACGTGCGCACCACCGCGCCGAGCCGGTGGATGTTGAGGTGCGCGTTGATCAGCAGCAGCGGATCGAAGGTCCAGCGGACCTGCTGAATGCCGCGCTGCAGCGCCCAGTCGCGCTGGAAACGCTTGAGGCGCTCGCCCAGGTGCGCCCCGCGGCAGGTCGGATGCACCCCGAGCCGGTGCGAGTGCTGAACGGAGCCTTCGCGGGTGGGCAGCGCCACCAGGTACGCCCACAGCTGCCCGGCGTCATCCACCGCGCCCGCCACCAGCCCGCCGATGCGCTGCACCACCTGCAGCAGGGCGGGGTCCTCCGGGTGGTCGTCGTCGCCCCAGATGGCGCGCGCCAGCGGCGGCGTGAGCTGCAGCTCACTCAGCCCGCGCAGCTCCCGGATGGTCATGGCGGCGGGCCGGGTCACGGTGCGGCGGGCGCGGCGTGGGTGCGCGGCGACGTGACGTCCACCCGGGTCCGCGTGACCGTGTCCAGGAACGGCAGGTCCAGCGTCACGCCGGTGCCGGCGCCGGTGGGCACCGGCATCATCCCGCCGCTGGTTTCGAGCGGCTCCTGGATGATGTCGCGCGCCCAGTAGCGTGAGCTGCTGCTGGTGTCGCCCGGCTTGGTGAAGTTCTCCAGCGTCGCGAGGTGGATGTTGTGCGCGCGCCCCACGCCGCTCTCCAGCATCCCGCCGCACCACACCGGGGCGCTGAACGCGGCGGCGACGTCGTGAATGCGCCGCGCTTCCAGGTGACCGCCCACCCGCCCGACCTTGATGTTCACCAGCCGGCAGGCGCCCATCTCCAGCGCTTTGCGCGCGTCCTGGGCGCTGGTGATGCACTCGTCCAGGCACAGCGGCGTGTGCATCAGCGCCTGCAGTTTGGCGTGGTCGCGCATGTCGTTCCACGCGAGCGGCTGCTCGATGTAGTCCAGGCCGAGCGTGTCCAGCGCGCGCAGGGTGTTGATCTGCCCCAGTGAGTACGACGCGTTGGCGTCCACCGTGACCGGCAGGTCGCCCAGCGCCGCCTTGACGGCCCGCACCATCGCCACGTCCCAGCCGGGTTCGATCTTGAGCTTGATGCGCCGGTAGCCCTGCTCGGCGTGCTGCACCGCGCTCTGCACGGTGGCCTCGATGCTCGCCTGGATGCCCAGCGACACGCCCACCGCCACCTCGCTGCGCACCCCGCCCAGCACGGTGGAGAGCGGCAGGTTCAGACTTCTCGCCCACAGGTCCCAGAAGGCCATTTCCAGGGTGGCGAGCGCCATGCGGTTGCCGCGAATGCCCGAGAGGTGGCGCATCAGCTGCTCGGGGTTGGCCCAGTCCTGGCCGAGCACGCTCGGCAGCACCGTGTCCTGAAGGAGGCTGAGCGCCCCGCCGATCGTCTCCTCGCGGAACTCAGGGCGCACGTCCATCACGCCCTCGGCCGCGCCCTCCAGGCCCTCACTGAACAGCCGCAGCAGCACGAAGGTTTTGTCGGTCATCACGCCGAAGGACGTGCGGAACGGCTTGAGAAGCGGCAGCGAGACGAGGCGAAGTTCCGCGCGGTCAAGTCGCATGGGACCGCCCGGGCACGCGGGAGCTGGGGGGGAGGGCCTGGAAACGCCGGGAATGTGCGCGTGACAGCATGCATGCTCCTTCAACCGCGAGGCACAGCTCGAGCACGGGGCGAACCCCGAGTGAACGTCTTCTTGCATTCGATTTTACGGCAGTCTAAGGATCTGTAAGTTGTTTTGCAAGTCTAAGTGGGAGGTGATTTGAGGTTCGGTGACATGCGGCCCCGTTCGGCAGGGTTGCCGCGCGCGCCGAGCTGGGGGACAGGTCCGCATCGACTTCACGCCAGCCCTCGCGTTGCCGTATCATGAAGGCTTGCTGAACTTGTCATTCCATCTGAAAAGGTTTCGAATGGAATCATGGATGAGACCGAGCCCGAACCGCTGCAGCTGCACGCGCAGGTCCGTCACACGCCCCGGCGGCACGTCACCCTGCACGAGTCAAACGGGGAACGCGCCGCGCGACGTCCACGGGTAAACCGCGGGAGACACCGCAGCGGCATCCCCGGGTGGCCCCAGTGAGCGGCCTGCAGCTCTCCGGGTCCTCGCTCGCGCAGCCGCGGGCCCTCACCGTGTCGCGCCGGATCCTGCGGGTGTTGTTCGGTCCACCTGCCACGCGCCCGTTCGGGGTGCGCTGGTGGGACGGCCAGCAGGAGGGACCGAGGGGCGCCCCGGCCACGCTGGTGCTGAACCGGCCGGGCGCGCTGCGCCGCATGCTGCTGCCGCCCAGCGACCTGAGCCTGGCCGAAGGGTACCTGTACGGCGACTTTGATGTGGACGGGGACCTGGTGGCGCTGCTGCGTCAGCTGGTGCCGCTCGGCACCACCCTGCTGCGCCCCGCCACCTGGCTGCTGCTGCTGCCGCTGCTGCTGAGCCTCCCCGGAGACGACGCGCCGCCGCGCCCCCGCCGCAGCTCGCCTCACGAAGGCGAGGTGCACTCCACCACCCGGGACGCCCAGGCGATCCGCTATCACTACGATGTCGGCAACGACTTCTACGCCCTGTGGCTCGACCAGCGCATGGTCTACAGCTGCGCGTACTTCCCCAGCGGCCACGAAACGCTCGACGAGGCGCAGGTGGCCAAACTCGACCGGATCTGCCGCAAGCTGCGCCTGAAGCCCGGCGAGCGGCTGCTGGACATCGGCTGCGGGTGGGGCGCGCTCGCCATCCACGCCGCGCAGCACTACGGGGTCCACGTGACCGGCATCACGCTCAGCCCCGCGCAGCTGGACGTCGCGCGGCAGCGCGCACACTCGGCCGGCGTGGCGGACCGGGTCACCTTCGAACTGATGGACTACCGGGCCGTGCCGCCCGGCCGCCAGTACGACAAGATCGCCAGCGTCGGCATGGTCGAACACGTGGGCCGCGCCCGCCTGCAGGAGTACTTCACCCGCGTGTACCGGCTGCTCAAACCCGGCGGCCTCTTCCTGAACCACGGGATCGTCACCGCGACCACCCCGCGCTTCGTGCGCTGGGGCTTCGGGCTGCTGGAGTGGTACCTGAACCGCTTCTCCTTCATCCAGGAGTACGTGTTCCCCGACGGGGACCTGCGGCGCATCAGCGAGACGCTGCAGCGCGCGGAGCAGGCGGGCTTCGAGACGCGCGACGTGGAGAACCTGCGCGAGCATTACGCGCTGACGCTGCGCGAATGGATTCGCCGCCTGGAGCAGCACCACGCGTCGGTCGTTCAGCTGGCGGACGAGGTGACGTACCGGATCTGGCGGCTGTACATGTCCGGCAGCGCCCAATCGTTCGAAGCGGGGCGCATCGGGGTGGTGCAGTCGCTGCTGGCGCGCCCCGACGCCGACGGTCACGCCGGCGTGCCCCTGAGCCGCGCCGACATCGAGCAGCCCCCACCGCGCTGAGCTGGGGCAGCGCACCCCAGGCCCATCGCCCCTGAGCCGTCCTGGTGTCCCAGCAGGGACATGGGCGTTCGCACGTGTCCTCGTGACGAAGCCCGTCCCCTGTGGCCTCACGGCCCGGACGGGGTCAATGAAGGGCGCCCTCGCCCAGAAACAAGCCCAGGGTGAACGTCGTTTCTTCGTCGTCCTGCGCGTATTCCTCGAAGAGTTCCCCGAGCCGCTCCATCAGCTGGAAGGCGCGGTCCGGGGTCAGGCGCAGTTCGGTCCACTGCATCAGGTGGGGCCGGTCCTCCAGCGGGTCACGGCCAGACGCGGTGCTGATGACCAGCGACGTCTCCTCGCCCTCCCGGCGCAGCCGGAAGCCGAGCGTTTCCCGCTTTGCCTGCAGGTGCCCGAACAGGTGGCGCAGGAAGGTGTTCATGCGCGGTTGGTTCTGCTGTTCCAGAAACTCCAACAGGGTCTCGGCGGAGGTCAATTCGAACGGCACGAACCAGTCGCTGCGCATCCGGTAACGCTTGATCGGCCGGCCGGCACGCGCGCGCGTCTCGACCACCTGCGCGATGCCCGCGCGCTCCAAGGCCCGCAGCCGGTAGTGGGCGTCCTGCACGGTGCAGCCGAGCGCGAGCGCCAGTTCGCTGGCACTCTGGGGCGCTGTCATGAGCCGGAGCAGCAGCGGATGCAGATCGGCCCGCAGCAGCAGGTGAGCCTGCTCCGGCGTGGTGGCCCAGTGCTCGACCGGGATGCTGCTCGACGCGGGCTGGGCCATGGCCTGAAGGGTAACACCTCCGCTGAACATGCTCATGGAGAGACATCCCCAGGCTGGCAAAGCACGCGCATGACGAGGCCCACACCCGGGCGGGACAGGTCAGAGCCCACCGAAGTCCTCGGGTGTTCCCGCCCTTGGCAGGCGTCTCCCTTCAAGTGTGCAGGCGGTGGAACTCACGAGAGGCTGAGAAAAGCAGCGGGGCTCCCGCCCTGACGCCGACTCCACATCGGCACGGACAGCACGGTCAGCCCAGACCTTGGCCCACCAGGAGCGGGGTCCAGGCGTGGTCGTGCCCGGTCCCTTGGCTGACGGGAAACCCAGGGTCGGCGTTCGGGGGTGGAAACGACCCCGTTCCTGCGGCGCGGACCACCGACCCGCAGCCCCGCCTCGTCACCCCTTGGAACTTGCGATGAACACACGTTCGCCGTCGACGCGGCTGACCACGTGACGTGCTGCAAGGGACGTGGGCCGGGTGCCTGCCACGGCTCAGGTGCGCACCACGGCCCGGGGGCTGGGCCTCTGGATGCGGAATGTTGGGTATGGATGGGTGCCCGGTACCCCCATACCTTCTGCGGCACGGCCCATGGGCGCCGGCTCACCGCTGCCCATGGAGACGGACCCAAAGACGCCGCGACGTTACCGGCGGACGCCAGGAGGACACGGTGAACGTCGCCGGCCTGCCCTGGGCGGGCTTCACCTTCTGGCCATTCAGCCTAGCGGGAGGCGCCCTGGGCTAGGCCAGCCGGCAGACGGCCGTTCGCGCGCCTCCGGATAGCCTCGTGGTCATGCCTTACGTTGTCTTTTCTTCCGCTCTGCTCCAGGTGGTTCGCTGATGGCCCGACACACCTCCACCGTGGGCCTGAAGCGGCAGGTCGAGCACCAGCGTGCCCTCGGCCGCTGTGCGACGCAGGTCGACATCATTCCCTGGGCGAACACCGAGATCAGCGGGCCGCTGAGGTTCACGGTCGGACCCAGAACGGTGCTGATCGAATCGGTGAACTCCGGTGCGGTGCCGGTTCAGGTGCCGTGGCAGCTCGTTCCACAGGCGGACCTTGACCAGGCGCTCCGGACCCTGCACGCGCAGATTCTGGAGGAGGCCCACGCGCTCCCGCAGCTCCTGACCGGCGCCGCGTCGAGCGATCCTGAGGCCGCCGCTCCTCGCGCCGTTCAGCGCCGATTGAAACGGATGCTGGCCCTGCGCAGCCTGCTCGAACTGGCGGCCGCCTGGGAGGACGCCCTTGTGCCGGGAGGCGTGGCGCCCGGGTGGACGGCCGGACCCGGGCGGACGGTGGCGGTCCTGCCCTGGCATCCGGTGGCCGTGCCGGTGCGTGAAGGCTGGCATCTGCATCAGCTCTGCCGTTGGCATCAACCGCAGCCCGGAACGGACTGCTGGGCGCAGACCACCGCCGCCTGGATCACCCGCGCGGCGCTCCTGCAGGATGTGAGCGGCGGCGCCACGATGACCGGACCGCTCCCCGCCGGGCGGGCGGCGCGCGACCGGCAGCGAAAGGCCCGGGCGTCTTCCGCTGGTCGGGCCACGCCTCCTGCCGCCCCTGAGGCGGTTGACCTGGATCCGGACGCCTTTGTTCGTCGGGCTCGGCTGGCGCTCAGTGCAGTGCTGGAGCCGGCGCTCGCCAGCTTTCCGGATCAGGACGTGCTGCGGGCGGTCCAGGGCGCGCGCAGCCCCGCGGTGGCGTTGTCGAGGCTGCTGCCGAGAGTCGCGGCGGGGCCGGTGCACGCCCTCGGCCAGACGCTGAGGGCCTCCCTCCGGCACGGCCGACCGATCCGGCCAGACGAGGGGGGCCGTGCCGCCCAGGCCGCCGGGTCGTGTCCCGTGCGCCGCAGCGCCTGGACGGCCGCGCGGGCCGTGAGCGTTTCGCCGCACCGGTGCCTGGCGGCCGAAGCGGCGGCCGGTCCGCTGCACCTGCTGGTGCCCGGCCTGCCCCACGCCGGGCCGGCGAGCGCGCTCCTGCAGGACGGCCGGCTCTCCACCGCACTGGAGGAGGTCGTTGACCTGTTCACCGCGGTGGCCGCCCTGCCGGCCGAACAGGATCTCCCCCTGCCGGACTTGAGCGGTGTGCTGACCGGGCGCGGCCACCTGCGTCTGGGCGCCCATGCCGGGCCAGATCCGCTCCGGACGTCGGAGCCGGACACGCCCGGCCCAGACGACGACTGGCGACAGGCAACGGCACGGGCCCTGCTCGTCGTTCCGGGGCTGACCGAAGCAGTGGGCGCCCTCCAGGCGGTCCAGGCCGCCCGCGAGCACGCGCTCGACCGGGTCCGGGAGGAGGCCTGCCACGCCACCGGACTGAGCGAGGCCCACCTGCAGGAGGCCATCGGCGGCGAGCGGTCCTTTGAGCGGACGCCCGGTGACCCGGCCCTGGAGCGGGTGCTGCGCTGGACGGGTGGAGTCTGGTCGCTGCGGCTGGCCCGGCACCCGCAGGACCTGGTGGCCGACGGCCGGGCACTGGCGCACTGCGTCGGCTGGGGCGGCTACGCGCAGCGTGTGCGGGCCGGACAGGTGCGCATCATTCGCGTCCTGGCGCGAGGTCCAGACGACGAGCGGCCCGTTCCGCTGCTGACGCTGGAATTGCTGCAGAAGGAGAACGGCGAGGGTCCGCCAGCCGCGTCCACCTGGCGGCTGGGGCAGGCGCGCGGCCTCAGCAACCGCCTGCCGACCCGCGACGAGGCGACGCTGATCGCCCTCTGGGCACGGGAGGTGGGCGTGCAGCTGGACGCCGCGAGCGAGGTGGCGCCCGTTGCCCCCACCTCGCTCCGATCCGGACGAGATCGCCTTGCCGTGGCGTGGGACGCCGTTTCAGTCCGCCTGGAGCCGTCCGCGCCGCCGAGCTCCGAACGTCAGCAGGAGGCCAGAAGTCGGCTGGCCGACGCGATCGCCGCCCGCTGGACGCCGGCCGCCACCCACCAGGAGGGGTTGCGCCGGGTGGCGGCGCTGGTGGAGCGCGCGCGGACCCACCTGACGACCGAATGTCTGCGCCTGCACGCGCAGGGCGACCCCGGGCTGGTCGGCACGATGTCCGGAGATGATCTGCTGCCCGGCACCGGCACGCTGACCCTGGCGCCGGACCCCCGGCCCCGGCTGAGCGCGTTGTCGGACGCCCGTGCGGCGACGGGGACGTCCCGGCTTCTCGGGCTGCGCCTCGAACGGCGGCTGTCGCTGGACGTCGACGGCAACCTGCAGGCACGCGAACGGCGTCAGACGCTGGAACTGCGGGCCGGGAAGCGGCCCGGCGAGCTGATGTTGCAGTACTCGGACAGCCAGGGCGCCATGGTCAACACTTATCTCAGCCCGGCCGCCCTGATGAACACCGGGGTGCTGGATCCGCTGCATGTGGACAACACCTGGACCTGGGGCGTGGCGCGCCGCCGGCAGGCCGGCCTGACCCTGCTGTGGTCGGTACTGGACGAGCCGCTCGGCGACCTGGCGGCCGCCGCCACCGCCGTCACCGCTCAGCCGGGCGCCACCCTGCGCGCCCAGCTGACCGCCTTCACCGGCACCGCCGCCGCCAGGCGCTCCCTGCAGCAGTAGACCTACAGAGCGCTGCCTGAGCGCAGGCTGGATGAATGCGAATCAGCGCAGGGAAAGGTTCAGTGGAACCCATGACCCGGACAGACAATGCACTGGTCGGCAAGGAGGGTCGACCGCGCAGCACCCCGTCACCCAGATCGATCCAACCGTCACCCTCACCCCAGGTCCAGCTACACTTTTCTTGGCATGAACCTGCTGGAGCGGGCCCCTTCGCTGGAGAAACTTCTCGGGTGGTGGCGAGAAGCCGCTTCGGGCGAGGGTAGGCTGGTGCTCCTGGCCGGCGAAGCGGGGGTGGGCAAAACCGTGTTTCTCCGTGAGTTCATCCGGAGGTCGGAACGTCAGGCGGAGGTTCTGGTGGGGGCCTGCGATCCGCTCGCCACGCCGCGCCCGCTCGGTCCTCTGCTGGATATCGCGGGCGTGCTGGGGGGCGAACTGGAGCGCTTGCTGCTGGAGACGGGCCGGCGGGACGCCGTGTTCCGCGCGTTCCTGTCCATCCTGTCCAACGCGCGCACCGTTCAGATCGTCGTTTTTGAGGACGTGCACTGGGCGGACGAAGCGACCCTTGACCTGTTGCGCTTCCTCGGACGGCGCCTCGACAGAACCCGCGTGCTGCTCGTCGCCTCCTACCGGGATGATGAGGTCGGGCCCACCCATCCGTTGAGGGCCGTGCTTGGCGACCTCGCGACGTGTTCCTCCGCCCGGCGCCTGCTGCTCTCCCCGTTGTCGCAGCCCGCCGTCGGGCGTCTGGCGGAAGGCAGCGGCATTGAACCCACCGAGTTGTACCGCCGGACGGGCGGCAACCCCTTCTACGTCACGGAGGTGCTCGCCAGTGCCACCGGGGGCGTTCCCCCCACCGTTCGAGACGCCGTGCTCGCGCGGGCGGCGAGACTGTCCACCCCCGCGCGAGCGGTGCTGGAGGCGGCCTCGGTCATCGGTTCCCGCATCGAGCTGTGGCTGTTGGAGCGCGTCCTCCCGTCTTCCCTGAACGCCGTCGACGAGTGCCTGAGCGTGGGGGTGCTCCATGGGCAGGAGGACGCGCTCAGCTTCCGCCATGAACTGGCGCGGCAGGCGGTGCTGGAAAGCCTGTCTCCACAGCGGCGGCTCCAGCTGCATCAGCGCGTGCTGCAGGTCCTGAGCACCGCGCCCGCGCGGTCCATCGACGCCGCGAGATTGGCGGAACACGCGGAGGCCGCGAACGACGCCGAGGCTGTCCTGCACTTCGCCCGGCTGGCCGCCCGGCGGGCCAGGGCGCTGAAAGCCCACCGCGAAGCCGGCGCTCAACTGAGCCGGGCGCTTCGTCAGGCCCACCGGCTGACGCCAGCGGACCACGCGCGGCTCCTGGGCGAGTACGCGGAGGAGTGCTTCATCACCGACCAGCCGGAAGAGGCCATCCGGGCGCACCAGGCAGCCCTGGCCATCTGGCAGGAGATGGGCGACCAGGAGCGCGCGGGGGAGACCCTCTCGCATCTGGCGCGGCTGTTCGTGGGCATGGGGCGCAACGCCGACGCGGAACAGGCGAGCCGGGCGTCCCTGGACCTCCTCGGCGCCCTGGCTCCCGGGGGCGCCCTGGCGTTCGCCTACGCGTGCCAGGCGCACCTGCGCATGCTGAACCGTGACAATCAGGACGCCATTCGCTGGGGTCAGCGGGCCATCGAGCTCGCGGAGGCGCATCAGCGCCCCTCGCTCTTGGTGCTCGCGTTGAACACCGTCGGGACGGCCAGCCTCCTTCAGGAGGACGAGGTGGGACGCGCGTTCCTGGAACGCAGCCTGGACCTGGCGCGCGAATTGAAGCTGGACGAGCACGTGGCCCTGGCGTACCGCATGCTGGGCTCGGTGGCCGGCGAGTTGTACCAGTTCCCCCGCGCCGACCGGTACCTCCAGGACGGGCTGCGGTACTGCGAGGAGCACGACATCGACGGGCACCGGCTGTACATGCTGGCGTGGCAGGCGCTCTCCCACGCGTACCAGGGCCGCTGGACCGAGGCGACCGAGGCGGCCCTGGCCGTCACCGGGCGGCCGGGCACGTCCGCGACCAGCCGGATCATGGCCCTGCTGGCGCTGGGCCGGGTGAGGACCCGGCGCGGTGATCCGGAGGTGTGGCCCGCGCTGGACGAAGCCCTGGAGATGGCCGTGCAGACCGGCACGCTGCAACGGCTGGCGCCGGTCCGGGCCGCGCGGGCCGAAGCCGCCTGGCTGGCCGGGGACCTTGACCGGGTGCGGGAGGAGGCGCAGGCCGTGTACGACCTGGCCTGCGAGCATCAGCACCCCTGGTTCGCGGGGGAGCTGGCGTACTGGCGCTGGAAGGCGGACGGCGCCGTACCCGCCGGCCCCGGGATGGCCGAGCCTTATGCCCTTCAGCTTGCCGGCCGCTGGCCGGACGCCGCGGCCGCGTGGGACCGCCTGCACTGCCCGTACGAGGCCGCCAGGGCGCTGGCCGAGGGAGACCAGGAAGACGCCCTCAAACTGGCCCTGCACACCTTCGAGCGCCTCGGCGCCCGTCCCGCGGCCGTGAGGACCGCACAACGCCTGCGTGAACGTGGGGCCGGCGGCATTCCGAGGGGACCCCGGCCCTCGACGCGCGCCAATGCCGCCCACCTCACGCCCCGGGAGATGGAGGTGCTGCGCCTGCTGGGTGAAGCGCTGCAGGACACGGAAATCGCCGCGAGGCTCGGGCTCTCCGCCAAGACGGTGGGACACCACGTGTCCTCCATCCTCTCGAAACTCGGCGTGCGGAACCGGACCGAAGCGGTGCGGGAAGCCACCCGGCTGGCCCTCCTTCCAACGTAGGGAACCGGAACCGTCAATCTGGGGAGTCCTCCCGATGTGTGGTGACGCCGGGCGGCGGACAATCGTGGTGGTCCGGGCAACCACTCACGCTCGACCAAGGAGGCTGGAATGCCGCGCTACATGGTTGAACGCACCTTCCCGAACGGTCTCGAGATCCCCATCAACAGTGAGGGGGCCGCCGCCTGCCTCAACGTCGTGGACCGCAATGCGGACGTCGGCGTGACCTGGGTCCACTCGTACGTCAGTGACGACAAGCGCAAAACCTTCTGCATCTACGACGGCCCCACGACCGAAGCGATCCGTCAGGCAGCCGAGCGCAATGGGTTGCCCGTGGACCAGATCTCCGCCGTCTCGGTGCTCGACCCGTACTTCTACAGGTAGAACTCGCCCGGGGATGCCCTTCCACGCTGTTCGTCGCCAGCGCAGACGGAAAAGGCACGAGTTCGCAGAGCTCAGGGCCACTGTCGTGCGTCAGGTTCGGACGCGGCATAAGCACACCGCTTGACTTCAGGCGCGGAGCAACGGGTGGGTGACCTGCAGGGTTCGGCACGGGCCGCCCTGGAGGGAGGGGTCCGGCCGCGCCGATGTGTCGCTGGTGTGCCTGGGCTCCTTGCGCGGTGTCAGCCGTGCAGGAGCTGGGCCCAGCGGGCGGCCAGGCGACGCGTTTGCAGGTGTGGGCGTAGTCGCAGGCGTTCCCGTCGGCCAGGAGTGGATCAACCCGCCGGGCGTCCAGGCCGCTGCTGGCCACCTCAGCGAGCCAGGTGCCGACGCTGTTGTCGCCCGCCCGTCCAGGGTCGAGCGAGAAAGCCACCGGCCGGGCCCACCGCTCCAGCCACACCCAAGGCACCAGGCCGAACGCACTGCCCAGCCCGACCACGGTCCAGCCGGTGCCCTCAAGGGCCAGCGCCGTGACCCCATCGCGTTCAGTTCGCCCTCCACGCACAGCACGCCGGCGGGCCGTACCCCGGAACCAGGGCGGGTTCCCGTGGCCCTCCGGGAGCTCCAGGTCGTTCCGGCCCTCGGCACGGAGCACCTGGATCTTCAGGCCCTGCAGGTGGCCGTCCGGGTCGCGCAGGGCCACCACGCCATTCCCGTCCTCGTCCAGCCCTAGCTCCAGCCGCTGCAGGTCCATCCTGCCCGCAGGGGAGGGCGAGGGTGCCCGGATGGCCATAGGTGCTTCGGCTTAGCGGGAATTGGCCAGACGGCGCTGACCGGGCGCGCCTGGACCCGCTAGGCTGCTGGGGATCTGCGATGGACACCCGGCGAAAGTACCCTCGAATCCCCCACCTGCCCTGGTCCCTCGGCGCGGGCCACGACGACACGGTCCTGGGGGTCATCACCGGCTTCGCGGGGCGGGAGGTGGTGGTCACCGAGAAGCTCGACGGGGAGAACACCACCCTGTACCGCTCCGGGCTGCACGCCCGCTCGCTGGACCCGAGGCCGCACCCGTCGCGCGACTGGGTCAAGGGCCTGCAGGGCCGGATCGGGTACCTGATTCCGCCGGGGTGGCGGGTGTGCGGCGAGAACCTCTACGCCCGCCACTCGCTCGGGTACGACGACCTGGAGAGCTACTTCTACCTGTTCAGCGTCTGGGATGAGACCAACACCGCCCTGGACTGGGACGGCACGCTCGCGTGGGCGGGGCGGCTGGGCGTGCCCACACCCCGGCAGCTGTACCGCGGTCTCTGGGACGAGGCGACGGTGCGGGCCCTTCCGGTGGACCCGCGGGTGATGGAGGGATACGTGGTGCGGACCACCGCGGGGTTCGCCTACGCCGACTTCCAGGACCACCTGGCCAAGGTGGTGCGTCCCGGGCACGTGCAGACGGACGAGCACTGGATGCACCAGGCGGTCGTGCCGAACCGGCTGCGGAGCGAACCATGAGGCCGCTGCTGGACGCCCTGCGGGGTGGAGCCAGGCCCGACTTCGGTGCGCTGACGGCCGCGCTGGGGGATGTGCTGCCGCTGCTGGACCGGCTGCATGACACCAAGCAGGACCCCCAGTGGCACGCGGAAGGCACCGTCGCCGTGCATACGACGTTGGTGCTGCAGGAGGCGTACGACCTGGCGGACACGCACCGCCTGGACCCGGAGACCCGCCTGGCCCTAGTCCTGGCGGCGCTGCTGCACGACATCGGCAAGCCGCTCACCACCCGGCGGGAGCTGGACCGCGCCGGCCGGGAACGGATCATCTCACCGCGCCACGCCGACCGGGGCCGCTCCTTCCTGGCCTACCGGCTGCCGGAACTGCAGCTGCCCCACACGGTGCAGCGGCAGGTGATGGCCCTGGTCGGGCACCACCACGACCCCGTGCGGACGCTGGAGGCCGGCACCCCGGCCGCCTTCCGCCGGCTGGCGCGGCAGGTGGACCTGCGGCTGCTGTACCTGCTGGAGGTGGCGGACACCCGCGGCCGCGTCACCGCCGACCAGGCGGCGCGGCTGGACGACCTGGAGTACTTCCGGCTGCAGGCCGAGGAGTACGGCCTGTGGACCGGGGACGACCCGTACGCCGACTGGGCGCGGCACGTCTGCGCGGCCCTGCCGGACGCCCCGGCGGCCCTGCTGGACCTGACGCTGCAGCGCGGCATCCTCGACCACGAGGCGGGCCTGATTCACACGCCGCACGAAGCGGTCGCCCGCGGGTACGCCGCCCGCGGCGGCTTCCCGGACCTGGTGGTCACCTGCGGGCCCAGCGGCTCCGGGAAGAGCAGCTGGATCGCCGAGCACCTGCCGGACCACACGGTCGTGTCGCTGGACGCGCTGCGGCAGGACCTGGCGGGCAAGCGCGCCGACCAGTCGGTCAACGGGCAGGTGCTGCAGGTAGCAAAGGAGCAGCTTCGCGCCGCGCTGCGGCGCCACGGCCGGGTGGTCTGGGACGCCACCAACACCCGCCGCGACTTCCGGCGCGTTCCCATCGGGCTGGGCTTCGACTACGGCGCGCTGGTGACCCTGGTGGTGTTCCAGCCGCCGCTCAGCGCGCTGTTCGGACGCAACCCCGGCCGGGAGCACGCGGTGCCGCCGCAGGTGCTGGCGCAGCAGGTGGAGCACGCCGAGTTCCCCTCCCTCCCCGAAGCGCACCGCACCCTGGGATTGGACGAGTATCACCGCTGGACGCAGCTGGCCGGCTTCTCGGCCGCCGGGGACCGCCCGCCCAATGAGCTCGAAGGTGCGGGCCGCCGGCCCCGCGACCTCTGGTAGCGTAAGCATCACTGAAGTGTCCGAGGAGTGCCCCATGCTGCTGACCCTGACCACCACGCACCACCCGGCCACCGACCTCGGCTACCTGCTCCACAAGCACCCCGAGCGGGTGTTCTCCTTCAGCGTCCCGATGGGCCAGGGCCGGGTGTTCTACCCCGAGGCCCGCGAGGACCGCTGCACCGCGGCGCTGCTGGTGGCGCTCGATCCGGTGGAGCTGTCGCGTGGCCGGACGGGGCAGGGGAGCGGCGCGCCGCTGGAGCCGTACGTGAACGACCGGCCGTACGCGGCCAGCAGTTTCCTGACCGCGGCCCTCCGGGAGGCGTTCGGCACGGCGATGAGCGGCCGCAGCAAGGAGCGGCCGGACCTCGCCCGGCAGGCGCTGCCGTTCGAGGTGCACCTGCCGGCCCTGCCCAGCCGGGGGAGCCCGGACCTGGCGGCCCGGCTGTTCGGGCCGCTCGGGTACCGGGTGGACGCCCGCCCACTGCCGTTGGACCCGCAGTTCCCGGAGTGGGGCGACAGCCCCTACCTGGACCTGAAGCTCAGCGGCACCGTGCCGCTGCAGGTGCTGCTCGCCCAGCTGACGGTGCTGATCCCGGTGCTGGACGACGCCCGGCACTCGTTCGTGAGTGAGGACGAGATCGAGCGGCTGCAGCGGCTGGGCGACGGCTGGCTGGCCGGCCACCCGGAGCGGGACCTGATCGTGCGGCGCGCCCTCAAGCACCAGCGAGATCTGCTGCGCCTGGCGCGGGTCGCCTTCGGAGAAGCCGACCAGGAGACCGAACGCGAGCAGGAGACCCGTGTGGCCGCCCCCTCCCTGAACGACCAGCGCCTCCAGGCCGTGGAGGCGGAATTGACCGCCAGCGGGGCGGCGCGGGTGCTGGACCTCGGCTGCGGAGAGGGGCACCTGGTGCGGCTCCTGCTGGCCAACCCGCAGTTCCGGGAGATCGTGGGCCTGGACGTGAGCGCCCGCGAGCTGAGCCGCGCGGAGCGGTACCTGCGTCTGGAGGAGCTCCCGCCCACCGTGCGGGCCCGATTGAAGCTGATCCAGGGCTCGCTGACCTACCGCGACGCCCGGCTGCGCGGCTACGACGCGGCCGCCCTGGTGGAAGTCATCGAGCACCTGGACGAGGCCCGGTTGTGGACGCTCGAGCGGGTGGTCTTCGGCGACGCCCGGCCCGGCACGGTGGTCGTCACCACGCCCAACGCCGAGTACAACGCCCGCTATCCCTTTCTCGGGGAGGGGGAGACCCGCCATCAGGACCACCGCTTCGAGTGGGACCGCCGCACGTTCAGGAGCTGGGCTGAGCGGGTGGCGGACACCTTCGGGTACAGCGTCGTCTTCAAGCCGGTCGGCGAGGAGGACCCGGCACTGGGTCCCGCGACCCAGATGGCCGTGTTCAAAAGAGGCCCGGCGTGACCGCCCCGCTGTTGCCCCTCGGCACCCGCGTGGTGACGCGGATCGTGCTGCACACCCCCAGCGGGACGGTGCTGCAGCCGGCTGGGGCGCTGGGCGTCGTGGTGCAGGCGCCGACCGACCCGCTGCACGCCTACCGCGTCCAGTTCCCCGACGGCCACACGCACAGCCTGCTCCGACGCCAGCTGAGCCTGTATCGCGAGCATCAGGCGCTGGTACCGCCGGAGGACACCGAGCTGTGGCCGCAGGTGCAGCTGCGGGTGATCGTCGGCTCGCGGGCCTTCGGGCTGGACACCGACAGTTCCGACACGGACCGGCGCGGGTTCTACCTGCCCACCGCCGAGCAGCACTGGTCGCTGTGGGGCGTGCCGGAGCAGCTGGAGAACGAGCAGACCCAGGAAGTGTACTGGGAGCTGAAGAAGTTCCTGACCCTGGCGCTCAAGGCCAACCCCAACGTGCTGGAGGTACTGTCCAGCACGCTGGTCGAGCACGCCACCCCGCTGGCCCAGGCGCTGCTGGACATGAGGGGCGCGTTCCTGTCCAACCTGGTGTACCAGACGTACAACGGTTACGTGATGGGCCAGTTCAAGCGGCTGGAGGCCGACCTGCGCACCCACGGTGAGATCCGCTGGAAGCACGCCATGCACCTGCTGCGCCTGCTGCTCTCCGGCATCGCGGTGCTGGAGCGGGGCGAGGTGCTGGTGCACGTCGGCGAGCACCGCGAGGCCCTGCTGGCCGTCAAGCGCGGCGAGCTGCCCTGGGACGAACTGAACCGCTGGCGGCTCGCGCTGCACCGCCAGTTCGACGCCGCGGTGGCGCGCAGCCGGCTCCCCGACCGCCCCGACTACGCGCGGGTGAACGCCTACCTGATCCGCGCCCGCCGCGCCCAGCTGGAGACCCCCTCATGCCCACGTCCCTGACCGTTCCGGCCCCGCTGCAGGGCGCGGCTCTGACTCACCCCTACCCGCTCGTGTTCGCCACGGTCAGCGGAGCGCACCTGTACGGTTTTCCCAGCCCCGACAGCGACTGGGACCTGCGCGGCGTGCACGTGCTGCCGGCCCGAGAGGTCCTCGGCCTGCACGAGCGGCGCGAAACCATCGGAGACGAGCGGATCGTGGACGGCCTGGAGCGCGACCTGGTGACCCACGACCTGCGCAAGTTCATAACCCTGATGCTCAAGCCCAACGGCTACGTGCTGGAACAGTTGCACTCGCCGCTGGTGATCGCCACCACGCCGGAGCACGCCGAGCTGATCTCGCTGGGTCGCCGCTGCGTGACCCGATTTCACGCGCACCACTACCTGGGCTTCAGCGCCGGGCAGTGGAAGCTGCTGAACCGCGATGACCCCCTGAGGATCAAGCCGCTGCTCTACACCTTCCGCACCCTCCTGACCGGCCTGCACCTGATGCGGACCGGTGAGATCGAAGCCAACCTGGCCGTGCTGAACGAGGACGCGCGGCTGCCGTACCTCGACGAGCTGATGGCCCGGAAGCGGTCGGGGCGGGAAAAGGAACCCCTAGACGGGGACCTGACCCGCTACGAAGCGGAGTTCCGGCGGCTGACCGGTGAGCTGGACGAGGCGAGGGTGTCCACGTCCCTGCCCGCGAAGGTTGCGCCGGACGTCGAGGCTGCCCTGAGCGACCTGATGGTGCGCCTGAGGCTGCGGGCATGACGGAGGACCTGCAGGGGGCCGTCGCTGCGCTGCACCGGGCCTTTTCCGACGTCCCGCGACCGGTTCACGTGACCGGCTGCACCAACTGCTGCATTAGCGAAGCGGAGTTGCAGCGGTTGGTCGACGTGCCGAGGGAGCAGCTGATGGCGGACGAGCTGCAGTCCTATGCCTACAACGTGCCGGACACGGTGGGGGAGGAAGCGGATTTCAGGTACTTTCTGCCCCGGCTGCTGGATCTGGTGGCCCAGGGCGAACTGCAGGGGCTGGGGGCCGGCTGGGTCATTCGCCGGTTGAAGTACGCGCCCTGGACGACCTGGAGCTCCGCGCAGGTTCAGGCCATCCGGGGCTACCTGATGGTCTGGTGGCTGGATGCCCTGTCCGACCCAGCGGGCGGTCCAGACGAACACCTCGAGCATCTGGGGGAAATCGAGCCTCCGGAAGCGTTCGAGCGCTATCTCGACCGCTGGCTGACGGCTGGGCCAGTGGCCATTGATCATCTGGCGACGTTTGTACATCAGCACATCGCCGAGCTGGCTCTGGGCCGAGGATGGGACGCCTTCGCCACCCGAGTCGCGACCGACACCCTGTATCGATGGCTGCGCTCCGGTCCCCCGGCACAGACATTGGTGCAGAACGACGAAGCCCGCCCGGATGCCCCTGGTGCCCTGCTGCGTCTCGAAGCCGCCCTTCTGGTGACACCATGACCTCCATCTCCCTGCCGGCTTTCTGCCTGGTGGCCCTGATCGGCGCGTCCGGCTCCGGAAAGACCACCTTCGCCCATGCCCACTTCCGTCCCGGCGAGGTGCTGTCGAGCGACGCCTTCCGCCTGATGGTCAGTGGCGATGAGAACGACCAGGACGCCACACACGACGCCTTCGAGGCGCTGTACTTCGTGGCCCGCCAGCGCCTGAAGCGAGGTCTGCTGACGGTCATCGACGCCACCAACGTGCAGGCGGACGCCCGACGGCGCATCGTGACGCTGGCCAAGGAGTTCGACGTGCTGCCGGTGGCGCTGGTGCTGGACCTGCCGGAGGGCGTGCTGACCGAGCGGCACCGTGCCCGCAGCGACCGCACCTTCGGCCCGCACGTCATCCCGCAGCAGGTGATGCAGCTGCGCCGGTCGCTCGGCAAGCTGCAGGCCGAGGGCTTCCGGCAGGTCACGGTGCTGCACACCCCGGAGGAAGTGGAGACTGCCACGTTCACCCGCACCCGCCTCTACAGCGACCTGCGGCACCTGCACGGGCCCTTTGACTTTATCGGGGACGTGCACGGCTGCCGGGACGAACTGGTGGAGCTGCTGGCCCAGCTCGGGTACACCGTGGACGGCGCGCAGGTCACGCCACCGCAAGGCCGCACGGCCGTCTTCCTGGGCGACCTGGTGGACCGCGGCCCCGATACCCCTGGTGTGCTGCGGCTGGTGATGGGCATGGTCGAGGCGGGCACCGCGCTGTGCGTGCCGGGCAACCACGACGAGAAGCTGGGGCGGGCCCTCCGGGGCGAACGGGTCAAGGTGGCGCACGGGCTCGAACGCTCGCTGGAGCAGCTGGAACACGAACCCCCCGAGTTCCGCCGCGCGGTGGCTGACTTCATCCGGGGGCTGGTGAGCCACGCGGTGCTGGATGACGGCCGGGTGGTGGCGGCGCACGCCGGCATGAAGGAAGCCCTGCAGGGGCGGGCGTCCGGCCGCGTCCGCGCGTTCGCGCTGTACGGCGAGACGACCGGGGAAACCGACGAGTTCGGGCTGCCGGTCCGGTTGAACTGGGCGGCCGAGTACCGCGGCAAGGCCAGGGTCGTCTACGGGCACACGCCGGTCCCGCAGGCGGAGTGGCTGAATGGCACCATCGACATCGACACCGGCTGCGTGTTCGGCGGGGCCTTGACCGCCCTGCGGTACCCGGAGCTGCAGCTGGTGAGCGTGCCGGCCCATCACGTGTACAGCGAACCGGTCCGGCCGCTGCGGGTGGAGGCGTGGCGTGCTGCCCAGCAGGCCCACGACGAGCTGCTCGACCTCGGCGACGTGACCGGCAAGCGGGTGATCGAGACCCGGCTGCGGGGACGCGTCACCATCCAGGAGGATGAGGCGGCAGCCGCGCTGGAGGCAGTCAGCCGCTTCGCCGTCGACCCGCGCTGGCTGGTGTACCTGCCGCCCACCATGTCGCCCAGTGAAACCAGCCGGCGGGAGGGCTACCTGGAATCCCCCGCGGAGGCATTCGAGCACTACCGGCGCGCTGGGGTGGAGCAGGTGGTGTGCGAGGAGAAGCACATGGGCTCGCGGGCAGTGCTGGTGGTCAGCCGGGACGCAACGAGCGCCGCCCGGCGGTTCGGCATCCGGGACGGCCGCGCCGGGGTGGTGTACACCCGCACCGGGCGGCCATTCTTCGAGGACCGGGCGATGGAGGAGGCGGTGCTCGCCCGGACCCGCGAGGCCCTGAGCCAGGCGGACCTCTGGGAGGAGCTGCAGACCGACTGGGTGGTGCTGGATGCCGAGATCCTGCCGTGGTCGCTGAAGGCGGGGAGTCTGATCCGCGGCCAGTACGCGGCGGTCGGCGCGGCAGCGGGCGCGACCCTGCCGGCCGAGCTGGCCGTGCTGGAGGCGGCCGTTGGGCGCGGGCTGCCGCTGGAGGACCTGCTGGACCGCACCCGGCAGCGCCAGCAGCTGACGCAGGGCTACGTCCAGGCGTACCGGCAGCACGTGCGCCGCGTGTCGTCCGTGGCGGACCTGCGGGTGGCGCCGTTCCACCTGCTCGCCAGTGAAGGGGCCGTGCATGTCGAGCGGGACCACGCCTGGCACCTGGAGCGGCTCGGTCGGCTGGCCGGGGTGGCGCCGGACCTGTTCATCCAGACGGCCCACCGCCGGGTTGACCTCAACGACCCCGAGCGCTGCGACGAGGCGGAAGCATGGTGGCTGGCGCTCACGGCGGCGGGCGGCGAGGGCATGGTGGTGAAGCCCGCCTCGTTTGTCGCCCGTGGCCGCAAGGGGCTGGTGCAGCCGGGCGTCAAGGTGCGGGGGCGGGAGTACCTGCGGATCATCTACGGGCCCGAGTACACCCTGCCGGAGCATCTTGAGCGGCTGCGTTCCCGGGGGCTCAGTGGCAAACGCACCCTGGCCCTGCGTGAGTTCGCGCTGGGGGTGGAGGGGCTGGAACGCTTCGTGCGGCAAGAGCCGCTGCGGCGAGTGCACGAGTGCGCGGTCGGTGTGCTGGCGCTGGAGAGCGAAGTGCTGGATCCTCGACTCTGAACGGGCAGGTTGGGGAGGCGCAGCATGGGGAGCGGCCCCTTGAGGTTGGCCCACCCGCGCGTCCTGTCTGACTTGATCGGGCCGATCCAAGTGCCTCAGAGTGGCCATCCGCGATGCAGGGCCCGAGCCCGCCGGACGACCTCAGCCGGTGACGTCATGATCGGAGCGGACCGGGTCTCCGGCAGGGTGAGGCGTCCCCGTCATCGTGGGGCGGACACCAGGAAGATGGACACGAAGCTCCACCACGAATGGAGCCTGGAGGCGCCCGGTGGCGCGGCACGCTCGGAGGCGATGAGCAGCGACCTGGAGTTCAGTGACACCCGCGGCGGCCACGAATGCTATGCGGTCACGGTCGACGGCGTGACCCTCAGGTTGCGGTATGGACGGATCGGCACGGACGGAGCCGTGCAACTCTACACCTTCCCGACACGTCAGGCGGCCGAGGAGGAAGCGGTGAAGCGGCTGGCGGAGACACGCCGCAACGGATACGAGCCGGCCGTGAAGGGGGACCGGCAACAACCGAGCGTGCCGCGGCTGGCGTGGCGCCTCCCGAACCTCCTCAACCCGTGCCGGGACGCCCCTGAGGCGACCGTGCGCACCTACGTGCACCTGGAGGGAAAGCGAGGACCAGGGCCGGCGTGGACCAGCAAGCTCGGCGGCCGGCCGTGTCGACCTCCAGGAGATGTGTGGCCGCTCGCGCACGACGGCACGCCGCTCGTGTTCCTGGCGCAGATCGACTTTGCCGAGTTTCCTCCCCTGCCGGGCTTCCCGGAGCGGGGCATCGTGCAGTACTTCATTTGGGAGGACGACCTGTATGGCGCGAATTTTGACCGGAGCCTCGACATGACCAGCCTGGCGGTCGACGCGAACGTTCGCGTCCGGTACTTTGCGGACGTGATCAAGGACGCCAAGCGACTTGACCACACCGTTCCAGACCGGTTCTCCGACCCGGATGGAAGCTTGCCGCACGATCCCACGCTGGAATTCATCCTCGTCGGGACCCTGAGGAGCGGACCGGTCACGTCCGACGACCGGCTGCTCGAGCAGCTCACCGGATCAAGCCTCTGGGCGCTTTCGGAGGACGTACACCCGGATGATCTCGCTGAGCGCTACGCCAGGCTCACGGGGACCGGGCACAAGCTGGGCGGGTACCCGACGTTCACGCCGGCGGACCCCCGACGGGTGGAGGATCCGCAGGTGCTGCTCCAGTCGGACGACGACCTGGCGCTGATGTGGGGGACGCCGGCGTCTGCAATTTCTTCATCCACCCGGACGACTTCGCGCGCGGATTTCAGCCGGGTCGCCTACAACTGGGTCTGCAGCTGACGCGGCAGATGGGTGACCTGCAATCAAGCGCCATGTTCTGCGGGCCTTCCGGCGGTGGCGTGACGTGGGGTTCAGGATGGCTCTCGTGGTTCCGGCGAGGGAAGGGGGTGGATCGTCATCACTGAGGTCCGCGGTGTGCCGCTCCAGAACAGTGATGGCCGGGTGAAGGCGGCGTGGACTCCGTTGAAGACCGGAACCGTGTGACCGCCGGACGGAGCCTCGCCGCCTCAACCAGACATGCTCACGTCCGCACTTGGGCCACCTCAGTGAAACTGCAGACGAAGCATCCGCGAACACACGTGGCGCAGCCCGTCCCAGACGCGGGGAGCGGTCAGGCGGAGGTCCATCGCCTGCCGCGCCAACTGCCGCTCGAGCGCGTCCGTATGGATGGTCTCGATGCGGTCACTTACGCTGTGAATAAGCATTTCCGGGTGCTGACACATGGCAATCTCCTTCCGCCAGAAGGCTGGACAACGTCAAGCGAAGTTGGGCCCGACAGGGGAGTCGGGTGGGCACGGCACTTGCGGGTCAGGTGACGATCTGGACCAACCGATGGGCGGCGCGGGAGGCAGCGGCCAGGACGGCCCTGGAGGCCGGGCGCTGCCTCTTCTCGGGTCCACCCCGGTCACGGCGGGGTTGCTGAACCGGACTGGACCGTCAGCCGGGCGGTTCAGCTCGGCGCTGGCCGTCCGGTGTGACGCGGGTCGTGGTGTCCCGGCATTCGGTCTGACGGCGTTTCGTTCAGCCCCAGCGGGCGCCGTCTGCTCCCAGCACGCCCAGGGCGGTCTTGCCGACGAGCTCGTGGGTCACGGCCGCGTTGGCCGGGTGAAACGCGCCGCAGCGGACGTCGCGGTACAAGCGTTCCAGTTCGTTCTGCCGGAACAGCCCGCCCCCACCGCTGAGGTCCAGCGCCAGGTCCACCACGCGCTGGGCGCCTTGAACGCAGTGGTATTTTGTGGCGACGATCTTCGCGGGCCAGCCCAGGTCGTGTGGCACGCGCGCCGTCCAGTCGCGCAGCGTGACGTCCAGGTGGGCCACCATCGCGTCGAGCGTCATGGTCAGCTCCGCCGCGCGGTGCTGCACTTCCGGGTGGTGGGCCAGGCGGCGTCCACCCAGGGCGACCGAGGTCTTGGTCCGCACGGAGGTGATCGCCAGGTCGCGGGCGCGTTCGGCCAGGCCGAGGTACACCGCGGCGAACTGCAGCAGCGGCCAGGCGTACAGGCTGAGCATGAACGGCTCCGCATCGATGGTCCCGGCCGGCAGTCGCCGCGCCACGTAGCGGTCTGGGATGAACGCGCCGTCCAACACGGTGTCGTCGCTGCGGGTGGCCCGCATGCCGAGCGCGTCCCAGGTCCACTCGATGCGGCTGCCCGGCGTGTCCCTGGGCAGGAACGCATGGATGATGGCCGGTTGGTCCGGGATGGTGGCGTCCAGCGCATGCAGGCCCAGGCGCGTCCAGACCGGCGAGAGGCTCCCGAACTGCTTGCGGCCCCAGAGGCGGTAGCCGCCGTCCTGCCGTTCGGCCCGGGCGCTGGAGAACACGATCGGGAGATCGTTGCCCGCTTCGGCGTGGCCGGACGCGAGCACTTCCCCAGCGGCGACCTCCTCCAGCAGCCAGCGGAGCGTGGGGTCGCCCGCCTGGCTCAGCTCGGCCGCCATTCCGGTCCAGTACAGGTGCATGCTGAGGCCCAGCGCGGTGGCCGGCGCGTGATACGCCAGGCGGCGCTGGGCCGCGCACACGCCCGCCAGCGAGAGGCCCGCGCCGCCCAGCGCGGCGGGCAGGGCCAGCTTCAGGTACCCGGCGTCCCGCAGCTCCTCAAAATCCTCGCTGAAGAAGCGGTTCTCCCGGTCGTACACGGGCGCCCGCTGGTGGCAGCGGTCCAGCAGCGCGTCGGGGAAGCGCCAGGGCGAATCGGGCGTGAGCGTCGGACTCAGCATGCGGTGCCTCCCACGGCGTGAATGGGCCCCACCTTCGACGGACCTCGGCCGGCCTCCCGGCCCGGCAGTGACCACGTACGGTACGTCGAGTGTACTGGAAACGTGGCGGGCGCTGGCCCAGTGGGCCCACCGCCGTGGCCTTCACCGCGCGGGGCGTCCGGACAGCGCCACGGCGTCGCCCACGTCCAGCGGCCCCAGCTGCAGGTTCGTCTGCATCGACATCAACGCGCCGTCCATCCAGCTGGTGAGCAGCACCGAGGCGTTCAGGTCCGGCCCGAACCACACCTCGTAGTGCCGCGCGCCCGACTGGACATTGAGCTGCCAGCTCGGGGTGAAACCCAGCTCCTGCAGATACCCGGCCAGCGCCTCGCGCAGGGTCATGCACCGGTCGGCGCTGGCGCTGTGGGTACTGAAGCCGAGCAGCGCCTGGGCGAGCTGCTGCCGCTGCTCCGCCTGCGCATCGGCGGCCTGCGCGGCCTCGCCCACCGTGTCAAAGAACCGGCCCACCGGGGCGGGTGCCAGGGCGGGTTGACCCGCGCCTGGCAGGTCGGACGCGGGGTGAGTCACGACCAAGGCGTGGCCCGCTTGCGGGGTGAGCAGCAGCGCGCCTGTCAGCAGGGCCACCGTCCGGTACACGTTCGATACACGTCGTGTCATGATCCGACCTCCTGGGCGAGCTCCTCGCCCCTCCTGGCCCTCCGCAAAGGGCGAACCCGGACTGGTTCTGGCGGTCCGAGGGCGGCGCTGGCCGCCACCACGAGCATGCCCCCCGGACGTTGCCGGATTGTTGCCGGGCTTGTTGCGCCGAGCGGCGCGCATAATGGAGCCACCAACGTGCTCAGGAGCAGGGGGTGGAGATGGCGGTGTTGACGGTTCACCTCATCGGCGCATTCCGGGTGTGGCGTGACGGCCAGCCGGTCGTGTGGGCGCGGCCGACCACCGCCGCGGTCCTGAAGGTGCTGCTGATCCGGCCGGGCGAGGTCGTCTCGGCCGATGAGCTGATCGAGGCGCTGTGGCCGCACCTGAGCGCGTCCGCGGGCGCCCAGTGCCTGCGGGCGGCGGTGAGCGTCCTCCGGCGGCAACTCGAACCGGCGCTGCGGCGCGGCCCGGACTCGCGTCACGTCCTGCAGGTGCGTCCCGGCTACCGGTTCGACCCGGCCCACGCGCAGGTGGATGTGCTGGAAGTCGACCGGGCGCACCAGCGCGCCGAGCAGCTGCGCCGCCAGCAGCGGGTGGCGGAGGCGATCACGGCGTACCGCCTGGCGCTGCCGCACCTGCGCGGCGAGCTGTACGCCGACGACCCGTACGCGCCGTGGGCTCAGGACGCCAGGGAGCGCTGGCGGCGTCAGCAGCTCGAGCTGCTGGAAGGGTACGCGGCGTGTCTGGCCCTGAGCGGTCAGCACCGTGCGGCGGCGGAGGTGTGTCGGCAGGCCGGTCAGCTCGACCCGTACCGCGAGTCGGTGCAGGAGCAGCTGATGGTGAGTCTCGCCCGGGCGGGCGGGCCAGCCGAGGCCGCCGCGTCGTACCTGCAGTACCGCGCCCAGCTGGAACGTGACCTGAACACGGCGCCCTCCGCCCGGCTGCAGGCGCTCAATGAGCAGCTGTTGCGGGGGGAACTGCCCGCCCCGGACCGGGACCGTCCGGCGTCCGGGGCACGCCCGACCGTGGTCGGACGGATGGACGCCCTGGCCACCCTCGACGCGCACTGGCGCGCGGCCCTGGCCGGCGAGGGCCGCCTGGTCGCCGTCGCGGGGGAGGCGGGGGTCGGCAAGACGCACCTGGTGACGGCCGCGCTGCAGGCGCTGAGCGCGCAGGGGGCGTGCGTGCTGAGCGGACGCGCGTTTCAGCGGGAGCTGTCGGCCCCGCTGGACCCGGTGCTGGACGCCCTGGACCCGCTGCTGGAGCCGCAGGACCGCCTGGGTGGAGGCGGCCCGCCGCGCGGCGCGTCCGAGGCGTGGCCGGCGGACGCGCCCCGCGGCCCGCCGTTCGCGGACCTGCTGGCGGCCCTGATCCAGGCGTCCAGACCGGGGGGGCTGGTGCTGTTCATCGACGACCTGCAGTGGGCGGAGCCCACCACCCTGGCGTTCCTGAGTTTCGCCGCCCGGCGGCTGCATCAGGAGCGGGTGCTGCTGATCGTGACGTACCGCAGCGAGGATGAGGCGCAGCTGACCGGCTGGCTGGAGGGCGCCGCGGAGCACCGGACGCTGCACGTCCTGCGCCTGCCGCGGCTGCAGGCGGCGGACCTGCGGGACCTGCTGGCCGGCCGGTCGCGGCTGAACGAGGCGGACCGCGCCTGGCTGGCCGGCGTGCTGCAGGCCGAGTCGGAAGGCAACCCGTTCTTCGCCCTGGAGTATCTGCGCTGGCTCACCGACACCGGTGTGGTGGAGGCGGACGCGGGCGGGCCGCTTTGCAGGGTCTTCCCGGAACGCTGGACCCGCCAGCACGAGCACGTGCCCATGCCGGTCCGCGCGCTGATTGAGGCGCGGGTGCAGCGGCTGCCGGGACCGGCCAGGACCGTGTTGCAGCTGAGTGCGGTGCTGGGCCGGCCCGTCGACCTGGACCTGCTGGGCCGCGCGGCGCAGCTGCCGGTGCCGGCGCTCGTGCCGCTGGTGGACGCGCTGCTCCAGGCGCAGCTGCTGTCGGAACAAGCGGATCAGCGCCTGCAGTGTTCGCATGACAAGGTACGTCAGGTGCTGTACGGCGGGTTGTCGCTCCCCCGGCGGCTGGTCCTGCACCGGCAGGTGGCGGCCGCGCTGGCGGCGGACCTTCACAGCGCCGCGGAGCGGGCGCATCACCTGCTGGCGGGACAGTGCTGGGCGGACGCGCTGGACCAGCTGCTGCGGGCCGCGCGGCAGGCCGAGGCCGATCAGTCCTGGGCGTCCGCCCTGAAGTACACCTCGGTCGCCCTGGACGCCGCTACGCACCTGCCGGACGCGGACGAACCCCGGTACGCGCTGCTGACGGTGCGCGAGCGGCTGCTTGAGCGGATGCAGCTGCCGGACGAGCAGGTGAGTGTCGTCGAGGCGATGCTGGCCCTGGCCACCCGCCAGGGTCACCAGCAGCGGCGCGCCGAGGCGCTGGTGCGGCTGGTTACCGCCTGCACCGCGCGTTCGGACGGCGCCGGGGCCGCCGCGGCGCGGGATGAGGCGCTGCGGCTGTACCGCCGGCTGGGCGACCAGGCGGGCGAGGCGCGGTTGCATCAGGAGCTCGCCTACCTCGGATGGCAGCAGGGCGCGTTCAAGGCGGCGCTGCAGTCGGGCGAGCAGGCGCTGCAACTGTTCCAGGCGCTGGGCGATGCGCGGGCCTGCGCGGTGCTGACCAGCAACCTCGCGCAGCTGCTGCTGCGCCTGGGCCGCCCCGGGGATGCCCTGGACCGGGCGGAACACGCCACCCGCTTGTTTCGTGAGCTGGGCGACGTCGCGGGGGAGATCTCCGCCCTGAGCGTCCTGCCGGGCATCCACCGGCAACGTGGCCAGCTGGAGCAGGCGCTGCAGGTGCAGCTTCAGGTGCTGCAGCTGAGCCGCAGCGTCCAGACCCCGCAGATCGTGGTCGCCCGGCACATGGCGTGCGCCGAGCTCTACCTGGCCCTGAACCGCCCGGAACACGCCCTGGCGCAGTACCGGCTGGCCGCCCAGGAAGCGCTGACGCTGCGGGACTTCCGCCATCAGGGCCACCCGTTCCTGGGCCTGGCCACCGCGCTGGAGCGGATGGGGGACGCGGCCGGCGCGGTCAGGGTGTACCGCCGGGCCGTCGAAGCGCTGGAGTTGACCTACACCGTGACCGGCAACCAGGACGAACGGTTCGCGCTGGCGGACGCGCTGCTCCTGCTCGCGCGCGCGCTGGACGGCGGCCTTGCCCAGCCCACCGAGGCGCTCGACGCGGTCCGCGCCGCGGAAGCGCTGTGCCGGGACGGGGTCAGCGACCCGCGCGCGGCCGCGCGCCTGCCGCGCCTGCTGCTCGACCGGGCCGGACTGCTGTGGCGCCTCGGGCACCTGGACGAGGCCGCCCGGACGTACCGGACCGCCGCGGACCAGGCCGGGACCGTGAACGACACGGCGGTGCAGGCGGCTGCCGTGGCCAGCCTCGGAGTGGTGTACCGCGATCAGGGGCAATTCGATGCCTCGATCCGGTGCAGTGAGCAGGCGCTGGAGCTGGTGCGCCGCGTCCGGGACCCGCAGGCCGAAGCGTACGTGCTGTCCAGCCTGGCCGCCAGCCAGCAGGCGCTCGGCCGGTGGGCGCCGGCCAGAGCGGCACTCGAGCACTCCCTGAACCTGCGACGACAGACGGGAGACGCCGAAGGCGTGACGTCGGCTGAGCGCCCAGCTGCGGCAGCTGGACCTGCGTGACTGATCTGCGTTCCCTCGGCACGAAGGAGGAACCCCATGCCCAGATACATCATCAGCCGGACCCTGGACGCTACCCCTACACCCGAGGAGTTCGACGCCGGATTCATCCGTGCCAAGGACGCCCTGCAGGGCCTGCCGGGCGTGACGTGGGTCCGGTCGTATTACGCCGAGGACGAGAGCAAGATCTACTGCGAGTACGAAGCGCCGTCGCTGGAAGCGTTGATCGAACACGCCCGGAGGGCCCACATTCCCTTCGACGGGGCGGTGGTGGTGCGGGAGTTCCTCCCCGGGATGTTTCAGTAGATCAGCAGCGGGGGCGCTCACTGCACGACGTGTCGATCGTTCGCCCGGGGCCGGTGATGCAAGCGCCGGTGTCAGGGTCGCGAACGCTCCGTTGATGCGCCGTTCATCCCGCTGCATCCGCTTCAACCGCCGGCCACGGTGTAAGGACGGCTCTGGGCTGAGCAGCTTCGTTCAGGCCGTCAGCGATCTCGCAGGCGTCCCGCACGGTGACCCGACCGAACCCGGAGCCGGCACCGGCTCGGTCCTGAACGCTGTGGTCCCCGTCGACAACTCGGAGCGCGGGGTCCTGCGGCTGAGACCTCAAGGCGACCCGCGAGTCGGCTTCTTTTGCTCCACAGACGGGTCGTGATCCTTAACGCGATCAGCGGAGGCGACGGACTGGCCTGTGGTGATGCATGCTGGCCCGGCGCTAGCGCGCCAGGTATCTGGTCAGCACGACAGCAGAGATGGCGGAACCCAGGACACCGAACCCCACCGTGAGACCCTGGCTCCACGTCAGTGGGTGCATTTGCAGGCCACCGATGCCACTCGTGAGCGCCGCGAGGACAGCGCCGATCAGCCCGCGCACGACAGAGCGCAGGCTGCCGTCCAGGCGGTGGGTGAGCGGCACGCTCACCAGCCAGGCCACCAGCACCCCGAGCGGGGCCCACGGCAGGGCGTGGCTGTCGGTGCCCGGGACCAGCTGGATGAGCACAACCAGGAGCGGCAGCCAGTCGGTGAACGGCCCGAATCTCATCGGGTAGATCTGGCTGAGGGAGCTCCACCCGGCCGCCAGGTAGCTGCGCACGTACTGCCGAGCCGCGGCTGCGAGATCACCCATGTCCCGCACCGCCTGCGCTTCGGTCAGGCCCGCTTCGATCGCGTCCTGCACGTGCGCCCGCAGCGCCTCGGTGAGGTGCTTGGCTGCTGGAGGCGCGAGGTCTGCGGTGGCGGACTCCAGCCAGACAGTGAGGGTGATCCCGCTGTTCGCTGGAGCGGCGTGTGCAGTGACAGTGTCCACCGTGGGCTCCTCAACGTGCACGCCGGACGTGTGCCTGCCGACTTGGGAAGGTGCGTCGAACGCGCGGCCAGCAGCTGAAGTGGAGAAACTCGAATCACAGCACGCTCACCGGCAGGCTGAAGCTCTGGAAGCTCGGGTCGATGTGTGTACCGGAGTCGCCCCAGCCCTGGAGGGCCGTGAATCCGGCGGTGAACATCCAGAGCGCTGGGCAACTGTTGCCGAAGCGCCACGCGTTGAACCCGGTCGCGACGTTGGGCCAGCACGAAGCTCAACACCTACACCAGCAGCGCCACCACCTCACTCCACGACAGGGAAGACGGCAGGTCTGCGAAGCGAGTCCGGGTCCTGTCGGCGTGCAGGATGAACAGCGGCAGGCACCAGTACATGCCTTGCAACACGAACGCCGTGAACCAGGGGGAGTTCGGGATCTGCCACTCCCAGGTGCTGAGGGAGGGCCGCTTGCACCCGCTCGGCCGCGGTGAACGGCAGCAGCTGCGCCGCGTCCTCCCACTTCAGGGCGATCTCGGCGTCGCTCAGGGGCATGCTCAGGCGCCGCCGGGACCGGCGATGCCCCGCACGAAGAAGCCGCAGCCGGACTTGCCGTCGGCATGCGGCACGGTGCAGTCGCAGAAGACCAGCATGGTGCCGCGCGGAGCGGATGGGTGCTGAGGGGCGCGCCACGCCAGCGGGCCGTGCCACCTCTCCTCGGTCATGTCCGGCCGCACCGGGTACGTGGTCATCACCAGCCGTTTGCTGACCGGATGCCCGCAGCGCGGGCAGTGACCGGCCTTCACCCAGTCCTGGCCATCCAGCTGCCAGGGCCAGCCCTGCACGTCTGCCACCTGGAGCGCGCTGCCTTCCTCGAGTCGGTACGGCACCTCGTTCGCGGCCATCCTGCCTCCTGGGAGTCGCGGCCTCCCTGTCCTGATGGTGGACCGGCGGAGGCGTCCTGGCAAGCGGACGAAGTCAGGGGGCAGACACGCCGCAGGTCGCCGCACTGGTGAGCTCAGGGCGGTACTCGAAGTGCATGGTGTCGTAGTGGTACCAACGCCCACCCCAGATCCACCCGTGCCGCTCGAAGATCTGGACCAGGGCCAGCGGCAGTCGGTTGCGGTACCGGATGCCCGGCTGCCCTTCTTTGAAGCCACGCCACAACCAGTAGTCCGAGTACGCCGTGTTCAGGTCGATGGCGGCCCCGAAACTATGAACACTTTGCCGAGGTGTGCCCGCCACCTTACGCCACAGGAAGGTCCCCGCGCTGGGATGTACGTAGCGCAGCAGTTCCGGATGCTGAGCAACCTCGTTGGCGACCGCCCGCAGGGAGGCGGCCGCGCCGTTCACCCCCGTGACCTGTACCGTCTGCCCGAACCAGTTCACTGGCTCCAGGTGGGAGCGGACCTCGCGGGCACTGGCGCCATACATCTTGAAGAACAGCGGCTCGTAGCGGGTGCGCCCAGGATCGAAGGTGAAGGAGGGCGTGTTCAAGGACTGACAGGCCGGGTAGGGCAGTTCCAGCTGATCCAGCAGGCCCGGCTGATCCAGCCGCGCGGAGTAGGACCTGGTGGCGTTATGGGTGAGCGGCATGCGTGTGCCGTCCTTCCAGACCAGCTCCTTCCCATCGAGCCTGGCCAGGAAGTCCGGGTAGGCTTGGATCAGCCGGGTGACCCGAGTCTGCTCTTCAGCTGTGAGCGGCTGAGCCATCGCCACTGGCGCCAGGACCAGACTGGCCACGCCCAACAGCCTCAGGGGGTGCCGTCGTTGATCCATGGCGCCCGCCCGTCACAGCTCAACCAGACCTTGGTCGAATCGTCCATGGTGGTGTCCAGCGAACGGGAGCACTCCAGGGGCACTGAGCCAAGGTCAGGGGCCACCTCGAGGAACCCCCAGCTGTTCTGCACGTCCAGCCAGGTGGTGATGGCGGCCTTCCGCTCGGGGCGCAGGTTGAAGTGCTCCCAGTCCCAGGTACTCTCTGTCGCTGCCCTGGTGAAGAGGGTGCGCTTAGGACGCGTGAGGGTCACGCGCTGGGCGTCCAAGGTCACCCGGCTGACCCGGCCCGCCGGAATCCTGGACCAGGAGCCTATCCCGATCCGCAGCCTGGGGTCCCCCGAGGTCCACTGGCTGACCAGAACGGCAGTGTCGCTGGACGTGACCTGGCCGGTGGCCTGCGGCCTCAAGGTCAGCCGGGACCTGAGGGGCGGCGCGGCTCTACGGACCAGGCCGGAACGCGACGGGGCCGAGGAGGCGTTGGCCATACGCCAGTGTAAGCCCCCTCAACTGCGGCCGCCTCACAGGTAGGGGACAGCAGCAGGAATGCAAAAGGGTGGGTGATCAGACGACCCTTCGCGAGTGTTGGCGGTGGTCGCTGGCGTTAGCCGAACTTCGACCCCACCCCGCACAAGCGTACAAGGCGGGCCCGTATCGCCGGCCCCCTGCCAAAGGGAAGCATGTCCGTGCCCCTCCGTCGTTCAGTGAGCCCTGTGCTTCACCCGGGCGCACGCCCAGATGGATATGGACCCGCGCACCACGCCCAGACCCGGGCCAGGTCGGTCGGCAGATTCGGCACGGTGAGCAGCATGTCGGGCGCCTGCACGGCCGCGTCGTGGGCCCGTGCTGGCCCGCTCCACTGGAACAGCAGTCGGGCCAGCGGGAGGACCACGGCGCCCAGGCCACGACCAGCAGGAGGTGGGAGCACGCCGGCCCCGGGTCGAGCCGCGGGCGACCAACGAGGTCCCCCGCCGGCGCGGCGCCCAGGGTGGACCTGGGCCGCTGCCTCGAGCGGGAGCGCCGCCCGGGCCCGCCCAGCCCCCGTTACTGCGCGGATTGGTGCGGGAGGGTGAAGTGAAAGGCGCTGCCCTCTCCGGGTCTGGTGTCGACCCAGATCCGGCCCCCGTGGTGCTCCACGATTTTCCGTACGATGGCCAGCCCCATCCCGTTGCCCGCGTAGTGCTGCCGCATGTGCAGCCGCTGGAACATCTGGAACACCCGCTCGGCGTACTGCGGTTCGAAGCCGATTCCGTTGTCCTGCACGGTCAACCGCCAGCCGTCCGGCTCCCGCCGCGCCGCCACGTGAATCTCCGGGGGGACGTCCTCCCGGCGGAATTTGATGGCGTTGCCCAGCAGGTTCTGGAAGAGTTGCGTGAGCTGGGACGGCGAGCCGTTCACGCTGGGCAGCGGGTCATGGGTGACCACCGCGCCACTGTGCTCCACGGCGGCCTGCAGGCCCCGCAGCGCTTCGCGGAGCGGGTCGTGCAGCGCCACCTGCTGTTGCGGTTCATGCACCGCCCCCAGGCGTGAAAACACCAGCAGGTCGTCGATCAGGGTCTTCATCCGCTGCGCGCCATCGCTGACGAGGTGCAGATAGCGGCGCCCCCGCTCGTCGAGCACGGCACTGTAGCGCAGGTCGATCAGCTCCGCGAAACTCGCGACGGTCCGCAGCGGCTCCTGCAGGTCGTGCGACGCGACGTAGGCGAAGCGCTCGAGTTCCGCGTTGCTGCGCTCCAGGTCCCGGGTGCGCAGCCGGAGCGCCTGCGCGCTTTCCGCGCCTTCCAGCGCGAGGCCCAGGCTGCGCGAGACCGTCTCCAGCACCGCCTGGTCCATCGGCGTCCACTGCCGCTGCACCAGCACCCCCACGCCCAGCAGGCCGTGCACCGCGCCGTTGACCAGCACCGGGAGCATGGCGGCGGCGCGCACATGCGGCGCCACGTCCGGATCCGTGTCGGCGCCCTGGGTGGAGGTGTCCTCGAACACCGGCTGTCGCGTCTGCCAGGCCCGGTCCAGGGGGGCGGTGTGCCCCCGGAGCAGCCCGGCGTCCACCGCCCGCTGCAGGTCCGGGTCGCCCAGCTGCCCGACCTGCGAGCGGCTGACCCAGCGGGCCTGCTCCGGCTGCCAGTACAGGGCGTACCCCTCCGGCAGGAGCGACATCAGGATCTCCTGCGCGCGCCGGACCAGCGCGAGGCTGTCCCCGGCGGTGGTCAGGTCGCGCGTCAGCAGCGCAAATGCCTCCAGGGCGCGCGACCGGGCGTCCAGCGCGTCGCGCTGCGCTTCCATGTGTGTTGTCTGCGCGGCGCGCTCCAGCGCCAGGGTGAAGCTGCGCCCGACCGCGCCGAACAACGCCTTGTCGCGCTCAGTCCAGCAGGACGTGCCGGTGCGGCCCATCGACAGGATGCCGAGCACGTCCCCCTCCACCACCAGCGGGAACGCGCCCACCGCCCCAAAGCCCTCCGAGCGCTCGACCTGTTCCCGGTCGGCGTCCCAGCCGTCCACGTACACCGGGGTGCGGGTGCGCAGCACGCTCGTGATGGCCGGCGTGTCGCTGGGCAGCCCGGCCTGCAGCGACCGCACCACCGCCGGGTCCATGTTGTCGCTCCATTCCCGCAGCGTCCAGACGGGGCCGTCCGGGGCGTAGTAGCCCACGGCGTCGTCCGGAAACCGCGTGCGCAGCACGGCGATCGCCTGCCGGGCCAGGGCGCGCACATTCGTCTCGCTGCCGACCGCCTCGGTCAACGCCGCGAAAGCGTCCAGGGACGTCGCCTGCGCTTCGAGTTCCTCGGTGCGTTGCCGCACCCGGCCTTCCAGCTGCGTGTGGCTGTCCTGCAGCTGCTGGTACAGCCGGGCGTTGTCCAGCGCGACGGCCGTCTGCGTCGCGAGCCCGAGCGCCAGCTGCTCGGCGCGGTCGTCGAACACCCCCGGTTCCGGGTGCCCGAAAAACAAGCCGCCCAGCACCTCACCGCGGCGCGACACGACCGGCACCGCCAGGTAACTGCGGACCGGCAGGTGACCCTCCGGCATCCCGTGGTGCGGCGCATTGTGGCCGTAGCGGGGGTCCTGGGTGATGTCCGCGACCCGCATCACCCCGTCCCCGGCGAAGGTCGGGCCGAACACCTGAGTGTTGCGGGGCATCGGAAACCCGGCGAACGCTTCGCGCGGCGCGCCGGAGAGGGTGTAGAGCGTGTAGCTCTCCTGGCGTTGGTTGACGACGTTGTAGAAGAACGCTCCGAACGCGGCGCCCGTCAGTTCCACCGACGCGTCCGTGACCGCCTGCACCAGCGTGCCCAGGTCGAGTTCCGCCGAGACCAGCCGGTTGACCCGGTTGAGGGTGCCGAGCAGTTCGGCCTGCTGCTGGTGGTACACCGTCGCGTTCACCCGGATCAACGCCTGGGTGGCCAGCGTCACCAGGGTCTGCAGGAACGTGCGTTCCGGTTCGTCGAAGTGCCGCTCCTCCTGGAAACTCAGGCTCAGCACGCCCCACAGCGTGCCGTTCAGCAGCAGCGGCAGCGCCGCCAGACTGCGCGTCTGCTCCCCCCGCACCCCCACGGCGTCCGGGTACGCCCGGTCGAACTGCTCACCACTGATGAAGACCGGCACGCGGCGCCGGGCGGCGTCGCACACCGGGATGTCGAGGCTCAGGGGGAAGCGTTCAAACCGGGCCCGGAGCGCCGCGGGGTAGTTCACCTCGTCCAGCAGCTGCAGATGCTCCCCGTCCGCGGACGGCACGACCAGCGAACCCGTGAGCGCGCCGGCCGCGGTGGTGGCTTCGTGCATCAGGGCCTTCACGACGTCGTCCACCACCTGCACGCTGGTGAGGGCCGCGGTGAAGCGTTGCAGGGCCGCCGTCCGGTGCTGCTCGGTCACGTTCCGGATGTGCACGCCCAGCCCGGAGGCGCCCGGCACGACCTGCACCTGCACCCACCCGCCGAACGCGGGATTGAACGCGTCGTACTGGACCGGCCGCTGCTCCGCCTGTGCGCAGCGGCTCGCGTCCAGCCAGGTGGGGCTGAAGGCGAACCCGAAGTCCGCTTCCAGCGACCGGCCGATCAGGTCCGCCGGCGTCAGGTGCACCATGGCCGCGGCCGCCGCGTTCGCGTACACAAAGACGCCGTGCGGATCCAGGCTGAAAAAGGGGTCCGGGCTGCGGTCAAGCAGCGAAACCAGGGCATCCGGGACGGGCACCTGAGGCGGACGCGTCACGGGGCAGGCGTCCTGAAGCGGCGGCGGAGGGAGCGGCGGAAGGTCACGGTCCGTGCAGTCTAGAGCCTCGGGGCCCGACCCGGCGTGGAAGGCCGTCACCGGCAGAAGCGGCTTACCCAGCGGGGCCCACACCACCGGGCAGGGACCGGCCAGCCGGTGCATCGGGTTGACCCCCCGTGCGTCACCCGCGACAGGAAAGAACTCAAGGCGACCTGCGAGCCGATTTTGTTTGCCGGGGAGGCCGCACCGCGGGCACCGCCCCCGGACCTTCTGGACGTCCTCCAGGCTCAGCCCCCCGGGCGGATGTGCACCGTGCACGGCAGGACGCCATCAGGTGCACCCCACGAAGGCCGGCCCAGGGCAGCGCGGAAGCGGACCCTGGCGCGTCAGAAGGCGCTGGCGTGCACGCCGATCCGCCCGGCAGACGCGGCCGTCGCCCCACCCCCGTGGGTGTCATGGGCGCACCGGCCAACGGTCCGTGGGTTCGGAGCCGCGGCGGAGCGTCCGCGGTGGGGGTCCAGCCGCGTTCCACCGCCCGTGGGTCTCCGCATTCCGCGAGGCCGAGCGGGAGGGGCGGTGAAGCACCGCCCGCGGCGCGCCTGGGGAACACGTTCATGAACGGGTGTGGAGGGACGCGTGTCAGAACAGCTGGTCTACCGTGAAGGCATGAAAGCGCTCGGTACGGTTGCAGGTGTGGTTTCGTTCAGTCTCGGCATGGCGTCACTCGTCGCGGGGGACGTCTCCGGTTCGCTGTGGTCGCTGACCGGCGTCACCCTGGCGTGGTACTCCCGCCCGGACTTCATGAGGCGCTAGCCGGCGGCCGCCGCGGGCGGAAGCGTGCCGCGACCGCCCGCGGTCACGCGCTGGCAGCGCTCCGCCACGCACTCCACCCGCCGTTCCGGCCAACGGTCCCTCCTCCAGTCCTGGAGGGTTCATTACCAGGCGCTCCCTAAAGGGGTCATGTGCCAGGTGGAGGGGAAGCCGGACGGGCAAGCCCTTCGCTTCGGCCCAGTCACGCTTGCCCGTCCGGAAGGCGTCGTCGCGGGCGCGCTGCACCGACCTCCACGGGCGGACCGACCCGTCCGGGCGGCTGGGGTGCCAGCCGAGTGCCGGCCCGGTCAGCGCACGGCATTGCCCGCGTCGGTGCCTGGCGGCTGCCCGGCGGGGTGCCAGCCGAGTGCCGGCGCGATGTGCTGGGCGATGGTGCCGAGCAGGCGCGTGTTGTACGTCACGCCCAGCTGGTTCGGCACGGTGAGCAGCAGCGTGTCGGCCGCCTGCACCGCCGCGTCGTGCCGCAGCGCCTCGGCGATCACGTCCGGCGCGCCGACGTAGCTTCGGCCGAAGCGCGCGCGGACACCCTCGAGCACGCCCACCTGGTCGTGCGCCGGGCTGCCGCCGAACAGCTGCCGGTCGAGGTCCGTCACGACCGGCAGCACGCTGCGGCTCACCGAGACGCGCGGCTCGCCGGGCCACCCGGCCGCGCGCCACGCGTCTCGGAACACCTGGATCTGCTCGGCCTGCAGTTCATCGAAGGGACGGCCGGTGTCTTCGCTGAGCAGGGTGCTGCTCATCAGGTTCAGGCCCTGCTCCCCGGCCCACGCGGCCGTCTGGCGCGTGCCGGACCCCCACCACAGCCGCTGGGCCAGCGACGGCGATTGCGGCTGGATGGCCAGCATCCCGCTGGACGGCCGTCCGCCCGCCGCGGCGGGCACCACCGGCGCGCCCGCGATGGCCGCCCGGAACTGCTGCGTTTTGCGCCGGGCCAGGTCCCCGTCCGTTTCGTGCTCGCCGGGCGTGTACCCGAACGCCTCCGCGCCGCGGTACGCCGGTTCCGGGGAGCCGCGGCTGAGGCCCAGCTGCAGCCGCCCGCCGCTCAGCAGGTCGGTGCTGGCCGCCTCCTCCGCCATGTACAGCGGGTGCTCGTAACGCATGTCGATCACCCCGGTGCCCAGCTCGATCCGCTGGGTGCGCGCCGCCATCGCGGCCAGTAGCGGGAACGGCGCCGAGAATTGCCGCGCGAAGTGATGCACCCGGACGTACGCGCCGTCCAGGCCCAGCGCCTCGGCCGCCACCGCCAGCTCGACCGTCTGCAGCAGCGCGTCGCGGGCGGTGGGGGTGAGCGAGCCGGGCGCGGCCTGCCAGTGCCCGAACGTCAGGAAGCCGATGCGTTTGCCGGGCATCATGCGCCCCCCGAGCCGCCGCGGGCGTAGGCGGGCGCGGTCGGCGCTTCAGCGGGCTGGAGGCTCGGGCGCGGCGCGTCCCGCAGCCCCAGCGCGATCAGCAGGCCCGCCACCGCCAGACCCGCGCCGACCAGCGCCGACGCGGTGTAGCCGTACCCGGCGGCGATCGGCAGCCCGCCCAGGAACGCCCCGAGCGCGTTCGCGAGGTTGAAGGCACTCTGGTTGGTGGCGGCCGCGAGCGTCTCGGCGCCCCGCGCCGACTGCAGCGTGATCAGCTGCAGCGGGCTGGCCAGCGAGAAGGCGATGGTGGTGAAGAGGAAGAGGGTCACCACGGCCGTCACTGGCCCGTGCGCGGCGAACGACAGCACCACCAGGATGGCCGCCAGGGCGGCGAGCAGCGCCAGGGTGGCCCGCCGGGGCGCCCGGTCCGCGACCCGGCCGCCGATCAGGTTGCCGGCCATCATGCCGAGACCCGCCACCATCAGGATCGGCGTCACCGCCGCCGCGCGGAAGCCGGCCACCTCGGTCATCAGCGGCGCGACGTAACTGAATGCCGCGAACATGCTGCCGAAGCCGATCACCGTGACGGCCATGATCCGCCACAGCTGCGGGTTCCGGAACGCGCGCAGCTGCTGCCGCAGGCCGCCCGCCTGGTTGTTGTCGAGGTCCGGGATCCAGCGCCACACGCCCAGGGCGGACAGCACCCCGATCAGCGCCACGACCGCGAAGGTCACGCGCCAGCTGAACGTCTGACCGAGCCACGTGCCGAACGGCACGCCCACCACGTTGGCGAACGACAGGCCCAGGAACACCAGCGCCATCGTCTGCGCCTCGCGCCCCCGCGGGGCGAGCCGGGCGGCGACCACCGCGCCCACCCCGAAGAACGCCCCGTGCGGCAGGCCCGACAGCAGCCGGGTGAGCATCAGCAGCGGGTAGCTGGGCGCCACGGCTGACAGCAGGTTGCCGAGCGTGAACAGCGCCATCAGCAGCGTCAGCACCGGTTTGGGCTTCAGGTGGCGGGTGAGGGCCGCCAGCGTCGGCGCGCCCACCACCACCCCCAGCGCGTACGCGCTGATCAGCAGCCCCGCCGCGGTGATGCTGACGTGCAGGGAGGTTGCGATGTCGGGCAGCAGGCCCATCGCGACGAATTCGGTCATGCCGATGCCGAAGGCACCCACGGCGAGGGAGAAGACAGGCAATCGCACGACCGATCCTAAGAGCTCCCGGCGGCCCGCAGGGTAAAGCATGCACATTCGAGCGGGCCCGTCGCCCGCCCGGCACCGTCCGCCCGGGTTACGGCAGCGGCACCAGCGAGCGCCGCCGGCCCTCGAAGCGGGCGAAGTGGGTGTACCCGAGTTGCCGCAGCAGCGCCACCGCGCGGGGGAAGTCGGCCGCCACGTCCTCCGGGCGGTGCGCGTCCGAGCCGAACGTGACCGGCACCCCGTGCGCGCAGCAGCGCGCGAGCCATTCGGGTCCCGGGTACGGCTCGCCGAGGCCCTTGCGCCACCCGCTGGTGTTCAGTTCGATCGTGACGTCCGCCGACTTCAGCACCCGCAGGGTCTCCTCCAGCTGCGGGGTGAGGCTCAGCTCCGGGAGGTGACCGCGGGTTTTCAGCCCGTCCAGGTGCCCGATGATGTCGTACGCGCCGCTGCGCGCGGCCGCCTGCACGGTGCGCAGGTACTCGTCGTACACCTGGGCGGCCGACCGGCCCGGCGGGAGGGCCGGTTCGAAGATGCTCCACGTGCCGAGCCAGTGCACGCTGCCGATCACATAATCCAGGCCCGCGTCCTGCCACAGGGTCCGGTAGTGCTCGTCCCAGCCGAGCACGTAATCGCTCTCCACCCCGAGCCGCACCGTGATCTCGTCGCGCATCTCAGCCTGCACCTGCCGCATCTCCGCCAGGTACGCGGGCAGTTCCCCCTGCGCCATGGCGGTGCCGGGCCGTGCATGCGGATCGTCGCCGAGGTGGTAGATCGGGCTGTGGTCGCTCAGCCCGATCTCCGCAAGCCCGGAACGCACCGCCGCCCGCGCGTAGTCGATCAGCTCGCCGGACGCGTGCCCGCAGCGGCGATGATGGGTGTGGTAATCAACGAGCATGGCGCCTCCTCGCCCGCCGCAGGGCGCAGTCCTGCCGGGCTGCACCGATGCTACCGGAACACCGGCCGTGCCGGAGCGCCGCAGCCCCCACGTAGGCGCGGCTGCGCCACAGCCTGGTCACGGCTGAACTGCCGGGTCCGACGGGCCGGGTGGGTGACCGTGAGGGCTGTCCGCACGCTCGCCCGTGGTCATTCGTTTGGTCCGCTCGTCCACGCGCGGCACCCCGGGAGGAACGGCGGACCCTCCAGGCAGACACGGTGAAGTCCCGCGGTGGTGAAGCTGGACGCCACGGCCGCCCGGCCAGGCGCCACAAGGCGGCGTTCAGGCGTCGACGGAGGCCAGGGAAGGGCAACCGGACCAGCGGCACCCCGTTCACGCCCATCCACATGGCGCGCCGATCGGATGAACGGCTGGAGCTCGTTCGGGGCCGCGCTGCGAGTGGACGAGCGGCCCGCGTGGCGGGCAAGATGCAGACAGCCGACACGTCGGCAAGGAGGTGACGCGATGAACCCACGAGCCGAGCCGCGCCCGGCCAGAGGCATTCGCCAGGATCAGGCGGGTCACGGGGGCGCCGCATGAGCGCGGACGCCACCACGCCAGAGGGAATGCATGTGGTGCCGAGCGCCTTCCCCCCCGCGGAGACGGTGGACCGCCTGGAGGCGATCCTCCGGGAACGGCACTTCAGGGTGTTCGCGCGCATCGATCAGGCGCAGGAGGCCCGGCAGGTCGGGTTGACGCTCCGCCCGACGATCCTGCTGCTGTTCGGCGACCCGCAGAGTGGCACGGCCCTGATGCAGGCGTCGACCACCGCCGCGCTGGACCTCCCCCTGCGCATCGTCGCGTGGCAGGATGCGGCGCAGCACGCCTGGGTGACCTACGACGATCCCGCGTACCTGGGCCGTCGCCACCACCTGCCGGACGACCTGGTCGCCCGCATCTCCGGCATTCACGCGCTTGTCCACGCGGCCGCGGCCGAATGAACGCTGGGTCAGACGTGCCCCCGCGTTCGCGGTGTGCGCTCGTGATGGGTGCCGGCCGGGGCTCCGGTTCGTCCCAGAGGGGTGGGCCAGCCTGAAGGTCGAACGCCTCGCTTGGTCCTGCTGCGTGGGGCCGTCACGCGCCCGCTTCAGGCCTCGTCCGTGACCCTGCCGAACGTGCGCTGACCGCCTTCGAACGCGCCTCAGGGGCCGGTGACGTGCAGGACCAGCTTCCCGACGGTACGTCCGGTTTCCTGCGCGCGGTGCGCGTCTGCGACCCGGTCGAGCGGGAACACCTGGCTGACGTGGGGCCGAAGGGCCCCGTCCGCAATGAGCTGGTTGAACCGCTCGAGCTGCGCCCGGGACGGGTGCACCAGGAGGCGCTGCGCCGTCACGCCGTACTGCTCCGCCAACGCGGCAGACGGGGTGCCGACGATGGTCACCAGCCGCCCGCCCGGCCGGAGCACCTGGAAACTGCGCGCCTGCGTGTCGCCGCCGACCGTGTCGAACACCACGTCCACGCCCGACACCTGCTGCTCGAACGGCTGAGCACGGTAGTCAATGAACTGGTCCGCGCCCAGCTCGAGGATGAACGCCCGGTTGGCGAGCGACCCGGTGGCCAGGACGGTGGCGCCACGGGCTTTCGCCAGCTGTACCGCGAAGTGCCCCACCCCTCCGGCGCCGGCATGAATCAGCACCCGTTGCCCGGCCTGAAGGTCTGCCGCTTCGAACACCTGCTCGGCGGTCAGGGCGGCCAGGGTGGTCGCGGCGGCCTCCTCGAAGCTCAGCCGCGGCGGTTTGAGGGCCAGGTCCGCGGCGGGTGCGGCCACGTATTCGGCGTACGCGCGTCCCTCCTGGGGAAAGCGCACCATGCCATACACCGCGTCCCCGACCTGGAAGTCCGTGACGTCCGGGCCGAGGGCCTCGACCACCCCGGCGACATCCCAGCCGAGGATCACCGGGAAGGTCGTGAACGGCCCGTGCTGGCGCCACTTGTAATCGACCGGGTTGATCGCCACGGCACGCACCGCCACCAGCACTTCACCCGCCTGGGCGACGGGCGTGGGGAGGTCTTCTTGCTGAAAGACGTCCGGGCCGCCGTAGTGGCGGAGGGTCATCGCTTGCATACGTCGCCTCCTGGCCTGCCGGGCGAACGGAAGACGGCGGTCACCCGGACCGCGGTCGTTCGACCGGAGCACGGCAGGCAGTGTAAGTTTCGCGGGCGCGCTTGACAAGCCCGCAGACAGCACCCCGGGTACCGGCTGCCCGGCGCGGGTGGGTCGCGTGGCGGGCGCAGGGGCCGTGGCGAGCCGCACCCCGGACGGCGCCGCCGTTCAAGACGCTCGCCAGGTGAAGCCCAGCAACGGGCCTGATGGGCGTTCTGCGGGGACGTCCTGCATGGGCTGCATTCTGGCGCCCCACCCTGGACCTCAAACCCCTCGCCAGACGTCTGGTGGAGCGGCGCCGGAGGACATTCGCCTTGCTGAAGGCAGATGTCTGCTCGGCTCGTGGTCCTTGCCGGTCGGCTGGGAGCAGGCCCACGCAGGACCCCTTGGAGCGCAGCGGCCGCCGCGTGCCAGCCGCTGAGCATGGGTGCCTCGGGGAACCATGCGGAGGCGCCAGCCCGGAATCAACGGCCGCGGCGGTGATGGCTGGGTGTTCCGAACAACACGGCGGGCCAGCGGATGTCCGCTGGCCCGCCGTGGGTGTCGGGGGTTACTGGGGGCCGACGTTGACGTTGGCGGTGGTGAGCTTGGAGAGCCAGCGCTGGTACTCTTGCTTCTCGGTGTCGAGGGTGGCGGTGCCGCCGTTGACGTTGCCGCTGCAGATGGTGTTGTTCAGGCCGCAGTCCGGCACCCACCAGGGGTTGGTCGTGGTGGTGCCGTCACTCTTGACCTTGGTCCACATCACGAAGTTATCCCGCATCACGTTGTTCGCGAACATCGGCGGGCTCTTCTTCCCGAGATCGTAGGGATCCCACACGTACAGGCCCACGTTCTGCGCCGCGATCGGGCGGCCGTCCGGGAGGCGACCGCTGCTGATCACCCGGTTGTTGTAGATCTGGTTGTCCACGCCACCCGCGATGCCCAGTCCATGGTTGGAGGTGCTGACGATCTGGTTGTTGTACACCCGGGCGTGGCCCATCAGGCTCGGGTCACTCGCCTGCCCGTCGCCCAGCAGGATCCCGCCGCCCGGGTAGGTCGCGTTGGTGGCCGGGTCGGCGTTGTAGGCGCCCTGGATGTAGTTGTCGTGGACCCGCATCGGGCTGCTGGCGGTGCCGCTGCTCATGTACAGGTTGATGTTCTCTTCGGGATAGCTGTTGCCGGGCGTGTTGATGATCTCGTTCCAGCTGATGTCCACGTTGGCCACCTTCTGGATCGTGTTGAACAGCACCGCCTGCGCGATGGTGCGCTGCCCGTTGTACCCACCCGCCCCGTTGCTCTGGCGGCCATCGATGTTGCGCAGCTGGTTGTTGCGGATGCGGATGCCCTCACCCTTGCTGGGATCCCCGTAGAAGGCACGCAGGTAGATGCCGGTGCCATGCTCGAAGTAGTTGTTCTCGATGGTGATGTTGTACGCCTCTTCCAGGTTGGCAAACCGTCCGAAGATCTTGCCGTACACGTTGGGGTTGAGCACGTAGCCTTTGTTGTTGCGCAGGGTCACGCGGTTGCGGAAGCCCGCCACCAGGTTGCCGCGGCCGCGCAGCGTGCTGTTCTGAATGATCACCGGTTCACTGGTCTTGATCGTGATGACTGGGACGTTGGGGTCCGTGCTTTCCCAGTTGCCCGTGTATGTTCCGCCCTTGGTGATGGTGATCGGGCCACCGAAGCTCTGCGTCGTGATGGTCGTGCCGGAGCAGGTGTGCAGCACGGCGTTCGCCCAGTCCGCGTGGTCGTAGTTGTTGCCGTCGCCGGCGTCGGTGACGACCAGCTTCAGTTCCTGCTTGCCGCTGATGTTCACGTTGACGCTCTTGGTGGCGCTGCTGCCGGTCATGGTGCCGCTGTCATAGAGCTTGGCGCCGTCGGCGTATACCTGGAACACCACGCTGCCCTGGCTGCCCACCTCGTCGTCCAGACCGATGTCCGAGGTGAAGGTCGCGCACTTCCCGCCGGTGCTGAAGGTCATCGAGCTGTTGGCGTGCGTGCCGAAGCCGGTGGTGTAGGTCTTGCCGTTCAGCGCCAGGGTCTGGCCGTCGCCCGCCGTGCTGCCGGCGTTGCTCTTGTTCTTCTCGATGGGCCCCCAGCCGTTGGTGGCGGCGGTCCAGGTCTGGCTGCTCAGCGTGTTGTCGCCGTCCGTGATGGACAGCGCCCGGATGGTCTGGCTGGGTGCGGCGGTCCAGGGCGCACCCTGTCCGTCGTTCTCGAAGGTGCGGGCGGCACCGGCGGGCGCCGGGGTGCTGCCGCACGCGGCCAGCGTGGCGGTCAACGCGGTAACCAGGCCCAGAACAGCGGGACGTTTCAGCAGAGAAAAGGCAGCGAAAGAAGCGGTGGTCATGGAATCTCCTGTGGGTCTGCGCCGTGCGCGCGGCATGAGGCACCGACCAGGCGGAAGCCTGGGTCCGGGTGCTGGAGCGGAAGCGCGGAGACGATGCGGGGACAAGAGCGCTTACGGCGGAGGGAAGTGGTGGGTTCAGGGTGCGGTGTGTGGGGCCAGCGCAGTGGTCTGACCGGTGAACCGGGAGTTGATCGGGAAGAGCAGAAGGACAACGGTTCTGGTGCGGTTCGGGACGATTCGGTGAACCGTTGAAGGAAAACTGGGTAAAGTAAAACTAAACGTTTCCTTCGGGGGACATAAAAACCTATGCCGAAATGAAGAGCGTGAGATTCCTCTGATCCGTGTGCCGAAAAACCATGAGATAGCGGTAAAAAGACGCCTGAGACGGACAGGGAGGCGTGCAACAACATGAGAACCAGCAGCCGGAGGCGGCAGTTCGTCAGCCCACGCTGGGGGTCTCCGCTGCAGGGCCTGAGCTGAACCTGAGCTGAACCGGCGGCTCATGTCCTCGGGAGCGGCAGCGATCTCCTTCCCAAGGTCGACTGCTGCGGTGCGGGCATCTTCCGGGCACCGGGCTCCACACGGATGACCGAGCCGCTCACCGCACGCTCGGTCTGCAGAGCCCACAGGAGGACGCCCACACCCTGGCCGCCCACAGCACAGCCAGAACCGCGACGGTGCCCTCAGCAGCGGTCAGAGGCACAGGTACCCACCCTCATCGTGACCAGCCAGGGCCCCGTGCCGGCGGTGCGGGAGACGTTCACCGCGGGCGTGGCCGCCCCCACCCGTTCCGGTCCATCCGGTCGAAGATGTCACGCAAACGCGGCTCGCCGGCCCTGATCGGCGCGGCCGTGCCCACGTCGGGAAGGCACGAATCGTTGGTCGCTCCGGCACGGCAGGCCAGATGGAGTGCCCGGTCGCGTCCACCCGTGGGGCGTGCACCGATGCGGGCACCGGTCGGTTCCGGTGCCCCAGGGGGCGTCGCGGCCGCGGGGCGCCCGTGGCGCCAGGGCAAGCATCCACAGCAGGGTAAAGTCCGGCCGCCAGACGGCCGCCCGACCCAACCGGACCGGGCCCGGTTCGGCGGTGCAGCCTCAGTCGGGGTCCGGCCTCACGGCCCTTCGGGCGTTCTGGTAGGTGTTCCCCGCCAGGTCCACGCCGCGGGCCAGCCACAATCGGTGCCCGGGGTTCTTCTCCGGGATGATCCGGGCCGTGGTGGGGAAATACCGCATGGTGTAGCCCGCGCGGCGGACGTTGGAGGTGTTCGCCCGCGCGCCGTGCACGATGCGGGCCTCGTGTAGGCTCGCCTGGTTGGGCTCCAGCGTGAAGAACACCGCCTTCGTTTCGTCGATAGCTTCGGGCCTGATCCGCCGTTCGAAGCCCGCGAAGTGCGCCTCGGCGCCCTCCTTTTCGTACTCGGAAAACCCGTTCGTGTGGGTGCCGGGCATCACGCCCATCGAGCCGTTCTCCGGGAACACCGGGTCCAGCGCCAGCCAGACGGTGCAGATGCCCGCCATGTCCGAAATGCGGCCCATCCAGTACGCGCTGTCCTCGTGCCAGGGCGTCGCCTTCCCGGTGCGCGGCTCCTTGGAGATGAAGTGGCTGGCCCACAGCCCGATGTTCGGTCCGGTCAGCGGTTCGACCAGGTCGAGCACCTCCGGCGCGAGCAGGAACTCGAGCAGACGTTCGTCCCGGGTGTGGGGCATATCGAGGTTCGCCGCGCCGTACTCGGCCAGGTTCTCCTCGAAGATGGCCTTCAACCGCTCGAACCGCTGTGGCGCGAACACCGGCTGGCGAAAGAGGGTGTAGCCGTCGCACGCGTACTGCTGGATGTCCTCTCGCGTCAGTCGACCTGTCGCGTTCGCTTCCTTCGTCATCGCCTGACCTCCCAGCCTCAAGCGTAGGCGTGGGCGCAGGGGCCCGTCTTGCGAGCGACGGACGTGGTTTATGCTGTGTCAACATGACCGCGCCCCAACTTCGGTTCGAACGGGTCGCGCCCGGACGGGCCTTTCATGCGGCGGTCGTCCAGGTCCGCGGAGGCCAGGGGGTGACGGCGCACCGGCATGACTTCTGGGAACTCTTCGTGGTCCGTGAGGGCCAGGGCCGCCACCTGGTGGGCGGCGAGGACCTCCCGCTGGGCCCGGGCAGCCTGGTGCTGGTGCGTCCGGAGGATCAGCACCGCATCGAGACGCGGCCGGACGGTCACCTTCAGTTCGTGAATGTGGCGGTTCCCGACCGTGCGTGGCGGGAGATTGCCGCCTGGACCGGACTGCAGGGGACGCTGCAGGAGTGGTCGGCCACGGCCCTTCCACCGACTGTGACCGTGGCCGCGGAGCGGCGTGGCGAGTGCGTGGAGGCCTTTCGTCTGGCGCTGCGGGCGTATGGGCAGTCGCCGGACCGGCTCGCGCTGTGCCGGTTCCTCGGGGCGGTGCTGCCGCTGCTGTGCCCAGCACCGCCTCCGAGCGCGGCGGTTGGGCCACCGTGGCTGGCGCCCGCGCTGGCGCTGCTGCGCGACCCGGAGCACCTGCGCGCCGGGGTGCCGCGCCTGCTTGCGCACGCCGGGGTGAGCGCCACGCATCTGGCGCGGGTCGTGCGGGACGTGCACGGCGTGACCCCCACGCAGCTGGTGAACGGGCGGCGGCTCACGCGGGCGGCGGACCTGCTGATGACCACGCCCGCCGAGGTGATCGAGGTCGCGGCCCTGTGCGGCTTCGAGAACCTGTCGCACTTCTACCGGCTGTTCAAGCAGCGCTACGGCACACCGCCGGGCACCTTCCGCCTCGAAGCGCGCTCGGCCGTCGCCCCCTACCGTTCGGGCCGCGAGGAGGTGGACGAGGCGTGACGAGGTGACCCTCGCGCGGCGGTCGCCTGCAGGGCCGCGCCGATCCAAACTGGCCGATGACCCGTGGGCCAGCCTCACCCCACGCCTCCCGCTTCAACGCCCCTTCCGTCATCGCCGTCCACAGGACCACCGACGGATACGGAACGGCATGCTCTGGATGCTCGGTTCCGGCGCCCCCGGGCGAGACCTCCCTGAACAGGACGGCACGTGGCACAGCGTCTGCGTGCGTTTCCAACGCTGGACACGTCTGGGCCTCTGGCCGCGTCCCCTGCACCACCTGCGCCGCGATGCTGAGCCGCAGGGTCTGCTGGATGGGCGCAGACGTCCTTCGTTGACGGTACCGTCATCTGCGCTGACCCCGGTGCACTTGGTGGGCGGAACGGTCAGGCACTCGGCTGCTCCCGTGGTGGATTCCGCACTCAGCGACACGGCCGAACAGCAGGGAACGGCAGGCCGATCGCACTCGTTCTGTCTGGCGGTGGGTGGCACGAAGCGGCGGACCTGGAAGCCCTGCTTGACCTCGGTCGAGTCAAGCGGGAGCGGCACGCCCGCCCGCGTGCTCGTCCCGCCGTGCCGGTCGGTGACAGAGGATTGAGCGACCCGGGTGCGCGCCGTCTACGGCAGCGCATGGCGGTGCGGCCCCGACGTTCGGACCTCGGACGAACGACGTCGTTTGACGGCTGGTGAACCGCGGGCGGCACAGGGTCGAGCGCCTCATAGGCGCCTGAACCGCTCCCGTCAGGTCGTGCCGCGGGACGACAAGCTCGCCGTGATGTTCGGGGCGTGGGTCATGCCTGCCGGCGTCTTGAGGGGGCAGAGTCCCCGCCGGGAGACCAGGGCCGTACCGTGAACCTGTCCCGCGAGCCGTCCGCCGGCGCGTCGCTTCACGGAGTGGTGGGGCCCGGCGGGGGGGACGCGCAGACGGCATGTACGCTGAAGGTGTTCCCCGGAGGTGATCCCGACGCCCACGCTGCTGTTCCCGACCCTGCCGACCCTGTCCGGTGCCGTGATTGGGCTGGCGCTGCTGTACGTGGCGGCGGGCGTGTGCGTGGGGGTGCGCCGCCTGGGGCAGGCGGCGCGTGGCGGTGGGCCGCTCGCGGAGGCCAGCACCGCCGTGCTGCTGACAAGGCTGCTGTCGCTGTGCGCTGTGCACAGCCTGCTGTGGCCCCTGCTGATGCACCCGCCCCGCCGCAGGCACGCCCGGCCCCGCCGTGCGGGTACGGCACGGCGACGGACCGGACGGGGGACCCTGAGGCCAGGCCGGCGGGCCACGGCACCCAGACGAGTCGCCGGGACAAAGCGCTCCCAGAAACCACACAGGAAGGTGACGACACCACAGCGTCGGGGGTCCAGGCCGCGCCGTTCAAGGCGCACCACCTGAGCCTCCCGCCCAGCATGACGCGCGGAGATGGGCGCTGCCCGGCTGTTGCACATGCCCGCCGTGCCGGACGCGCGGACGACCCTGTTGCCGCTTAAGCCTGCGCCGGTCGACCATGAGATGCGGGCCACCCACAGGCACCTTCCTGGGCCGTACGGTCGTGGCATGGCGTTCGTCACCCCCGGTCCATTCGGATCGCGGCGGCGCTTGCGGTGTAGCTCGCCTCTGCCGTCCTCGCGGGTCCTGGTCAGCGCGGCACTTCGGAGGCGACGACCGACCTGATCAGGTGGGGGTTGACGGTGGCCCTAGCCTCTATGTCCTTCAGCTGTGACCGGGCGGTGCACGACCCGGAAGCGAAGGAACTGCGGCACACCCTCCGCCAGGGCGGCGCACGGTATCTGGTGGTGGCGGGTCTGCTGCTGCTCGGGTGGGTGATCACGTCCGAGATCCTGGCCCTGGCTCAGGCGCCTGGCGCGAGTGCACGGCATCCCGCCGACCAGATCATCAGCCCGGTCCTGGTGGACGTGGACTTGACCGCCGTCGTCTTTTTCCGCTTGACGGCGCTTCAAATGATGCTGGAAGCGGCCCTGTGTGTGGCGTTCGTTGAATGGAAACGCTCACCCGGCTGAGGTCAGCGGGTCACGAGCGGCTGGGCACCCCGCTGCCGTCCCCAGGACGCGCCGCTGCAGCGTCCGGAACCCTGCGGCGGGACGGGGTGCCCTGGTGGCGTGTGGGCCCTCACCCTGGTCCGCCGCGGGCGTCCTGCAGGGCCACGCTCTCCCTCCGAGCAGCGCTTCGGTTCATGCGGTGCTCGGCAGGCTCCGGGCGACCCCCAGGGCCAGCAGCAGCAGCGCCGCCGTGAACGCGGCCACCCACGTCCACCCGCCGGCCGTCCAGAACCACCCGCCGGCGAGGCCGACCACGCTGGAGCCCAGGTAGTACGCCAGCAGGTAGAGCGCGGACGCGTGTCCCCGGTGGTCCGGCGCGGCGAGCCCCACCCAGCCGCTCGCCACCGCGTGCGTCACGAAGAACCCGCAGGTCAACAGCGCGACGCCGAGCACCACGCCCGGCAGCGGCATGCTCAGCGTCAGCGTCACGCCCAGAGCGGACGTGATCAGGCCGATCAGCATCACCCTGGCCCGTCCGAACCGGTCGGCCGCCGCGCCGCCCAGCGGGGAGAGCACCACCCCGAACAGGTACACCGTGAACAGCGCGCTCAGCTGGCCCTGACTCAGGTGATGCGGCGCGTCCATCAGGCGGAACCCCAGGTAGTTGAACACCGCGACAAACACCCCGAGGTTGATGAAGGCGATCACGAACAGGCGCGCGAGCGTGCCGTGCCGCAGGTGGCTGGACCAGATGCGCAGGTGCGTCGTGAGGCCGCGCGCCGCGGCAGGCCGGGCGCCGCGGCAGGCCGGGCGTGGGCGATGGCCGGCAGCATCAGGCGGAAGCCGAACGCCGCCAGCAGCGCCACGCCCGCCAGCACGCCCAGCGCGGTGCTCCAGCTGGTGAATTCCGTCAGCACCCCGACGCTGACGCGGCCCATCATGCCGCCGAACGCGGTGCCGCCCACGTACATGCCCATCGCCCGCCCCAGGTGGCGGGCGTCGATCACGTCCGCGAGGGCAGCCATGGCGATGGCGGGCACGCCGCCCAGCACCAGGCCGGTGGCGGCGCGCGCGCCCAGCAGCAGGGGCCAGGACGGCGCCATGGCCGCCGCGAGCGTCAGCAGCGCCGCGCCGCACATCGCCGTGAACATCACGTTCCGCCGGTTCAGGCGCTCGCCGAGGGCCCCCATCAGCAGGATCGCCGCGGCGAGGCAGCCGGTCGTGAGCGACAACGCGAGCGCGCTCTGCGCCGGCGTCACATGGAACGCCAGCGTGAATGCCCCGAGCAGCGGCTGAACGCAGTAGATCAGCGAGAACGACGCGAAGCCGACCAGGAAGAACGCGGCACTCACCCGGGTGTAGGCGCGGCTGCCCTGCTGAACGGCCGTGACTGGCCCCTGGACCTGAGGGGAGGTCGCCTCAGGCGGATGGGTGCGGGTCGGCGGCATGCGGGCACTCTAGACCCCCACCCGCCAGAGGTCCATTCGCGGACCGGACAGGGCGAGGCTGCTGTCCGGTCGACCGGCGCGGGGGGCGAGGTCTCGCGCTGCGGCTGTTCTGGGCCATGCCCCCGCCGACCGGACGGCCATCTGGAGGAGCGCGCGTCAGGCGGACCACCCGCCCCTGCTCAACCGGGAACGCGCCGTGCTCGGCGCGAAGCCCGCAGGGTGCTGGTCCGCCCTCACCGGCGATGCAGCTGGCGTCCCGGCGGACGTCCGGACCTCCTGCACGCCGCTTGAGTGGAGCCCGGGGCCTCCACCTGCCCTGGGGCCGCGGGCGACAACCGTGCGGTGCGTCAGGAGCTGCCCCCTGGTCCGGGCGCGCGGCCTTCCGTGATCGCCCACTGCAGGGTGTTCAGCCGGGATGGTGCGTTGTCCGCGCGTCGCCGAGCGCCCAGTCGACCGCCGCTCGGGCGTGCAGGGTGGTGGTGTCGAACACCGGCACGGGGCTGTCGTCGGCGCCCACCAGCAACATGATTTCAGTGCAGCCCAGGATGATGCCCTCGGCGCCCCGCTCGGCCAGTGCCTGCATGATGCGCACGTACTGCACTTTCGAGGTGGGCTCGACGCGGCCCTGAATGAGTTCTTCGTAGATCACGCGGTGAACGGTCTGCTGGTCTTCGGCGTCCGGCACGAGGACGTCCAGGCCGTGGCGGTCCTGCAGGCGGCGCGTGTAGAAGGCCTGCTGCATGGTGAACGCCGTGCCGAGCAGGCCCACGCGGGTCATGCCCGCCGCCCGGATGCGCTCGGCCGTGGGGTCGGCGATGTGCAGCAGTGGGATGCGGACGCTCGCCTGGATGTCGTCGGCCACCCGGTGCATGGTGTTCGAGCAGATGATGAGGCAGTCCGCTCCGGCGCGTTCGAGACGCCGGGCGGCGTCCTGCAGGATCGCGGCCGCCTGGGGCCACTCACCGGCATGCTGGTGCCGCTCGATCTGCTCGAAATCGACGGTGTACATCACGCTGCGCGCGGAGTGCGTTCCGCCCAGTCGGTCGCGGACCGTTTCGTTCACGATCCTGTAGTACACGAGGCTCGACTCCCAGGAGAGACCGCCGATCAGGCCGATGGTCTTCATGGCACGGCGGGACGATATCGCTTGGGACTTCAGATTGGTAGCGCTACTATTGGTATTCACGTAGTAGAGTAGCACAAGGAGGTGGCCATGGCGAATACAGGTTCGGTCGGTCGGCTGGTCAAGGCCCTGCTCCAGCACATCGAGCAGGACGGGCAGCCGGGTGAGCAGCTCCCCACCACGCGCAGTCTGGTAGAGCGGTACGCCGCGAGCCCGGTCACGGTGCAGAAGGCCCTGCGCGAACTCACGACCCGCGGCGTCATCGAGACGCGCCCCGGGCAGGGGACCTTCATCGCCGCCCTGCCCACCCCACCGCGCGCCGCGCGCTTCGAGTGGCAGACGCTGGTGCTCGGCGAGCGCCCCGACACGCTGGACGCCTTCGGCACGCTGTTCGCCCCGCCGCGCCCGGACGTGCTGCCGCTCGGAAGCGGCTACCTCGACGCGACGCTGCAGCCGCTCACCGCGCTGGCCGGGGCCATGTCCCGCGCCGCCCGGCGGCCCGGCGCGTGGGATCGCCTGCCGGCCGAGGGGCACGAGGGTCTGCGCACCTGGTTCGCCGCGCAACTCGGGCCCGGGTTCCACACCCGCGACGTGCTGATCGTGCCGGGCGGTCAGGCGGCCCTGTCCACCGCGCTGCGCGCCCTGACCCGCAGCGGCCAGGCGGTGGTGGTCGAGTCCCCCACCCACCTGGGCGCCCTCGCCGCGCTCCGCGCGGCGGGACTGCGCGCCGTTCCGGTGCCGACCGACGCCGGCGGGCTCGACCCGGACCGGCTGCACGCGGCCCTCGAGACCAGCGGCGCCCGGGTGGTGCTTTACCAGCCGCTGCACGCCAACCCCACCGGAACCACACTCGCGCGCGAACGCCACGCCGCGGTGCTGCAGGTGCTCGCCCGTCACCAGGCCTACCTGGTGGAGGATGACGCCGCGCGCGACCTCACCCTGGAGGGCGCCCCCACCCCACCGCTCGCCCTGCACGACGACGCGGGGCACGTGCTGTACATCCGCTCGCTCACCAAGTCCGTCGCCCCGGGCCTGCGCGTCGCGGCCCTGGTCGCGCGTGGACCCGTCAGTGCACGCTTGCGCGCCCTCCGAACCGCAGATGAGCTGTTCGTACCCGGCCCGATGCAGGAAACAGCGCTGGAATGGGTGAGCAGCCCCGCGCGAGAAGCGCATCAAACCAGACTCCGCACGCACCTCCGGTCGCGGCGTGACGCCCTGCTCGCCGCCCTCGCCACCCACCTCCCGGCCGCCCGCGTCACCCGCGTGCCACGCGGCGGGCTGTTCGCCTGGCTGGAACTGCCGGAGGGAAGCGACGACGTTCAGCTGGCCCGCGCGGCGCTGGACGCAGGCGTTCAGGTCAATCCGGGCGCCGCCTGGTTTCCTGCCGAGGCGCCCGGCCCGTTCGTGCGCCTGAGTTACGCGGCGGCCAACGAGACCACGCTGCAGGCGGGCGTGCAGCGCCTGGCGGAGGTGTGGACCCTCGGCCAGTGATCCGGTGAGCTTGCGCCGTCTGACGTGCGGGGCGCCCGGTGATGCGCGCCGGCAGATCCCGCTCACGGGGCCCAGCGTGACGGGCCCGCCGCAACTGCGGGAAGGAAAGGAGAGCGCCGCCCCGATGGAGTGGGGAGCCGCCGTGGCCGAACGCCGCAACGGCGATGCACGGTGTGCCTGCATCGCCGGGGACGGCTGCACGCCGATGACCGCAGCTCCGTTATCCAGGCAGCACGGCCAACGCGTCGAGGAACAGGAACTCTGGCCGGCCCAGCGTGCCGCTCGACTGCATGGTGGCCCTCGTGGAAGTGTCGTTCAGGAAGCGCTCGAATGCGGCTCTGCTCTCCCAGCTGAACAGCACGCGAACCTGCCCGTCCGCCTCCGGCAGCGTGAACAGCTGGCAGCTCCGGCTGCCGTGCTTCCGGCGGGCGGCGGCGCCTGCGGTTGAAAACACGGCGATGAACTTCTGAAGGTCCTCAATGTGAACGGTGGCCCAGATGTAGGTCATTTCGGTCTCCCTGAGAGGTGTGGTGGGTGCACCGGGTGCGCCGCGGTTCGTGTGGACGGCTTGGGGCGCTCACGGTGCGTGTTTCGCGGAAGTGAACGGGGTCGGCTCCGTTCACCCGCACGCTAAATGAACCCACATGATGGGAGCATGATGAGAAAAGGGAGTGGGTATGGCGCTGGGCGCACTACACCGGACTCCACCTGCGGACAGATCACCGATGACGGCCCACCCACCGGATCTGGCCAGAGGGTCATCCAGCGAGGCCTTCGCAGCGGCGGGCGGGGGCGGGCCGCGGCCACGCTCCGGCCGTCCCGCTCCCGCTGTCGGCGCCCGCCTGGCGACCATCTGCTCATCATGGCCATGCGGCTACGCTCCGAGCATCAAGGCGCCCTGGGCCCTTGGAGGAGCACACACATGAACCGACACCCCATCTGGAACCTGTCGCTGCTGAGCCTGGGCCTGCTGGCCAGTTGCACCGCCACCCCTGGACCCCACGAGACGAAGTCCCCAGGCGTCCGCCTGGTCGCCACCCCCTCCACCCTGACGGCCCCAGGGCCCCTGGCCCTCGAGGCCACGGTCGATGGCGAGACGCGCGTCACCCAGGTCGACTTCTACAAGAATGGTCAGCTGTACACGGCCGACACCGCCGCTCCCTTCACCGCCTCCGAGGACTTCCCCGCGACCACGCCGGGCGGCACCTTCACCTACACGGCCACCGCCCGGGACACGGCCGGCCAGGCCACCACCAGTGCCGCGGTCCGCGTGACGGTCCGGCCGGCGAACACCGTCCCGGGGGAAAAGGGATGGATCACCGGCCACGTCCGCAACAGCGAAGGCCGCCCCATCCCGGACGTGGACGTCTGGGCGGACAACCAGTTGCTGTACGACAGCAACCTGAGCGCCGTCACGGACGTGAACGGCGCGTACCGGATCAACATCAAGGCCATTCCGACCACGTGGCGCGTGACGGCGAACGCGAACTTCAGCTACAAGGGCCAGAGCATTCACGTGCCGCTGGTCCCGACCAATCCGGCGGACGTCGCCGGCCCCGAAGGCGGCGTCCGTGACTTCGTGATGCGTCCCCAGGACATCACGGACAGCGACCCCTACGGGAACCTCGGCATCGTCAGTGTGACCCAGCCGGTCGGCGAGTACGACATTGACGAGTCGAAGGTGAGGCTGACGCTCGAACCGGTCGGGCTGCTGGCCGACGGAACGACCGGGACGGCCAGGACCGTGAAGCCCATCCGGTCCGGTTCCGGCTGGATCGTGCCCAACGTGATGTACGGCACCTACCGGGTGACCGCCACGCAGGACGGACGGCCCCTCGAGATCCGCAAGCGCGCCAGCGGCGCCGAAACGCCACCGTGGGGCCCGAGCTACACCGGGGACTTCATTTACGGCTGGAACTCCACACGGCTGATCCTGTACGTCGAAGTGCGCGATTGATCCGGAACGCCGCGAGAGCATGGCAGCGGGCTGGGAGACCTGGACCCTAGCCCTCCCTCGGGGCCCAGGCGGGCGCCGTCACCCCCGTGGTCCGCCGCTCCCCCGACGCGGCCGCTCATGGCGCTGCGCGCGTCTCGTCCAGGGCCATGCAGGCCAGCGCGGCGTCCCGCGCGCCGGCCTCGTCGCCACTCCGCTCAAACGCCCGCTGCGCGTCCTCAAAGGCGCCGCGGGCCTCCAGCAGCCGCGCCTTGCGCAGGGCCGCCGCGCCGGCCCGCATGAACCACGGCGCGGCCTGCCGGTCCTGCTCCCCGGCCCGCCAGTGCCAGGCGATCAGCCCTGGGTCCGCCTGGTGCCGCTCCAGCGCGCGCGCTGCATTGCGGTGCAGCACCTTGCGCACCACGTCCGGGGTGTCGTGCGTGATGGTCTGCGCGATCAACCCGGAGGGAAACTGCTCACCCAGCACCACCTGGGCGCGTTCCAGTTCCGCCCACCGCTCGGCGACCTCCAACACCGGCGCCTGCAGCACCTCCGCCAGCAGGTCCAGCGTGAAATCACGCTGCAGCGTGGCCGCGGCGCGCGCCACCTGCAGGGCCGGGGCGGAGAGCCGGCTCAGCCGGGCGCTGATGGTCTGTTGAACGCGGGCCGGCAGCGGCAGGTCCTCCGGAAGGGCCTGGTCCAGCGCGCCCGACTCCAGCAGGAACTTGATGGTCTCCAGCAGAAACACCAGATTGCCACCCGCGTGCCGCCACACCCGCCGCCGCCACCCCGCGTGGTCCGGCACGCCCAGCGTGTCCATCAAGCGGTCCGCGGCAGCCTCATCCAGCGCGCCCACGGTGATCACCGTGGCCAGGTCCGCGTTCACCAGCGCCTGGATGGCGGCCTCGATGGCCGGCGGGAGTTCACCGGTGCGGTAGGTGTCCACAAAGTGCGGCAGTCCCCCCGGCTGACCCAACGGGAACCCTGAGGCCAGCAGGAACCCACCCAGTTCGAACGACGCCTGATCGTAATGCTGCAGGTCGTCCGTGATGAGCGTCCGCACGTCGCGGCTGGTTTCGCGCACCAGGTGCAGGATCGCCTGCTGGAAGTGCAGGACATGCCACGACTCGGGCGGCGCCGCCCCGAACTCCGGCAGCAGATGCGCCAGGGCCAGCCGTTCCCATTCCGAGGGGGGGACGTACGCGCGCTGCGCCAGGTGCCGCCGCAGCAGCCGGACCGCCGAAGCGTACAGTTCCTGTTGATCCCCCGGCCGACCCTCGAGCCGCAGGTACGGGCCGTGCCTCGCGGCGAATTCCTCCGCGAGTCTGGTTTTTCCGGTGCCCGCCTCACCCGCCAGGAAAATCACGTGCCCGCGCGCCCGCGCCTCTTCCATCCGCCGCCACTCACGCTCCCGCCCCACCAGGACCGGAGGGCGCTGCACTGCGAGTGGAATGCCGGAGGACACGCGCCCTGCCGGCCGCAACGGCCCTTCGCCCCGCGTGATGTCCTCGGCCAGCCGCACGGTGTCCGGCATTGGCGCCACCCCCAGGTCCCGCTCCAGGCGCGCGGCGCACGCCCGGTAGGTGGCGAGCGCCGCACCCCGGTCTCCCGTCAGGTACGCCAGCCGCATCACGTGGCGGTGCGCGTCCTCACTCAGGTCGTCGAGCGCGAGGATCCGCTCGGCATGGCCAAGCGCCTGTGCCAGCTCGCCCTGCTGTTCCGCCGCGGCCCTCAGCGCGTGCAGCTGTCGCAGGGACAGCTGCAACAGCCGCTCCCGCTGAAGGTGCATCCAGTCGGTCAGCTCCGGCAGGTCCCCGAACGTCACGTCGCTGAGAAATGTGGCGCCCGGCAGGCGCTCCGGGGGGAGCGTGCCAGCCACCAGCGCCTGAACGTCCGTCCACACCACTGGGCTCAACGTCAGCAGGTCCTGATTCAGGATCAGCTCCGTCCGGGCCATGGACGCCACGCGGCGCCGCAGGTGCACCAGGTTGTTCCTCGCGACACTCTCCGCCGAGGCCGGCCACAGCAGGGACGCCAGCCGGGCGCGGGAGGTGGGGCCCTCCACCGCGAGGTACGCGAGCAGCGCCAGCGTCGTCCCTTCACAGCGTAGCCGCCGTCCATCCGGACGGTGGAACGACGGCGTGCCGAACACCTGGAGCATCCAGCCTCGAGTGGGGCTCATGACCTCTTCACGGTAGCAGAGGGTACGGCCACGCTCCAGCGTCACCACCAGCCGCTCAGGCGCTCGGCACGTTACCGCCCGGGCCGGTCAGGAACAGCGCCCGGCAGCAACGCCTGCCGGAGGGGGTCCGTGACTGCCGCGGCCTGCGCTGGCTCGGACCCGGTGGTCCGCAGGAGCGGCGCGAGCGGCCGCCCCACGCCCACCGCCACGGCCAGGCGTTGCTGCCGGAGCCCAGCGCCGATGCCCGGCCGTGGTCCTGCGGGCCGCGCTGGACCTGACCCGTGCGGACAGACCCCCAGGTCAGCCCCGAGACCAGCCCATAGCGCCGCCTGGCTCAGGAGCGTTCCCCGCAGCCCAACATCGCCCGACAGGGCGGTGCTGAGCCGCGCGAAGATCGTGCTGACCGGTCCGCCAACATGGGTGCTGGTCAGGGTCGCCCGGATACGCGGTGCGCCGTGCAGCGGCTGTCCGAGGACGGTGAACGCCGCCTCGGACAGGGAACGCCACCTTGGACAGGGTCAGGGCCATGGTCCGCCAGCCGAAAGGCAGGAACGCCGACGTGGTGGCGAGCAGCGTGAAGGCGAACGCACCCATCAGGACCCCCAGGCTCGCCAGGGTGCGACCGACCGCCGGGGCGAGCCGTGCGGAATGAGTAGAGCCGGTCGGAACGTGAGGCTGGTCTGGGTGCGCGTCCAGCCACGCTCAGCTGAGCGTCGACCGCGCCCCGCACGCCACCGTCGTGGGTGCGGCCAGCGCCCCCACCAGGGAACGCTGGCCAGCGGGGATCCGGACCCTCAGCTCAACGTGATCAGCTGGGCCGGCACCGGGCTGCAGCAGCCGCTGTCCGGGGTGCAGCCTTCGCTGGGCTCAGTGGCACCCACCGACGGGCCACACGCTTCACCCGCCTTGCACTGCACCCCGGGCGCGCGCAGGTCCACGATCACCCGCTCCGGTTCCAACCGGATGCCCGTCACGTGGTACTGCAGGGCCGGGGTGCTGGCGGTGCCGTACTCGAACCGCACCTCCGCCTCGGCCCGCACCGGGACGTGCTTCGCGACCCGGTCGTAGATGCCGAGGAACTTGCGGGTGGTCATGTGGCCGCCGTTGGCCTCCTCCGCGGTGCCGTCCATCAGCTGAATGATCGTTTCACGCCAGGCGTTCGCCTTGCCGCCGCAGTCCATGGCTTCGATGGTGACGGCCTTGACCTCGGTGACGTGGTACCCGGGCTGCACGAGCACCGCGCTGTCGAGGTGGAACTCCAGCGGGCGCGGCTCGGTCCCCCGGAGCGTGCGGATCAGGGTGTCGGTCGCGGTCTGCGGGGTGAGGCCGGGGATCGGGAGGGTCTGGGCCATGGGAGCACTCCTGAGCAGGTGAGGCAGGGCGGAGGAACGTGGCCGCGGGGGGTGGGGCCGGACGGTCCGCGGACGTTGACGCGGGGCGCCGCTGACGTTCGGTGGACCACAGGTGCGGCAGCTCCGCATTTACCTCAGGTGCTCCTTGGGGTGCAGGCGTCGTCGCCGTTGAGTTCAGCCTGAAGCGCCTGGGTCAGGCCCTCGAGGATGCGGAGCGCCTGGGCACGGTCCTCCACCGGCAGGCGGGCCAGCACGCGGGCGGACTGGCGGTTCAGTTGGGTGTCGAGGTCCCGCGCGGCCTGGTGCCCGGCGTCCGTGAGGTGCAGCAGCAGGGCACGGCGGTCGCTGGGGTGCGGCGCCTTGATGAGCAGGCCCTGCTCGACGAGGTCGTCGGTGCTGCGGCTGAGCCACGCCTTGTCGAGGTTCAGCGTGCGGGTCAGGTGGGTGAGGGTGACGTCCCCCTCGCGCTGCAGGGTAGTGAGGATCACGCACTGGGTGGCGGACTGGACGTCGCAGCACGCGAAGTTGCGCTGCTGCAGTTCGGCGAACAGGCGGGTAACACAGCGCAGCAGGAGGCCGGTGCTGTCCGTCCCGGCCACTTGGTTGTCTTCGGCAACGGTCATGTGGTGACTGTACGCTTGACGAATTCGATTGTCAAGAACAACAATTGAGAATGACAACGGCACATGCGTTCACCTCCCGTCCCGCCACCCCGGATGATGCCCCCGCCATCGCGCACATCTACACCCAGGGCATTGAAGACCGCACCAGCACCTTCGAAACGCGGCCCCGGAGCGCCGAAGACATCCGCGGCTGGTTTGACGGCGTGCACCCGATCGTGGTCATCGAGCGGCAGCATCAGGTCATCGCCTTTGCGAGCACCAGCACCTACCGCCCCCGGGACTGTTACGCCGGCATCGCGGAGTTCAGCGTATACGTCGAACGAAGTGCACGCGGCAGCGGAGCGGGCAGGGCCGCGATGAACGCCTTGATCGCCGCGGCCCGGGACGCCGGGTACGGGAAGCTCGTCTCGCGCGTGTTCCCCGAAAACAGCGCCAGCCTGCAGCTGCTGGCCGGCCTCGGCTTCCGGCAGGTCGGCACCTACGAGCGGCACGGTCAGCTCGAAGGCGTCTGGAAGGACGTCGTGATCGTTGAGCGGCTGCTGTGACGCCATCGGTGATGACCGGACGGACCGCGGATTGATCGGCGGGCGGGGAGGACGCGGGTATGGAAGGTGAGCTTCTCCGGCGTTCTGTACGACCGTCTGCGGTGGGGCGGGCCCACGTCACAGCGGTGGAGCCTGAGCCGACCGGGACGCGCACGTTGCTCGTGGGCCGCACCGGGGTCGGCGGCGCGGTCCCGCTCTCCGCCGGCCTTCAACGTGGTTCCTGGCGCTTGTGGCGGGGACGCGTGTCTGCCCGGACGTGCCACGCGGGACCAGCGGGTGCACGCACCCCGGGAGACGTGAACTGGATGGCGGGGTGGACGGCCGCCTGCCACGTCTGACCTTCCGGTTGTGGAAACGCGCTGCGGGCGTGTGGGGCCGTGCTCTGCCGACGAGGTGCTTGAGGGTGGGGTGCTCCGGGTGCGCTGCACCTGGACGGCCATGCCCGCGAAGCACTCCCGCTGGGAACAGGCGTTCTCAAAGAATCAGGGTCAGTCATGGGAGACGCCCTGGAGGTCATGTGCGCCACTCAGGGTGCGGGCCACTCGTGAAGCGGTCATGCCACGTTGACGTCTGATGCTCAGCGAGCACGTGTCCGCCCTGTCTCTCGGCGTGCCTCCAGGATGGACGCGGGTGAGCCCCGCGGGGCACGCGGCTCGGAAGCGTCCCCCAACAGCGTGAAGGCACTAGGATGCGGAACATGCCGTCATTTCCCGACCAGCATCAGGCACTGACGCACCTCCTGGCCCAGAGCGCCTCGACCCGTCAGCGTCTGCTCGAGATGGCCGCGCGTGAACATGTGGGCGTTGCGGCCCTCAATCAGAGCACGGCGGTGGAAGAGATCATTGCGGCTGGCCGCGAGCAGATTGAGGTCACCGCGGCCCTTCAAGGGGTCCTGCAGCAGACGCTGGAGCAGCTTCGTGAGGGAGGAAGGGTGCAGACTGAAGTTGAACCGCCCGATCATTCCGGCGTGCTGCACCGAATCCTTGAGGTCGGCCAGGCCCAGCGTGACATCGCCGCGTTGATGAGCAACCAGATCGTCGATGCGCTGGAGCGCGTGACCCGCATTCCGGTCGAGGACATCAGCCTGACCACGCTCCGTACAGTGCAACGCACTGTGCAGGCCGAAATCAAGTCGTTCCGCACCCTCGTTGGGATGGCCCGACAGCAGGTCACGACGCGTCAGGACCTTGATCACCTGGATCGCATTGAGCGGGACCTCAATGCCCGGCTGGGTCACCTGCGGCACGCTGAGGCGATCGATAAAGTCAGAGGGTTTGAGCAGCTCGCTGAGGAGGCGGTATCCAACATCATGCGGGTGGCAAACGCGGAAATTGATGACCAGATCCGGGCACTCCAAGTGCTGGTGGAGCACGCACGACGAATGCTTGCCGGGTTGAGAGAGCCGTGATCTGAACATCTCTGTCCGAGCCGGCGCCGGAGGATGGAGATGTGGTGGTCGCGCCCCCACCCAGGTCAGCCGGGAGGCCCTGTCGGAGGGCGGCGGAGGTGATGGTGGAAACGAGATGCCACTCGGCCGAGCGGCATCGTTCCCGGTGCCGTTCAGCAAGCCGGTCTTCTTTCCGCCAGCGGTGCCAGGCCGGAAGTGGACATGTGTGGTAGTCACGCTGAATCCAGGCATGTGCAGCTGGTCGGCCACCTCACCCACCGCGAGTCCATTCCATCTTGGAGGTGGCCGGTGACGCTCACCGGCCTGGTTGGCCAGGGCCTTCTGTTACTGCGGGCTTTCCGTGTCCAGGAAGAACGCGATGTCCGTCTCGTACGCCTCAGGGTTCGGGGTGTCAGGAACGCTCTTCACATAGAATTCGGCGGTCACCCCGTTGATCCTGAGGTCACGGCGCATCGCTTCTTCCACCACCACGGCATACGCGGCGCCCGTCTTGTCGTAGGAACCCACGAACCGCCCAATGAAGGCCAGGCCCCCTTCAAACGTGCGCACTTCAATGCGGCCGTGGCCTTCGACAGTTCCCACGACCGGCAGGTGCACCTCAACGAGGCTTCCCTCGCCCGTGTCGTGGGTGTCGTGCACGAAGAAACTTGGCCGCTCGAGCTGGTATCCCCGGGCCTTCGCGTACGTCGTGACGTCCTTCAACGCTTCGGGAATCACCTCGTAGTGGGGGGGCTGCAGACGCGCGCGAATACTCAGGGTCTGTCGTGCGGGCAGGTGTTCGATGCGGTAGTTCATTGCTTCCTCCTTGAGGTACGCGCGCACGGTCCGCAGCGAGTGCTGACGGTCTTCGATCTCGTCACTCAGCCGCTTCGCGTGCCGGGCCAGTACCTCCGGTGCCTCGGCGGGTCGCTGGATCATGATCCGGATGTCGTCGAGCGGCAGTCCCAGTTCACGCCAGCGGCGAATCCGGACCGCCAGTTCGATCTGAGCGACGCCGTAGTACCGGTACCCGGTCTGACCGTCGACGGCTGCGGGACGCAGCAGGTCGATCTCGTCGTAGTACCGCAGCGTCGTGGAGGACAGACCGGTCAGGACAGCAAAGCGGGAGATGATCAGGCGACCTCGCATACGCTGCCACGCTAAGCGTTCCAGCTGCAGGAAGGTCAAGTGCCTCCCGGGCACCTGAGGTGCCGTGAGCCCCGGCGTGGGGTTCTCCGCCATCAGGGGTTCCAGCTCCATCAGGTCATAAAGCGCCATGCGTTTGAGCGAGAACGTACGCGGGCCCAATCCACCTGTTCGTGCATGGAACTCCGGATGCCTCCTCCAGCTTCCTCGCCGCCCATCGTTGTCGGCGATCTGCACGGCGGCCGCGGTGAGCTCGATCATCTGTGCACAGCCGTTCCCGACCGCGGCTTCGTGTGCCTGGGCGACGACCTGGACCGTGGCCCGGACCCTGGGATGATGCGCCGCGTCCGGCACCTGGTCGTGGCCGGCCGCGCGTACCGGCTGGGCTTCGGTGGCTGCGTGTCCGGGTTGCGCCGCGCGGGGAGAGGAAGGCCGGGCAGGCACAGCGGCGTCCTTGAGGAGGCGCGGCCAATCTTCCAGAATCAATGGGACGGCTGCCGCCCAGCCCGGGTCGGCCTCCGGCAGGAGAACCAGACGGCATGCGCCGGGAGGAGGGAGCTGTGGGCAAGAGGAATTATCTCGTTGAAGGCGGTTCCGGCACGGGCAAGACCTCGGTGGCCGAAGAGTTGCAGCGGCGCGGGTACCACGTCCTGCACGGGGACCGGGAGTTGAAGTACCGGGGGGATCCCGAGACGGGGGCGCCCGTCCGTGAACCCGTCCATCAGAGCGAGCGCGACAAGGCCGTCTGGCAGCACGAGCACCTCCTGTGGGATGTCAACAAAGTGAAGGCCGTGATCGGCGATCACCACCACGAGCTCTCCTTTTTTTGCGGCAGTTCGAGGAATGTCGCGCACGTTGTGGGGCTGTTCGACGGCGTGTTCGTGCTCGAGGTTGACGACCTTGAGATGGTGTACCGGCGGCTGGACGAACGTGTCGCGCGGGATCCCACCGACTGGGGCGGTACACCAGCGGAGAAGGAGCTCGTGGCGCGACTGCATCGCATGAAGGAGGATCTGCCCAGGGGCGGCATCGCGATCGACGCGGCACAGCCGCTCGTCCGGGTGGTGGACGACATCCTTCGCCGTGTCCACGGCTCGACTTGACGCGGTGATGGCGCCGGCGGTATGTGGCTCGCCCTGGACGTGCTGCGGCGCTCCCCGGTCGCCTGGTCTGGCCCGCCCGCGCTGCTGCTGGCCTTCTGGCACAGTGACGGCGGTTTCGCCGGTGCCGCTGCGCCGTCTGGAGGTGAATGATTCGCCCAAGTGCGGGGCGAACGTCCGTCCGCACCGGCTGCCTGGGGAGCACGGCGCAGCCCACGGTGAGGTGACCTTGACGGGTGGAGCGCCGGCGGACCGCAGTGCCGAGTTGAAGCGGTTCGGTGCCCCGCTGGCCCCGGAACCCTCACCCTTCCGAGCATTGCGGGTGATGCAGCTTGAAACAGCGCGTTCCTGACCGCCCGGGTGTGGTCGCCCAAACTCACCTTGCAGATGGAGCGTGGATGCGTCCTCACGGACGTCCTGCTCGCCGTTCGGTGAGCGCCGGGGTTCAGCGGGAACCCCGGTCCTGGTCAGGGGCCTCGGCGCCGCCATGGCTCTGGGGAAGTCGTCGGCGCAGCGCTGAAGTTCCGTGCCTGGACCCATCGCTGGCTTGGAAGGGCACGTTGGGCGCCGGCCCCGGCCCGGTGGCGGGCCACGTCTCCGGCGCGTGGTGCTCAGCCGGCGGAACGACCCTCCAGGCGGTGCGGGAAACGTCCAGGGACGCGCGGTGGTGCCGGTCGGGAGACGCGCGCAGTGCGAAGAACCGGGGTGCGCGGAATTCGCCTGCGGGTCCGGCGCGCGTGGGCTCCCCGGCCGGCCTGGGGAGAGCGCCGGGCCGCGGTTCAGGCGATGGGCAGCGACAGGGCGGGCTGTGCGGTGCGGCGGCGCAGGTGCGGGTCGAGCAGCGCGGGCGGCGCGTCGTGTTTCTCGTCGGGGGCGAGGTCGGTGCCCGGCGCGACGACCCGGTCGATGGCGTCCAGCACGTCGGGGGGCAGCACGGTGTCCGCGGCATCCAGCTGGCTGCGCAGGTGTGCCATGGTGCGGGGGCCGATCAGGGCGCTGGTCACGGCGGGGTGCGCGTTCACAAACCCGAGCGCCAGCTGGATCAGCGTGAGGCCCGCCTCCTGCGCGATGTGGGCCAGCTGCTCGACGGCCTCCAGCTTGGCGCGGTTGGCGGGGAGCGACAGGTCGAAGCGCTGGGGCATGAAGGTCGAGCGGTTGGTGGTGACGTCCTGGCCCGCCCGGACGGCGCCGGACAGCCAGCCGGACGCCAGGGGGCTCCAGACCAGCACGCCCATCCCGTACTGCTCGGTGACGGGCAGGACGTGCGTTTCCGCGCCGCGCTGCAGGATCGAGTAGCCGGGCTGCTCCGTCACGTAGCGGCTCAGGTGGTTCGCCTGCGCGGCCCACTGCGCCTGCACGATGCGGTAGGCCGGGAACGTCGAGGAACCGAAGTACCGGATTTTGCCGGCCCGCTGGAGGTCCGTCAGCGCGGAGAGCGTCTCCTCGTCGCTGGTGGCGGGGTCCCAGCGGTGCATCTGGTACAGGTCGATGTGGTCGACGCCGAGTCGCTTGAGGCTGTTGTCGACCTGGGTGTAGAGCCAGCGGCGGGAGCTGCCCTGGTGGTTGCGCAGCTCACCGATGGGCAGGGTGGCCTTGGTGGCGAGGATGATGTCGTCGCGGCGCCCGGCGATGGCCTGGCCGACCAGAAGCTCCGAGTCGCGGTAGGCGTCGGCGGTGTCGATCAGGTTGATGCCGGCGTCGAGCGCGGCGTCGACCATGGCGGTGGCTTCCGCCGGGGTGGTGCGGCCGATCTGGCCGAAGTTCATGGCGCCGAGCGACAGGGTGCTGACCGTAATGCCGGTGCGGCCCAGGGTGCGGTACTGCATGGGGTCCTCCTCAGGTGAGACGGCGTGTCGTGGCGGGCGGTGCTCCGCTCGCATGATGATCCGGAGCACTGCTCCGCAAATATACGGAACGATGTTCCGTTTGTCAAACTCGGTGATTGCGCCCGCCACACCGCAAGGAGAACCATGAGCAACACCGAGCCGCCCCCGGGCCGGCGCCGACGGGCCGACGCAGACCGCGACGCGCAGACCCTGCTGGCCGCCGCCGAACTCTTCGTCACCTCCGGCATGGACGTCCCGGTGCGTGACGTCGCCGCGTGGGCCGGCGTGGGCATGGGCACCCTGTACAGGCACTTCCCCACTCGCGCGGACCTGATCATCGCCGTCTACCGCTCCCAGGTCGACGCCTGCGCCGCCGCCGGACCCGCCCTGCTGCACACCAGCGCCAGCCCCCACGCCGCCCTGAGCGAGTGGATCAACCGCTTCGTGGACTTCCTGATCACCAAGCACGGCCTCGCCGCCGTCATGCAGTCAGACAAGGAGGGATTCGACATGCTGATCAGTCACGTCCTCGACCAGCTCGTCCCGGTCTGCAGCACCCTCCTGCACGCGGCCCACGCCGCTGGCGAACTTCAGACTGACATTGAGGCGTACCCGCTGCTGCGCGGTGTCGGCAGCCTGTGTGCCGGCGCCACCAGCGACGGCCGCAACGACGCCCGCAGGCTCGTCCACGTGCTCATCACTGGTGGCGCAGGCACACCCCCCAGAGTTGCCGTGACCGTCAGGAGGGCCCGCCGTGCGGCGGCCGCGCCGGACCGTCCTCACGAACGCGCGGCAGACGCCGGTTCACTGGCCTCGCGGCGACGTCCGCTCCAGGCCGGCACCGGTGAGCACCACCGCCGCGCCACCCGCCCGTTCCACGGCGGCACGGCCCGCAAACGGACCAGCCAGACGGGGTCCGGGGAGGGGCGGCCTGGCCACGCCGGCCCGAACGCCCCGGCTGGCGCTGCTGCCGCGCGACCAGGGCTTCCCGCACCGACACCAGCTGTGCCGCAACTGGCACGTCACCCTGACGGGAGCGGGCGGAGACGGGCCCGGTTCACGCCCCGCGGGCCTGGTGCTCAGAGGGTGAGCGTCTCGCCGTCGTCCGGGATGACTAGCCGATCGGCGAAGCCCTGCTCGGCCGCGAAGGCGCGCAGCTCGCGCCGCGAGAGCACCGCGTGCGCCACGCCCTCCAGGTGGGCGGCGACGAGCGTGGCGTCCGGCGCGGCGCGGTGCACCGCCAGCACGTCCTGCGTGTTCATGATGATCGACCCCAGGCCCGTGATCTGCGCGTCCCCGGCATTCAGCACGATCACCGCCGGCTGGTGGGCGCGGATCGCGCGCGCCACGTGCTCGTTCCACACGGTATCCCCGGCCACGTACAGCGTGGGTTCCTCCGGGTGCTGGAACACCACGCCGCTCACCTCCCCCAGCCGCTCGCCGATGGCCGCCATCGCCGCGTCCGAGCCGTGCTGCCCCGCCGTCTTGCTCAGCGTGATGCCCCGGAAAGTGGTCGTGTCGCCCAGGACGCGGACATCGGTGAAGCCCGAGGCGGCCACCACGCGCGCGTCCGCGTCGTGCTGCACGAAGACCGGCAGGTGCCTGGGCAGCCGCTCCCGGGCCACCTCGTCCCAGTGGTCGAAGTGCGTATGCGTGACCAGCACGGCGTCCACGGCGCTCAGCCGTTCCACCGGCACCACCAGCCGCGCGGTCGGGTTGCGCAGGTGGCTGTTCGGCGCGCCCTGCAGGCCCGGGTAGGCGCCTTGCTCCGCCAGCATCGGGTCGATCAGGAAGGTCGTGCCGGCGTACTCGAGGCGCAGGGTGGCGTTGCGGATCAGCTGAATGTTCATGGGCCCTCCAGGGGTAGGGGAGAGGACGCGCGCCCGGAGCGGTCCGGGGCGCAGGGGCGGCGTGGGTGGTCAGTCTCTGAAGCTCGCCGGGCCGTGATGAGCGCGCGTCTCGAGGCGGCGTGCGGCCGCGAGCAGCTGATCTCGCAGCTGCTGCAGCACGGCGATCTGCGCGTCGACATCCGCGATCTTGAGGGCGTACAGGGCGCGCACATCCTCCGCGGGCGCGTCGAGCGGCGCAGTCCCGTACCGGAAGCACGGCGCGCGCGTCCGGATCTCCTCGAGCGTGAACCCGGCCTTCAGGAACAGCTGAATGATCCGGACGCGGTCGACGTCCTCCGCCTGAAAGCGGCGGTACCGGTTGTCCTCGCGGGTGGAGGTGAGGAGGCCGAGGTGGTCGTAATGCCGGATGGCGCGGACGCTCACGCCCGCCGCCTGCGCCAGTTGACCGATCCGCATCGTCTCCACGCCCCCAGGGTAAACCCTGACACATACGTCAGAGTCAAGCGGCCCCCGCACGGCGGAACTCGCACCCCAACCGCGACCACCTGCCACGCTGCCGGGCGTCGGTGGTTCATGTCATGGCTCCGCACGCCAGGCCGGCCGACCTGGCGTGCACCGGTGCCCGTGAGGGACCGCTGGGGTCGGCGCGCTGGGGGTTGCGCCCAGCCAACGCGCCTTCTGCCGGGCCATTCGATCGGCGACCGCGTGGAGGCTCGAGCCGCCCCGCTTCCGGTCCGGCGTCCGAAGACGGAGACGACCGTGAGCAGCACCTTTTCCGTCCCGTCCCTGCTGACCGTGAGCGTCCTGCCCGGCGCCGTCGGTGCCCGCCCGACCGCCGCTCAACCCGGCACGGGGCGCGGCGTGGCGCTCGACCCCAGGGCCGCCCTGCAGCTGCTGGACGAAGCGGCCTCACCCGCCCAGTGGCCCCGCCTGATCCTGTTGGACCTCCACCTGTCGGGGATGTCTGGACTGAGCGTGCTGCACTACCTGAACGCGCATCGTCAGCTGCGGAGTATGCCGGTGGTGGTGATGAGCATGTCGGACGCAGGCATGGACATTCTGGCGAGTGACCAGCACCACGCGTTCAGTTCCCTGCACAAACCAGCGACGTTCGAGGGGTGGGTGCGCATGTTGCAGGCCCTGTCGGATTTCTGGCTGCACACTGCCGTTCTGCTGCGCCACCACAGCGCCGGCGCGACGTCCTGAGGACGCGGGACGCCATCCGTCACAAGGACGTGGCTGCGCGCTTGCCATGACGCCCCCGCCGTGCCTGAGCGCAGCCCCGCGCGCCGGGCCGGCCCGAGCCGAGCGCCCCGAACTCCCTGGGGAGGCCGCCTGGCCTGGTCGGACCCGACACGGTCAAGCGCTTACATGCCGAACGATCGTCGCGCCCGACGAGCCTCCGCCTGTGCCACAGCCTGGAGGTCCGTCGGGCGCGGCCATGGACGGCCATCATGCCCTGAGGTCCTCCAGCGCCGTGTTGAGGCGTTCAGCGCGAAGCGTCGCCCCGCGCCGATGAGAGGCCAGATCACCTGGACGAGCACGGAAGGGTTCGGGCGCAGGACAGACACCATGCTACCGTGGGCCCATGGCGGTACAGCGGATGGATAACGTCGGCCTCGTCGTCCATGACCTCGATGCAACGATTGAGTTCCTGCGTGACCTCGGCCTCGAACTCGAAGGGCGGACCATCATCGAAGGCGAATGGGCCGGGCGGGTCACCGGCCTCGGGGACCAGCAGGTGGAGATCGCCATGATGCGCACGCCGGACGGCCATGGCCGGCTTGAGCTGTCCCGCTTTCTCGCGCCGCCGGTGGTCGAGGATCACCGCACCGCGCCGGTGAACGCCTTCGGGTATCTGCGCGTCATGTTCGCGGTGGATGATCTCGACGAGACGCTGGAGCGGCTGGCACGGCGCGGCGCCGCGCTGGTCGGCGAGGTGGTTCAATATCAGGACGCGTACCGACTGTGCTACATCCGGGGGCCGGAAGGGGTGCTCATCGGACTCGCCCAGGCCCTCCGCTGAGTCAGCGTCCGGATCTGCACCGGGGGACACCACCGCCAACGTCGTCCGTCCACGCCTGGCGCTCTGACGTCCCATGGATGCCAGGGCCACGCTTCGAGCGCTGTCTTTCAAGGCTGCTTGAGCCGGGCTCGGTCAACCCAGCCCACGGCAGGTGGGCATCGGCATCCATGCACGGGCCTCGCCGAGGCGTGGACGATGTGTAGCTGAAGCTTTTCACAATTTTTTCTGCACCACGTCTTAAACAATATTTTATGCTGCTCCCAGGTCAGTCCGCAGCACCTCACCGTTCTCTTCCAGCTCTCGTCATCTCAAGGTCGGCCCTGCTGTGTTCCTCTGACGCGCTCCCTGCTGAAGAGCTGTCCTTCACCGGCCCTGCTCGCCTGACTGACAGGCACCCCAGAGGAACACACGATGCCAACACACCACTCGCGTGGTACTGCCCGTCTGGCCCACCGCCTCGGTACGTTGAGTCTCATCGCGCTGCTGGCCGCCTGCAACACCGCAGCGCCGCCCGCCGCTCAGACGCCGGCAGGCGCCCCGCCGGCGCTCACGGCCGCGCCTGTTCAGGCGGCCGAGCCCGGACAGGCGCCGTCCCGTCTGACCGCCGCCGTCGTGAACCAGCTGGAGCAGGCGCAGACGAACCTGGATGCTCAGGCCCTCCCGCTGCGGCTGGTGAGTTACACGTTCGGGCCCGGCCTGGAGTCCGCCGCGCAGGTGACGGCCATGGGGGACCGGCTGGTGGCAGACCAGACGGTGGTGCCGCAGTATGACGGTGTTCATCCTGACTCCTTCACGCTGAATACCATTCAGGAGCGCATGCGCGCCTTTCAGACGGATCAGCTGCAGCATCAGGACGTGGTCTCGAATATCCGGTCAACGGTGCTGCCGCTGCTCAACGTCGGTCAGGGAACCGTCCGGCTGACGTGGCAGAGCGAGGGCAAGCAGTTCCAGACGACAGGTGTCTATGACCGCAGCGGCCTCGTCTACGACAGCCTGCTGTCGAATATCGTGCTGGTCCAGGACGACACCGCCCCCCAGACGGCGTCAACGACGCAGGCCGGCGCCCGCTGGAACCATGCGGACGCCAGCGTTCAGCCGATGAGCACCAGGGCGCGGACCGCGCGGGCACTCAGCCTGACCCTCAAATGGGTGTGGGGCGGCACACGCGGCAAGATCACGGTCGATCACACCGTCATCATCAAGGGCTCCAAATTTATCGATCAGAGCGGCAGCGCCCATTACTACATGAATCTCGGCAGCGCCGGGGCCAAGACCCGCAACACGGTGCTGAAGGCCACGCAACTGGCCAAACTTGCGTACGGCTATGCCTGGGCCACGCCCACCGCGAGCTTCAGTATTTCCTTCGATGCCAAGAAAGGCGATGTGGGCGGTTCATTCAAGGTGTCCCTGAAGGGCCTGGGCAGCAAGGGCGGGGGAGACGCCCACCACACCTTCTACTTCTAGACGCTCGCTGGCCAGGGTGGCCCCACGGGGTGGGCGTGTGGCCGCCAGCAGACGGTGGGCGGCCCGGAGTGGGAACGGTGCTCCAGGTTCCGCCGCAGGCGTCTCAAGCGCGACGCCCCGGCAAACGACGGTTCCACCGCGCAGCGCTCCGGGAGCGGGAGACGCCCTGGGTCGCCTCCGGTCGCCGGACCACCAGGTTCGATCGAAGACCCGTGGCTCGACGGGCCGTTTCCTTGCCGGTGTCGCCCTGATCCGTGCCGGCCACCTGCACGTTCACCTCATTCGCTTCCTGGCCCTCCGGGCCGGAGTGATGCCCTCGAGCGCGGTTGTGCTCAACAGCGGTCAGCCGTGCCTGCGGCTGGTCCGGCGGGCCAATGGCCCGCTGGCTGTGTCTGCGGGGGCACGCCGTCTATCGGTCCAGGGTTCGCGGGACATGCGTGGACCCCCGCCCTCTTCATCGTGCTTCAGGGCGGTCGGTGACGTTCGAGCGCAAGGCCTCGCGAAATGAGGGAGGCCACGCATCCAGGATCGACGTGGGCCCATGCGGGCGCATCCATGCACTGACCCTTGCGCACAGCGAGCGCAGCACTTCGGGATCAGCCTGCGTGACCACCGCCGCCACCTGCAGCTGAAGACGTGTGACCTTCAGGCCCAGGGAGGCGAGGGGCGGCCATTGCCCGTCGAGTCGATCCCAATACGGTGTCCACCGGCCCGCCAGACGAAAGCCCCCGTCAGGCCGCGCCGTGACAGCGACTCCAGCGTGCAGGCGGGCGCCCAGCGCCTCACCTTGCGCCACGCCTTCACGCTCCGGTGCGTGCTGTTGAGGTACCGGTCCAGCGCCTCCACCCGACCGGTACGACGACGGGGGGGCTCCAGCACCTTCCGTCCGGCTTGATTGAAGCCCTGAGGATCGAGCAGCGCCCGGCCCTGGGACAGGCCGAAGTTCTGCCAGTGCACGTGGTGGCCAAGGGTCAGCCACCGGTCAAGGGCCAGGACGTGGCCCTCCGCTTCAACCGGCTCCACACCTCGCCACCGTTCCGCTTCGGGGATCTGAACGGCATCAACGACGACGAGCAGGTCCATGTCGGCGTCCTGGGCGCCCTGGCCAGGCGCACGGGAGTCGAAGAGCAACGCGCGCAGGCGGTATGGTCCACCCGCTGCAGCAGCTCCACCACCCACGGAGAAACCGGTGCCCTATCGCTGGCAGCTGGCCTGAGCGTACGGTCCCGCGCCTGGCGGCCGTTCGAAGCGGGCTCAGCCACAAGGACTCGGAATGCAGCTGGAGCAACACCTCCGGTCCACAGCGGAGCACCGCGCCTGGGTCGAGGTTCGCAAGGGCGGCGTGCCCGCATCCGGCGGGAGCGGAGCGTCGGCACGCCCCCCTGAACGCATCGTGCTGAGGTGAGGGGGTTGTCAGTGACCTCCCGCTTGCCCGGCTGCTTCACGACGGGATGTGCTTCACCCAGAAGCAATGCTGAACCCAGACGGCGTCCGGAGCGGGACTGGAGTTCATCCACACACATGTCGGGCCGCTGTCAGGCGATCGCCTTTAGAATGATGGGAAGCCGTGCATTCCGACCTGAGCTCCCGCATCCCCGGCAGACCGTATGGCACGGTGGTCCGGTCGCCTGCCCCCGACGCTGGCCTGCAGGCGCCCGGTTCGTCGGCCGGCGCGTTGCCCCCTCGTCTCCCGTCCGGACAGCAACGCTGCTCCGGCACGCCATCCTGGGGAAAGGCGGTCCCGCGCTGAATTCCGCGCTGCCTGGTCATCCCTCCGACCCCCTCCTTGAGGTGCTGTGGAAGGTCAGCAGCAACCTGATCGTGGTGCTGGACCAGGAGCGCCGCCTCATCCACGTGAATCCAGCCGCGCAGGCGTTCTTCCTCGGGGAGGACCCCCCGGCGCGGCCGGAGGACGCGGAGGACTGGACGGTCCGTCATCTGGCGCGCCGAGTGCACCCGTCGGATGTCGCTGAGGTGGGCGCGACGCTCGCTTCCCTGACCGGCACGGACACGTTGACCCTGGCACCATTCCGTGCGCGTGACGCGCGTGGCGCGTGGCGCTGGCTGGAAGGCCGGGCGTGCCGTCTGGACGGCCCACCCGCCGTGGGCGGCATCATCATCACCCTCAATGACGTCACGGACCGCGCGGCCGATGCGGCCCGCACGCAGGCGGTGATGGCCATCGCGTCGGTCCTCAGCCACGCCCACGGGAGCCAGGAGATCACCCAGGTGATTCTGAAGGAGGTGCTGCGGGTGATGCAGGCGTCGGCCGGGTCGGTGCTGCTGCTCGACGAGGGCGACCAGACGCTGGTGATGGCCGGCAGCGTCGGGTACCCGGAGGCGTTGAAGGACCCGTGGCGGCGGTTCTCCGTCCAGCTGGACACGCCGGCGACCCAGGCCCTCCGGACGGGCGAAGACCTGTACCTGCAGGCCGCCGGGTGGGCCGCCCTGTTCCCGCATCTGCCGCACCGCCGTGGCGCGGCGGCCGCCATTCCCTTGCAGGTGGACGGGCGAATGCTCGGCGTCCTCACGCTGACCTTCGCGGAGGACCGCAGCTTTTCCCCGGCAGACCGGGCGTTCATCCGCTCCCTCGCCGACCAGTGCGCGCAGAACCTCCAGCGGGGCCAGCTGCTCGAGCAGATGAAGGCCAGTCAGGCGAGATTGCGGAAGCTGACCGAGCACAGCGCCGACTTCACCCTGGTGCTCACGCTCGCCGGGACGCTGACGTTCACCACGGACGCCAGCCTGCACCTGATCGGCTACACGGAGGACCAGCTGGTCGGGCAGAACGTGCTGTCCTTCATCCATCCGGACGACGTCGCGTTCGTGAAGGTCGCCCTCGAGCGCACCCCACAGCATCCCGGCATCCCGATCACCTTCCGCTTCCGGGCCCGGGCCGGCCACTGGCTGTGGCTGGAAGCGGTCGGTACGGACCACACCGCCGATCCGGACATCGGGGGCATCCTCGTGAACGCGCGGGACGTCACCCGCACCATCACCCTGCTGCAGGACCTCGCTGGGCGGGAGGCGGCGTTCCGGCACCTGTTCGAGCACAATCCTCTGCCGATGTGCGTCACGGACATCGAAACCCTCGAGATCCTCGCGGTGAACGACGCGGCGGTGGACCGGTACGGCTACACCCGGGAGGAGTTCCTGGCGCTGAACCTGGTGGACCTGCGGCCGGCCGAGGACACCCAGCAGCTCCGGGCGGCGCTGGAGGCCATGAAGCGGCAACCGAGCAACGTCATGCAGGTCCGGCATCGCCGGAAGAACGGGGAGCTGATGGACATCGTCGTTCACGCGCGTGCGCTGACCTTCGCGGACCGGGCGGCGCGGCTCGCGGTGCTGGAGGACGTCACGGAGCAGCGCCGGAGTGAGCGCGCCCTGCGCAGCAGTGAGCGGAAGTTCCGGCTGCTCGCGGAGAACGCCCACGCGGTGATCATCGCCAGGAACGTCGCGGAAGCGGACACCTACATCTCCCCCTCAATCGACCGCCTGATCGGGTATCCCCCGGGGGAGGTCGCCCGCACCCCACTGCAGCACTTCGTTCACCCGGAGGACCGCGCGGCGTTCACCGCGTTCTGCCGGCAGGTCGCGTCCGGCGCGGTCACGCCGGCGGAACTGGAACTGCGTCTGCGGCACGCCGCGGGCCACACCATCTGGGCCCACCTCATCGTGACGGCCGGATATGACGCCCACGGCACCCTGACGGACTACCAGGCGACGGTGCACGACATCACGCACCGGAAAACGGCGGACCAGGACCGTCAGGCTCAGCAGGACCGGGACCGGCTGCTGCTGGACGTCACGGCCGCGCTCGAAGCGCAGCAGCCGCCCGAGCGGATCGCCCGGATGGTCCTGGAGCGCTGCGTGACGCTGCCGGGCGTGGATGCCGGCGCGTACCTCACCGACGCGGGACGCCGCGGAACCTGGGTCACCGCGGGCCGCACGGTGCCGCCACTCCCCCGGGACCTGCGCCGGCTGTGGGCCCTCGGCCGGGCCGACATGCCGTCGGCCGGCCCGGTCACGGCCCGGATGGCCCCGGCGCTCCAGGACGGCTGGCGGTCGGTGATGACTCAGCCGGTGATGGTCGATCACGAGCTGGTCGGGGCCTTCATCCTCCTGTCCGCCGATGAGGACCTGGCGACCGAAACGGTCCGGCTCCTGCGGACCGTGACGGAACGGATGGCGGTGGCGATGGAGCGCACCCGTCATGTGGCCCAGCTGCAGCAGTCGCGGGAAGAGACGTTGCGGGCCATGGGGGTGTTTCTGGAGTACCGCGACTACGAGACCAAAGGCCACATCGACCGGGTGGTTCAGCTGACCGAAGCATTCGCGCGCGCCCTGGCGTTCCCGGCCACGGAGCTGGATGCCCTGCGGTGGGGCGCGTACCTGCACGACACTGGAAAAGTCGCCATTTCAGACCGGCTGCTGCTGAAGCCGGGCCCGCTGACGGACGACGAGTTCCGCGTGGTGCAGCAGCATCCGACGATCGGGCACGACATGCTCCGCGCCATCCCGAACCTCCCCGCCACCACCCTGGACGTCGTGATGCATCACCACGAGCGGTGGGACGGCACTGGGTACCCGCACGGCCTGACCGGCCCGGCGATTCCGGTGGGGGCCCGCCTGTTCGCCCTGGTGGACGTCTTCGACGCGCTGATCAGCGCGCGACCGTACAAGCGGGCGTGGCGTGTCCAGGAGGCCCTCGCGGAGATTGAGCGCACCAGCGGCCACCACTTCGACCCGGACCTGGCCGCCCAGTTCCTCCGGCTGATCCGGGAGGGGTGGGGTGCTGCGGCCGACGAACGTGCCTGAAGACGGCCGCCCCTAGTGTGGGTGGAGGCGAGGGGTGGGGGTGCACCGGGGAGCGCCGCTCGGAGCCCTTCTCCGAGGTGACCGCGGGCACGGGACGGCCTGTGCCTCCCGTGCTGGAACGGCCCGGGGCTCTGGCCGCCGACCCCGGGCTCCAACGCCACCCCCAGCTGAACGGAGGCGCGGCCCGCGCGCCGTGCTGCTGCGGCCGGCCATGTCCGGGTTGGCCTGCGGTGGCGTCTGAAGCCCCATGGGCGCCGCACCGGTCGAACGGCGACTGGGACCGTCTGCCGGGTGGTTCGGGCGGACCGTTCACGCTGCAGGCGCCCCGCGTTGCCCTCCACACCCTCCTATGCTGTAATGCCCAGATGCGTTGTTCCAGGCTCTGCCCGCCCCGACCCGTCCGCCGATGAGCGTCGCCCGTCCTCAGGCCCCGTCCCGCGCCCCGACGCTGGCGTTCACGCTGGTGCTGGGCACGATCATGGCCATCGGGCCACTGACCATCGACCTGTACCTGCCGGCCTTCCCGCAGATCGTGCAGGACCTCATGGCGACGCCCGGGCAGGTGCAGTACACGCTGGCCGTCTACCTGTTCGGCCTGGCGTTGGGGCAGGCGCTGTACGGCCCGGTCGCCGACAAGTACGGGCGCCGCGCGCCGCTGCTCGCGGGGCTGGCGCTGTACGTCGCGGGCGCGGCGCTGTGCGCGCTGGCCCCCAGCATCGGGGTGCTGATCGCGGGGCGGCTGGTGCAGGCGCTCGGCGGCGCCGCGGGCGCCGTGATCGTGAGTGCGGTGGTGCGCGACCGGTACGAGGGCAAAGCGGCCGCCAGCCTCTTCTCGACGTTGATGCTGGTCACCGGCGTGGCCCCGGCCATCGCCCCCACGCTCGGCACGTGGCTGCTGACCTTCCTGCACTGGCGCGCGCTGTTCGGCGTGCTGGCGGCGTACGGGGCGCTGTGCCTGCTGCTCTCGGCACAGCGCCTGCCCGAAACGCACGCGGTCGCCGCCCGCGCGGGCATGCGGCTGCGCGATACGGCGGTCGTCTACGCCGGGCTGGTGCGGCAGCGCCGCTTTATGGGGTACTCGCTGGCGGGCGGCTTTTCCTTCGGGGCGCTGTTTGCCTACATCACCGGATCGCCCTTTCTGTTCCTGCAGGAACTCCACGTCCGCCCGGGCGTGTACGCCCTGCTGTTCGGCGTGAACGCGGCGGGCCTGACGCTCGCCTCGCAGGTCAACCGCGCGCTGTTGCGCCGCTACGAGCCGGAGCAGATGGCCCGGGTCGCGGGCCGGGTGGCCCTGCTCGTCGGGCTGCTGCTGCTGGCCGCCGCGCTGCTGCAGCTGTTGAGCGTGCCGCTGGTCGCCGCGTTGTTCTTCGCGCTGCTGTGCTGCGCGGGCATGCTGTTCCCCAACAACTCGGCGCTGGCCCTGTCGAGTGTCAGCGAGCGGGTGGGCAGCGCCAGCGCCCTGAACGGCACCCTGCAGTCGGCGCTGGGCGCGCTCTCCGGCACACTGGTCGGCGCGCTGGGTGGTGGCAGCGTGGCCATCATGACCGTAATCACCGTGTGCGCGCTCGGCGTGTTGATCTGCCATCAGGTGGCGCGGCGGTAACGGTTCCGGGCGGTCACGCGACGCCGTCCCCAGCCGCAAGTGGCGGACCGCCCGCCTGCGTTGGCCCTGCGGTCCGGTGAATGGTCGGACGGACACCAGCGCGCCGCCGAACTGCAGGGCCGCGTCAGCAGCTGGGGGTGCATCCCCCGCTGCTGGTCCCGTGACGGCAGATGCACCGTCACCACCCTCCCCCGCGCCTGGACCCTCTGACCGCCTTGGCTGGTGCGGGGGCTTGTTCGTCGCCCGAGGGACGCCCCTCACCAGTCCAGGGCAGGCCCTGGACGCGCGTCTTTCGGTACGGTCCACCTCTGCCCGCGACGGGGACGCTCCGGCGCTTCAGGCGATCGCTCGTGCGCCCTTGACGCTCCCTTCCCCCGGTGAGGGTGCGTCAGATGACGATGCATACCGCGCTGCTGCTTTTGTCCCTCCGGTGGAGGCAGACGGAAGCGGCAGCGCGTCCTTCCCCGGAGCCCTCAGCTCCGGGGTTTTCTTGTGGTGGTCCGCCCCTTGCCTTCACGCGAATGAGCCGGACCGTGACCGACACACCTCGCCGCATTCACATCTTCGACCCCACCCTGCGCGACGGTTCACCGTCGCCCGGAGTCGCCCTCCACCCTGCGCAGAAACACGAAACAGCCCATGCCCTGGAACGGCTGGGCGTGGACATCATCGAGGCAGGGTTCTCCATTCCCAGCGACGGGGACGTCGACTGCCTGACCCGCATCGCCCGGGAGGTCCGTGGCCCCACCATCGCCCCCTCGCCCGCACTGGAGGCCGCTGCAACGCGCTGCCTTCATGTCTTCACGTTCGCCGGCGCCATCCACACGGAGTACATGCTCCGCACCACTCCGGACGAGGTGCCGGCGTCGTCCGTGCAGGCCGTGAAGCTCGCGTGCCAGTCCACCGACGAACCGACGAGGTGCAGTGCTCCGCCCCGGACGTGAGGCGCGCGGACGTTGACTTCGTGATCCGCCTGTACCGCGCCGCCATCGAGGCAGGAGCGACGATCATCAACATCCCCGGTCCCGTGAGGACGGGACCCCGCCCGAAGACGGCGCGGTGATCGCCCGGGTCCGCGATGAAACTGTGGCGGGGCAGGCGGTCGAGATCAGTGCCCACGGCGACAACGACCCGAGCCTGGCCACGGCGAACAGCCTGGCGGCCGTGGAACACGGCGCCACGCAGATCGAAGGCACCGTCAACGGCATCGGTGAGCGGGCGGGGAACACCGCCCTGGAAGCGGTGGTCATGGCCGTGCACACCTGACGCCCCCACGACCGGGCCGCGATGGTCGTGCCGCCCAACAAGGCGCTGTGGGGGACCATGCCTTCGCGCACGAGACGGGCATTCGTCAGGACGGCGTCCTCAACCACAAGGAGACCTGTGAGATCATGAACGCCAAACAGAGAGGCCGCGAGGCCGGCGTCTTGGTCATCGGCAAGCACTCGGGCCGGGTGGACTTCCGCAAGGCGCTGACCGACCTGGCCTCCGATCTGGATGGCCACCGGCACCACCGGCTGAACGAGGAGGCCATGAACGCCGCGCTTCGTGCACTTCAAAGCGCTGGCCAACCGCAAGGGGCCGCTCTCCGCCGCCGACCTGCGCGCCCCTGGGGCAGGAGACTCCGGCCGGAGTGCTCCGCATGACCCACCCGCCGCGTCAGCCGCTGCCGCCCACTCGGCCGGGGCGTCCACGTCGCTGATGTTCTGGCGCGGATCGCCCGGCCTGGCGGGCTGGCGCGAGGTCACTGCACGTCGTCGGGCGTCAACTTCGACAGGGTGATGTCAATCCCCTGGGCCGGTGGGGTGACGGCGGTCACGCTCTGCCCATCCGAGGTGTAGACCCCGTACATGTCCCCGGCATCCACCTGGTTGTTGTCATTCACGTCCGTCCAGGCAAACACGTTGTGTGGCACGTTCGTCACGTTCCCGAGGACGTAGCTGCCCGAGGTCCCCAGGTCACCGGGATGGGTGTAGCGGAAGGCGTCCCCAGCCGCAGCGCAGGTCCCGGACGCCGGGCAGGCGAAGACCGACACGGCCCCGATGGTCTCGCCACTCTTCGCCACGTGAAGGGTGCCCTTGATGGACCCCGCCGCGCCGCCGGACCCGGGGGTCGAGGTCCCGCGCGGCCGGTTGTAGTGGCTGTCCACCGCCTGATGGTCCGGGTCGCCGAGCGTGAGCACCGCCTGCGCGCCGCTGCCGGCAACGTTCCAGGTGTTGACGGACGTGTTGAGCGCGCGGTTTTCGAAGGCGTCGCTCGGGGAGCAGCGGTAGCCTTTTGCGAGGGACACCTTCGGCGTGAGGGTGAGGGTGGTGCCGCTGAGCGTCACGATGCCCGTCTGGTGCAGCAGGATTTTGCTTGTGCAGTTGTACGTGGTGACGACGGTGATGCCAGTGCGTTCGTACGTGCCGTCCGCGGTGAACTTGAGGATGTCGCTGGTACCGCTCGCCTCGGCGTACTGCCCGGAGGTGGGATCGTAGTACTCAATCGGTGAAATGGTGCCGTAGTTCCACTCGCCCTGCAGCTCGGCGGGCAGTGCGGTACCGCCCCCACCTCCCCCGGTGCCGGGCGTCCCGGTGGGCGGAACGCTCCCCGCGTTCCCGCCGCACGCGGTCAGTCCCAGGCCCAGCACCAACGCAGCCCCCATCATCATCCGTGCCTTCATCAGTTCGCTCCTTTCAGCGGGCGGCGGTCCGCATGTGCGCTCCTGGGCCGCCCCTCTGTGCACCGAACAGTACCGGCAGCAGGATGGCCGGCCGATGGTGGCCCTGAGCGTCCACGGCGTCTCCACTCCGGGGAGATCTCGCGGACTTCAGGTGAGGTCACGGGGCGTGGACGGGACCGCGGGCGGCTGGCGTGTCACGCGCTGGTGCGCGGCCGGGCCTTCGGCGGGCGACGTGTTCTGGTCGGAGGGGTGTCGCGCCGACGCGCCGTGCCTGGGGACCATCCTGCAGCCATGACGGGGGCGCTCCGGTGCAGAAGCGAGGCACGGGACGACACGCCAGGGCCCTCCCCTGGGACCGCGGTTCACCGGGCCGTGGGACGCGCCCGACCCGATGACCGGCGGGCCGGGCGCATGCCACCGGTCGTGAAGCGCCCCCACCTCGATGATCACGAACTTCCGATCACCGCCGCCCACATTCCTGCACCCAACAACGCGTCCTCACAGGAAAGCCACTCCCGGACAGCGCACTCGATCGCCACACCGCGCTCCGGTGTTGAGGCGATGTAGACTCCACAGATGCCCGCTTATGTGATGGTCAACACACGGGTTTCTGACCCCACGCGCATTCAACTGTACCGTGACCTGGCCGAGCAGTCCGTCAAGCAGTTTGGTGGCACGTACCTGGCGCGCGGGGGTCACCTCCGGGTGCTGGAAGGCACCTATCACCCGGAGCGGATGGTGCTGCTGGAATTCCCGACCCTGGAGCGTGCGCAGGCGTGGTATGCCTCTGACGCGTATGCAGAGGCCAGGCGGGCCAGAGCGGGAATCGCTGAGTTTGAGATGGTGCTCGTCGAGGGCCTGCCGGCGCCCCTGTGATGGGGGGAGCGGCGTCCGGTCGTGCCTGCTCCATGCACACCCGAGGCAGGCCCGGCTGAGCAGGCATCCAGAGTGGTGGTGCGATGGGCTGCACCCAGGCCACGCCGTCACCTGACAGTGAACTGCCGGCCGCGACCAGGGGCAAGGTCAGCGGCAGCCGCCCGAACGCCGCTGCCGCCACCGTCTCGTCATCGTCCGCCACTCTTTGCCTCGCTCTGCCCAGGCAGCTGGCGCCGCCTGGTGAACCCTCCTCCAGACATGCGGGCCAGGGACTGGTTGCTCCGGACCGGCGTGGCGGATGGTTGGCTCATGCGTTCCGGCAGGCACCGGTACAGGGAGCCTGCCTGCGGTGCAAGAACGATATCGTCGGCCACGCGGAGCCTGCCGTCCTCCTGCCCGCAGTCCATCACAAGCGGCGCACCGGTGAGGCCGGGTCAAGCACTGAACGACGCTCCAGCGTCTCGCGACGGTACGACCCACGAGCCAGCACCGGCGTGGCCGGTTCGGTTCATGCCCTCACGCTCCGCAGTTCCGGCCTGCGGGGGTCCTCGGCATCACGGATTCAGGCGGAGGAGCCTTGCGCGGCTGGGTCGTCCAGCCGCAGGCCCTCCCGCAGCGCTTCCAGGCTGCGCTTCAGGAACGCCGTGGAGACAGGCGCGCCGGCCCTGAAGGTCTCGCTCGCGTGGTACCCACCCTCCACTTCGAAGAACTCACACGGCACGCCGGCCGCCGTGAGGCGCTGCGCGTACGCCTGATCTTCCCGGTAGAACAGGTCGAGGGTGCCCACCCCGATCCACGCCGGCGCGAGTCCACGGAGGTCTTCGCGCCGCGCTGGTGCCGCGTAGGGCGGGGTTGAGTCCAGGCCAGGGACCTGCCCCAGGTAACACGTCCAGCCCAGCCGGTTGGACCCGGGCGTCCAGACAAACTCCCCCCGGCCCTCGTGGTCGGGGCGCACGACCGTGCGGTCATCCAGCATCGGATACAGCAGCAGCTGGAAGGCCACGTTCACCTCGCCTCGATCGTGGGCGAGTTGCGCGAGTCCGGCGGCCAGTCCCGCGCCCGCGCTGTCCCCGGCAATGGCGATCCGCGCCGGGTCGATGCCCAGCTCCGCCGCGTGCTCGTGCATCCAGTTCAGAGCGGCGTAGGCGTCGTCCATTGGGCCAGGAAACGGGGTCTCCGGGGCCAGACGGTACTCGACGTTGACGACCAGCAGCCCGAGTTCGTTTGCAAAGCGCGCACATTGCTGGTGATAGTCCTGAGCCGACCCGGCAATGAAGCCGCCGCCGTGGAGATACAGCAGCGATGCGGTGTTCCGCGGCCCGTCCAGGGACCGGTACAGCAGCACCGGCACGTCCGGGGCGCCGGGGGGCCCTGGGAGCGCGCGCCGTTCAACGTGCACGTCGGTCGGGTCGGGCACGGTGCGCGGCAGGCGCCGCATCAGCGACACCAGGGTGCGCGTGAAGGCGGGGTGACGCAGCCTCAGCAGCGGGTGGCGCAGGTCCGGATGCAGCCATGCAAAGGACGTGGCGCGTCGGGTGTAGACCCACGCGCCGGTCGCGCCCAGCGCCGCCACCCAAGGGACGATCCTTCTGGAGTTCATGCGTGCTCCTTTCCACTGGGGAGGTGATCTGCTGGAGGTGGCGGATGCCGCGCCCGGTTAGGGAGCGAACGGTTCGCTCTCCTTCCCGTGGTGAGTGTTAGCGCAGGAAGGCCTCGATCAGGGCGAAGAACCGCTCGGGTTCCTCCAGGTTCGGCACGTGACCGCTGTGTTCCAGCACTTCAAAACGCGCCCCTGGAATCAGCTGCGCGATCCGCTCCCCCTCCTCCGGCGGGTTGAGCGCATCGTGACGCCCGCTGATCACCAGCGTCTCGGCCGTCACCCGCGGCAGGTCCGGGCGGAAATCGAAGCCTTCGAGCGCCCGGTTCGCGGCCAGATTCTGTTCGGGCGTCAGCATCAAGCCGTCCTGCGCCTGCTGTTGCACGGACGCCATCATCGACGCCCGGACCGGCGCGGGGGTCGTGGGTGCGAAGACCAGGTTGAACATGAACGCCTGCACCTCCGCCTCGCTTTTGCCCTGCAGCTCGTCCGCATGCTGGGCCAGGAGACGGGCGGAGGACGACGTGGCGCCGTGCGCCTTGGGCGTGACCAGCACCAGCCGCTTCACCCGCGCCGGCGCACGAATCGCCACGCCCTGCGCGATGTAACTGCCCATCGAGCTGCCCATCAGCTCGACCTGCGTGAGGTTCAGGGCGTCCATGACGCCGAGCACGTCGTCCACGTGGTCGGTCAGGGTGTACGCGGAGGGCTTATCGGAGCGGCCATGCCCACGACTGTCGATGGCGATGACGCGCCGCGAGCGGCTCAGCCGGTCGATCTCGGCGCGCATGCTTTCGATGTTGGCGGTGAGCCCGTGCAGCATCACCAGCGGTGAGCCTTCGCCGGTCTGTTCGACGTGAAGCTCCAGGCCATTCAGGTGCATGACGCAAGATACCGCGTGGGGTTTGTCCGCCCTGGTCGAAAGGGGGTGGAGATCCACCCGCAAGAAGCAGCGGTGCTGGGACACGGCTCGTCGAATGGAGGACTGTGAGTTGGCTGTGCCCGGTCGACGACGTGTCGGTGGCCCACACCGGGTGCCGTGGCCCGGACGACCCGCCACGGCCTCACTCTTTGCCTTCCCGCATCCGGCGCGAGGAGGACGCTGCGTGGCCCGCGTGACCCGGCACGCCGCCCAGCCGCTCATGGCCCGCATCTGGAGTGAGCTTCAGCACCCGTGCCGTCTCGTTGCCGGGCCTGAAGGCACCGGTCGGCAGCATGAGGACCGGCAGCCGCTGTTTGCCATTCCCGCCGGTGGACCCGGATCGGGGCGGTGGCCTGGACGCTCCAGCGGGGGTGTCCGTGCGGGCGTGGCGGACCTGCGCCTGCCCGCTGCTGACCATGCCTTCCTTCCAGCGTCGGGACAAGGCGCGGCGCGTTCAGGGCTGCCGGCCCAGGGGTGGCTATGCAGGGGGGCGAGGACGGCACCGACGTGGGCGCGTTTTGCGACGCTGTGGATCGGGCGCCGTGGCCTTCAAGAGGTTGAGGCGACGGACAGCCTCGCCCACCCCGGTGAAGGCCCCCCCCATTCGGTTGACCTCGTTCAGTCCTGGTCTGCTTTCGGCTTTCTTGGGCGCTTGACGGTTGCCTTCGGGGCGTCCGTGTCGGAGGCCGCCGCTTTCCGGCGTGGTGTGCGGGTCACCGCAGCGCTCGCCTCGGGCTGGACGACCACGGCCGGTGCTGAGGCGTCCACCGCAGTCTTCCGCTTCCTGGGCGCAGCTGGCGCTTTGGTCGGCTGGCCCGCATCAGCTGGGACCGGCCGCACCAGGATGCCCAGGGCGTCGAGATACCGCCCGGCCCGGCCGAACAGCCCGGCCAGTTCGGTGCCGGGCGGCAGGTCATAGCGGAACTCCGATTCGCCGCCGTCCCCACCGAACGTGACCGCTCGTCCGCGGCTGGTCGTCAGCGTCAGGGCGTCGATATGCTGCCCGCAGCGCCCGGAAATCCGGGTGAGTGTCTCGCCCGGGTCCAGCATCAACCGGCTGGTCTCGCCGCCTGACCCGCCGGCCAGCTCAGGGGCGCTGGCCGCGTCGTTCGACATCGCCGTCCCCTCCAGCGACCAGATCAGACCGACGGCGTCGATCAGACCGGCGTGCCGGACTTCCACCCCCAGCAACCGGGCCTCAGGCTCGGCCGTGAGCAGGAACGGCGCCCCCCCGTGACCACCCGAAGCGCCCAGGTAAGCGAGCGGCGAGGCCCCGGCAGAGGTCGGTTCCGCCGGGTGTGGGGTGGCCGCGGTGCGTTTGGTCGAGGTCCGGCGAGTAGCGGGTGGGTTGGTCATCAGGACTCCTCGGCTGATCCGGGATGGCCCCGGACCGCATCCCTCAGAGTCTACACGGCGCGGCCCCGCTCCCCGATGGCCCCTGCCGGGGTGGAGGAACGCGGCCCTACCCCGGTCGTGCGGCCACGTCAGGCCTGGTCGTCGCCGGGCGTGCTGCCCAGCACCACCCTCAGCCAGGCACTCGCCTCGTCGAGCGCCGTCTGCGCCTGGTCATACGTTCCGAGGCCCGAGACGAACCCGTGGTGCATGCCGTCGTAGCGCGTGACCTGCGCCGCGCCGCCCGCCGCCTGGAGCGCCCGGGCGTACGCCTCTCCCTCGTCACGCAGCAGATCGTATTCCGCCGTGATCACCAGGGCGGGCGGCAGCGCGGCCAACGACTCCGCCCGGCTGGGAGACACGTGCGGGTGCGTGGCCTGCGACGCCTCACCCAGGTACTGCTTCCGGAACCAGTACACGTCCTCGCGCGTCATCCCGTACCCCACGCCATTCTCCTGCCACGACGCGGTCTCCTCGTGCAGGTCCGTCGACGGGTAGATCAGGAGCTGGCCCCGCAGCGCCGGGCCTCCCTCATCCCGCGCCCGCAGCGCCACCACGGCCGCGAGGTTCCCTCCCGCGCTGTCCCCCGCCACCGCGATGCGCTCTGGGTCCCCCCCAGCGCCGCCGCATGGTCCGCCACCCAGCGGGTCGCGGCAACGCTGTCATCGGGCGCGGCGGGAAACGGATGTTCCGGCGCGAGACGGTAGTCCACGCTGACGACCACCGCACTCGCCCCGGCGCACAGTTCCCGGCAGATGGGGTCGTGCGAGTCGAGGGTGCCGATGGTCCAGCCGCCGCCGTGGAAGTACACGACCACCGGGAAGGTCCCCTGCCCTTCGGGCGTGTAGACCCGGACGGGCAGCTCGCCCGCCGGGCCCGGGAGGACGCGGTCCTCGACACGCGCCACCTCCGCGGTAGTCGTCACGGCCTGTGGGGACGAGCGGATGAGGTCACGGAGCGCCTGCGCCGAGAAGGTGTGCAGCGGGGGCATCAGGCCGGCCTGCTGGTCGAGGGCGGCTTTCACTTTCGGGTCGAGTGGCATACAGCTCCTGTTCGCAGCTCCTGAGCTGCCGGTGATGGTTGCGTCGAGCTCCGGCCTGTGGGGCGCACTGGATGCCGGATGACCGTCCTGACCGCACAGGCTTCAGGTCGAGGGGGTGAGGAGGGACGATGGAGCGAGCGCCGGGTCAGGACAGCACTGCCGCGCCGTCCCCTTCCTCCTGCGCCGCCGTGCGGGCGGATGCACCTCGCCGTGATGCTGCACCCTGGCGGTTGTAGTTGCTCGTTCTCCTCACGTGCTGACGAAAGACTGGCGTTCCGCTTTCGGGGAGGTGCCGAGGCCCTGAACCGCCCCACGAACGTTGACTTCGTTCGGTTCACCGGTGATCCAACGACGTCGGGGGTACTGGAGTGGACCGGCGCATGGCCTCGCGCCTGATCCGCGCCAGGCGCGGGCCGTTGCGTTGTCGCTGGCCGGACTGCGAGCGACTCACGGTGGGCGCTGTGCATCGCTGGCTCGATCGAGCGGGCGCGTCCCGGATCCTCACCGCTGGGCGGAGCGCGCGTCGACCTCGTGCAGAAACCCGATCAGGCCGTCAAAGTAGCGCTCCTGATCGTCGTAGAACGCCATGTGGCTGCCGTCCGGGCAGTGGAGGTGGCGGCCGTTGGGCAGTTCGCTGGCCATCCAGGCCATGTGAGCGGGGTCCATGGTGTCGTGCTGGGCGCCGATCACCAGCGTTGGGATGGTGACGCGGTGCAGGTCGGCGGTGCGGTCCCAGTCCACCAGCTTCCCGCTCGCGCCCAGCTCGCTGGGGCCCTGCAGCGGCACGTAAATGGCCGGGTTGATGTGCGCGAAGGCCCGGTTGACCGGGTCGGGCCAGGCCTCGGGCGGCAGGCGCAGCACGTGGTGCACGTAATGGTGCGGGATCAGCAGCTCCATGTAGCGGGGGTTTTCGAAATCCGAGTCGGCTTCCAGCCGCTGAATTTCAGCCAGCGCCTGCGGGTCCATGGCGGGCATCAGGGTGGAGCGCGCGTAGGCGTTGTACTGCGGGATGCTGGACATCATGTTGGAGATGATCAGGCCCTTGAGCTGCTCGGGGTACTTCAGGGCGTACTCGAGGGCGAGAATGCCGCCCCAGGAGTGCCCCAGCAGAAAGAAGTTGTCGTGGGACAGCCCTAGGGCCCGGCGGACCTGCTCGACTTCCTCCACGAACCGCGGCAGTTCCCACAACGCTGGCAGGTCCGGCTGATCGCTGTACGCGGAGCCGAGCTGATCGTAGTAGTAGTACTGGATGCCGGCGGCGGGAAGGTAACTGTCGAACGCCTCGAAGTACTCGTGGGTGGCGCCGGGCCCGCCGTGCAGCAGCAGCACCTTGATGGTCGGGTGGTTGCCGACGCGTTTGGTCCAGACCTGGAAGGTGCCGTGCGGCGTGTCGACGGGAATGCGTTTCACGCCGCCACTCAGACGGTCGTCACGTCCGGTCGCATCGAAGTAGGTGGCGGGATCGGGCGGGGGACGCGTCATACAAGCCTCCTGAAGACCGGCGCAGCAGCCGTTCCCACCACGGACCGGAGATGGGCAGAAACAGACGTGGTTCCCGGACTGATCCCAGCATAAATCGGCCGGCCGCGGATGGGGAAGGGCCGCGACTGGTCGAGGTCCAGGCGTGGCTCCGCTCCGCTGCTCGTGGGGTTCCGCAGGGCTCCCCAGGCACTGCCAACCGCTGGCGGCAACAACGGACCTCGGCGACCGCCGAGGATCTGGCCCGCGCCGCTGGACGTGGCGCTCCGGGGATCCGCGCGTCGGCTGCGGGCCGGACCCGCACCACCTTGAGGACAAGGCGCTGCTGCGCTTGCCGGCCCACGCCGGGACGCGCCCGGAGCAACAGCGCCGTTCCTGTCCCTTCCTCTCTGCCGTGCGGGGAAGCTTCAGAGCTCACCACCCTGATGCCGCGGGTGGGTTCGAGCGGACCGGCAAGCGCTTCGCCGGCAGGGACTGAGCGCTTGGGCGAGGTCGTCTTGAACCTGCGGCCGAAGTGAACGGGGTGGGGCAACGTCACGCCGGAGGAACGCGGGTCGGTCGTATACCCGGCCGTCAACGGGTCTCACCTGCCGCTGCGCTCTGGCGGCGGGGAGAGGACCGTGCGTCGCGATGACGAGGGTGTGGCCCGCACCGTGCAGTTCGGCGAACAGACTTCAGCTGTCGCCCCACCCGGCCTGCGGAAGATTCCAGGTGGGTTCGTCGGCGAGCAGCAACGCCAGCTGGCGGACGCCGCAGCCCAGGACCTCACGATGTCCCGCTGAGTCCCGCTGAGTCAGTGCCCCCGCTGTTGCACGGTCGCGAGCACCGGAAGATGGGGCCGGCGGATCGTCTGCACTTGGGTGGCGACGGCGGTGTCGAGGTTGCCCACCCGCGCTCGTTCCGGCCCCTCGGCTGCCCTGGCCATCGTGGCGAGGGTTTCAGAGCAGCTGGCCGTGACGGTTCCTGAAGGGCTTCCTTCGACCCGAAGACCTGGAGCACCGGGGCGACGTTGACGCCCGCGTCCGCGGTGATCTTGCCCAGCGTCGAGGCCGCGTCCCCGTCTCCAGCGCCGTGGGTTCATGTGTCGTAGAGGATCGTTTGCCGGATCGTGGGTGTTCCTGGGCAACGGCCACCTCGTGGCTCCCTTCGCTCCAGGCGCGGCCATCGGTATCCGGGGTGGTCAGCCGGCGTCGCGGGCGGGCCGCTCGGCGCGGCCCGGTCAGGGGCTCCGGGGCATGTCAGCGCCGGCGCTCCCCAGCCCGCCCATCAGGTGCTGGAGAGCCAGGGCATTGTCCACCGCGGCGCCTGAAGCGGTGTTGTCGAAGATGACCCAGGTCCGGCGCGCCGCGTGCTCCTGAAGCGTCCGGGCGAGCGCCTGAAGGGCCTCCTGCCCGTAACTGGAGCTGTATATCTTTGGCGAGCCGTGCCACCGGTAATACACCGGCTCCAGCGTCCCACCGGGGACAGCCGCCCGCGTCGTGATTGCCGGGTCCGCTGCCACCCGGCCGACCCCCAACGCTGCCAGCAGCTCGCCCGCTTCCGGCGTGAACCAGGTCGGGTGCCGGGGCTCGCAGACCACTGGCGCGGACGTCCGCTCCTGCAGCGCCTGGAAGAAGGTGCGGGCCACGTCCGAGTCGAACGCCAGGCTGGGCGGCAGCTGCACCAGCAGGCACCCGAGCTTCGCTCCGAGGCCACTCACCTCGCCGAGGAACGCCGCCAGCAGGTCCGGACGGCCCTGCAACCGGGCGACGTGAGTGATGCTTTTCGGGAGCTTGACACTGAACCGGAAGTCGTCCGGAACGCTCTCGCTCCACCGCCGGTACGTGCTCTGCCGGTGCGGCCGGTAGAAGGAGGAATTGATCTCAACCGCGTTCAAGCGGGTGGCGTACACCTCCAACACGCTGCGCCCGGCACCGAAGCGGGAACGCTGCCCACTGGAAACGCTCCAGCCAGCACAGCCGATGAACACCGTGGAAGCGGTCATGCCAGATGGTGGCACGCGTTGGCGTCCGGCGTGGCCACCCGCGACCGCCGGGCCAGGACCCCTCTTCAGGACATCCCCGGCCCGAACCGACGCCCGGTGGACTTCACGTGTCGGTGCATGACAGGCACACCGAACCGGCATCCGACCAGCGCAGCGCGACCGCGCTTCCAGGTGCGGACCGGACGGGCAGCCGGTTCAGCCTGCGCTGGCCCTCGAAGGGGCCGCTCACCTCCAGCACGATGGAACGCAGCTCGGAGGTGGACCATGACGGACCGGCCGGCAGCGTGACGCTCAACGTGCCCTCAGCGTCTGGATGCCGGCCCGCCCCTGGTGCCGTGGCGCGTGAGGGCCGGACCGCTTGCGCTGGGGGCGATACAACGGCGCCCGGCGCTCCCGCACATGCGAAGAGCGCCGGGCGGGAGGGGCGATCAGCTGCGGTTGCGGCGGCGGCTGGTGACGACGGGCGGCGCAGCGAACGGATCGTCGTTCGACTCGCCCCGCTGGCCCTCCTCGTCACCACCCTGCTCCTCCGCGTCGCCCGAGGTGCGGGGCGACTCGTCCTCCAGGGTGAGCGGCGTGTCGCTCGTCTCGCCGGTGGTGTGGGCAGTGGGCGTGCTCAGGTCGCCCACCGGGTCGGTGGTGGCCATGCTGGTGTCGGCAGCGGTGTCTTCCGCGGCGTTGGACGCGGTCGCTTCCGGGGCGGCCTGGACCGGCGCGGCGGGCGGGACCACCGGGTCGGCGTTGACTGGGGTGGCGGGGACGCCGCCCTGCGGCACGTCGTTGCTGAAGTCGAGCGCGGCGAGCACCCGGTCGAGTGCGGCGAGTTCCGGGCTCTGCTCGATGCGCAGCGTCTCGGCGTCGATCAGACTTTTCAGGTGTGACACGCTGAACGCCGGGTCCTGCACGGCGCTGCCGGCCAGCAGCTGCAGCTGCTCGAGCGCGTCGCTGGCGTTGACGCTGCCGGCGCGGTGCTGCAGCTCCGCGGTGGTGACACTCTCCCCGCCGAGCAGCGTCAGCGTGACGGGGTCAGCGGTGGTGTTGAACAGCACCACCTGCTGCTTCTGCTCGCGCATGATCACCTGGAGCAGCATCAGCTTCCGGAAGGCGTGCAGCCGGATCAGGAGCGGCAGGTGGGCGGCGACGGTGCCGGCACGCTTGAACGCGCTGGTGGTGCGGGCGGTGGGTGCAGTCATGGAAGTCTCCTGTGCGGTGAAGGGGGTGCTGGTGCGGGTATGGTAACACTTCGCTCTGTTGCGGACAATATCAACCTGATCTTTTACGCCCAGGGCCATGGACGGCGCCGCAGGGAAGCGGCCACCTGCGCGGGTGGCGCACGACCCGCGGCTCATTCACGATCTGCCGGCCGGTCCGCGGCTCTCCTTTCGCCCAGCGCACCTCCTTCGTGATCCCCTCCACGGAGACGACCTCAGCGTCATGAACAACGTCTGGTGTTGTGACCACGGAAGCTCAGGGGCGCCGGAACGGCGTGCTCCGGCGCTGTACGGCGCGTCACCCGGATGTCACGCGCCGGTTGATACTTCTGGAGTCCAGGGCCACGGGCCCGGAGGGAATGTGATGACGCAACGCTGGACGGTGCCGATGACCGCCTTACTGCTCGCCGGGTGCGCTGGTCCGCCTGCCCACCCACCGGGGGCGCTGGACCTGCGTCCGGACCACCGGTACGTGGAACTGGTCCCCCACAGCGCCAGTGAGCTGCGGCTGGACGTGCGGGGTGGCCGGCCCAGCGACCCGCTGGACCTGCAGGCGCGTGGCCTGCCGCCCGGCACGGCCCTGCGTGCCGGGGCAGACCGCGTGACCTTCACGAGCCTGGACGTGCAGCCCGGCGCGTACGCCTTCACCTTGACCGGCCGCAAAGGCCCGTTCGTTCACGAGGTGCCGCTGCAGCTGTACGTCCCGACGACGGGGCCCTTCGCGCTGGAGCCGGCGCGCCCCGTGGACGTCACGGTGAAGACGGACGTCCCCCTCAGCGTGACCGGGCAGGTCACTCCGGCCGGTGGCACGCTGAACGTTACCGGCCCGGACGGCGTGCAGTACACGCTCAACGTGCCGCCCGGGGCGGTGCTCGAGCCCACCCCGGTGCGGCTCACGCCGGTCACGGGCGTCGACTGGAGCGGCTTCAGCGCGTCACGGGGGGTGCGGATCGAGCCGGACGACCTGCAGCTGTGGAAACCGGCGCGGGTGGACGTGACGTTTCCGTCCAAACCCGCCGGAGCCGGGATCTTCCGGGCCTTCGGCGCGCAGGGCGCGGGCCGGGACCTGTTCCTGAAGGAGGTGGCTGTTCGTGATCTCACGGCGACGCTGAGCGTGACTCGGGGCGGGGTCGGGGGGGTCGGCTGGGTGCTGCCCGAAGCGCTGGAAGATCCGCCCATTCCGTCCGCGCCCGAGGCACGCCGGTCTGAGCGTCTTGCCCGGTTTGCCACCGTCAGCGAAGGGTCACACACCGAGCGGATGTACGAATGGACCCTGAACGGCCGGCTGACCGGGGCGGGGGCGCCGTCAAGCGAGGGCGCGCAGGCGCTGAGCACCCTGCTGCGCGAGGTGGCGGTGTGGAACACCGACCTGCAGACGCGACGCTGGTCGGCCGCGTGGGCTGGGAATGCTGGGCTGCTGTGGGCGCACCTCGCGGAACTCGCGGTCGCCCAGGTCGGGCCCTATCAGGCCCGCTGCCTTCAGGGCGGGACGGCGGATCCGGCGTGGACCGCGGAACTGGTCCACTGGCAACGGGCGGCGGCCGTCCTGCCCGCGTGGCAGGGCGCGCTCGGGCCCGAGGGGCTTCGTGACCTCACCGCAGCACTGAACGCGTGCCGCTGAGCTGGCATCCGGCGGCACCGTTCATCCTGTGTCGTGAGGTGTGCCTGGCCGGGAAGGGGCGCCGCACGGGCGCGGGGCCGGCTTGCCCGGGTCGGTCGCTGCCGACGGGCCGCTGTCCGGGCCCGGGTTCGCCCACTGAGCGGGCCATTCAGATCCCTAGCGCTGTTCGGTCTGGTGCGACCGGTGGAGTGGCGACCTTCCCGGACCAGTAGACGGCTCGCCGGGTCAGGGTCACCCGGTGGTGCGGCGGTATTCACCCTGCACCGGGTCGTTGCCTGTTCGATGTGCCGGTGTCACGCCGCGGTGGACCCGCGCACGCTCAACGCTCAGGTGTGGAAGGAACAGCGCCGCTCGCCTTGCTTCGCGGCCAGCGTGGCCAGTGCCGTCAAGCCTGCCGCTTCGTACCGGGCACGCTGCTCGTGCATGCCGCGCCGTGAACCGAATGCCACCCGCCTGAATCACCACGCCTAAGGCATCCACGCCTGAACCTCACGCAGGAATTCCAGTTCGACGCCCGGTCTGCGCCTCGGCGCAGCCAGTACTCCACGCGGGTGTCGACACGGTTCAGCTGCCCCACCGCCTGCGGATCACGACAGGAGTTGTCGAGAAACGGCGCCACCGGATGGACAGATAACAACCCCATAAACCGGCCCTGGTCCGCGCTGAAGATGCTGAACCCGTAGGCCTCATCGCGTTCGTGCTCGCCCATGTGCATTGCGAGATCCTCGGCATTCTTGCCCGGGAATCCATGACCGCGTCGTCATCCACGGCGGTGTCGATGAGCAGGTGACGGCGCCGCACGAACCGCGGTGTAACGAATTCCGTCGGAACGGGCAGGGTTGTGGGGTTGAGCGTCATGCGGACCTCCAGTCGCGCAAAGGTGAAGTGGGCGGCAAAAGGGCGTGGTGACCCGCGGTTGAGGGCACGGCGGACCGTGGACCGCGTGATCCCGAATCTGGCTTCCACCGTGGACGCGCGACCTGAAGCCTGTGCGGGATGCACTGTGACCGGTGGATGATGCGCGCCGCCGCTCGCGTGGCCTGAACCGGGTGACCCGCGGGGCCGCAGGGCGATCCGGCGTCGCCGCCAGCGCCGTTCCACCTGGACCTCGCCTGCCGGTGCGGCGGGGTCCGTGTGATGCCGGTGCGGGAAGCCACACGGCGTCCTATTCGGGCGGGACGCGCCCGGCGAGCGTCCCGTCCGGGTGCCCGCGGATCACGCAGGCCCTTCCTGCAGGGCCCACTTGCGGTGGAGGGTGGCGTGAGGCGCCTGTGCCGTTTGGGTGAGCAGCCGCTTCCGCGTGACGGTTCGTCGGGCGTGTTCAGCACATTGCAGGGCGCGAGTTTTGCTGCCGGGCCCATCCACCTGAGCAGCGCCCTCCGAAGGTTCAGTCGGTGGACGTTAGGGTGAGGAGGACGGGCGGATCCACCCGGCGTTCCACTTCTTTTCCCATGCCCACGCCAGCCGCGAGGGCCCGGTCCTGGCTGAGGCCAGCCTTCAGCCGCCGTGCCTCTTGGCGGTGAGGGGACGGCCGCGGCTGGGTGTGGCGTGACCCTGGCCCGTGCAGAGGCCACGGTGGCACCACCGGACCGAGCGACCGGGCGGTGACCTGCCCGGTGCGGCGGGCTTGTCCGTGGCGCACCATTCACGCCTCACGTTTCGATTTTTCAGAACAATCCGTGTGAAACCTTGCGATAGACCTCAAGATTTCCGCTCCGTACCATCAGGCATCCGCGCATTCGCGCGTCCAGGTTCAAAGGAGGCCACCCTCATGCCGTTTGTTCGTCTTTCGCTGCTCCAGGGCAAATCACCCGCGTACCTCAGAGCCCTTGCCGACCGTGTGCACGAGGCACTCGTCGAGGCGTTCGAGGTGCCCCACGACGACCGCTTTCAGGTCATCCACCAGCACGCGGAAAGTGAGTTTATCTTCGACGACCAGTACCTCGGCATTCAGCGCAGCCGCGACCAGGTCTTTATCAGCGTCACCGCTGGGCGCGCCCGCTCCGCCGCCGCCAAGGCGTCGTTCTACCGGTGCCTGGTTGAAAAACTCTCCGTCTCCCTGGGGCTGCGCCCCGAGGACGTGATGGTCACCATCACGATGAACACCGCGGAAGACTGGTCGTTTGGCTGCGGCGTCGCCCAGATGCTGGCCGGGAACACACCGGTGCCAGGGCACCGGCAGGAGGCCTGATGCACCGCCGGAACAACAGCGACCTGATCACGACTCCAGGGCCCGCCGACCTCTTCACCGGTCAGGTGTGGGTGGACGCGCTCACCCCGGACGCCCCGGACATCGAAACGAAACTCCTGCGGGTGACCTTCTCGCCCGGCGCCCGCACCGCGTGGCATATCCACCCGCATGAGCAGATCCTGGTGGTCACGCTCGGACGCGGCCTCCTGCAGCGCAAAGGCGAAGCCCCTCAGGTGATGACTCCGGGTGACACCCTCATTGTCCAGGCCGGCGAACAACACTGGCATGGCGCCGCGCCCGACAGCCTGATGCAGCACCTCGCCATCCAACCGGCGCTCGCCTCACACGCCACGCAGTGGCTCGCGCACGTCGCCGACGGTGACGATCACCTGCCCCCACCGGAACCCAAGGAGCGCCACCATGCATGCGATGCAGTATGAATTCACCTTGCCTGCCGACTACGACATGCAGATCATCCGTCACCGCGTCGCCACCAACGGACACGCCACCGACCACTTTCCAGGGCTGGGCCTGAAGGCCTACTGCGTGCGGGTTCGCGGCGAGCAGGGCTCCACCGTTCACCAGTACGCGCCGTTCTACCTCTGGGTCGATCCCGACGGGATGCGCCAGTTTCTGCTGGGCGAAGGCTTCAGGAGACTGTCGGGTTCCTTCGGCCGGCCGGCCGTGCGCCGGTACATCGGCCTTCAGTACCTGCCGGGTCAGGCGGCCGCGCCGCAGCCCGTCGCGGCCTCCCGCCGCACCGCTCGCATCCCGGCCGACGCTGAACTGCACGGCGTTCTGGACCGTCATCTCGCTCAGGCGTCGGCGCGCGCCGCCTGTTCGCAGGTGTACGCCACGGCCGTGGCCTTTGATCCACAGGCCTGGGAAATCGTCCACTTCACCCTCTGGACGCAGGGTGTGCCCAACGACGATGACGTTCAGTACCGGGTGCTGCACGTCTCACACCCCGGCATCGACCAGCTGGCCATGGCCCCTCACCCACCAACCGTCCTTCACGGCCAGGTTGACCCGTGACGCCTGTCCCTGCGCTCGGCCACGTCAGGAGCTGCCATGTCACACCGCATCGGGGTTGTCCGGAAGAGCCACGCCGACCCTGGCGGCCTGGCACTGGGTTGTACGTGCCTGAACTCGCTCAATCGTCCGCTGGCCTCGCCGCGCACGGCGGAAGGCCACCTCGGGACGGCCCGGGCCCTCAGGATCGTGATCGCGGCCGCTGGTTGAGCATCCCGCCGGGCAGGTCAACCTCGGGGAGGACGTCAGCTGCGCGGTGGGCGAGCACGGCACGACGTGGGACGTCCTGGACCCCCCGGCCGTCGCCAGGCTCGGCCCCGACATTTCCTTCCCGAGGGGCACCGCCGCATCCGTGGTCCGCGGCGCGGTGTCCACGCACGCGGCGCCTGTGGTGCCGCCCGTCGAAGCAGACCCGGGGTGGATGCCTCTGCTGAACCCAGCATCGGCCCCATGCCCGTCGCCGAACCGACCGTTGCCTCGCTGGAACGCTGACGCGGCCGCTGGCCCACCAGCGAGGCGCCTGGCGCCTCCCGGGCAGCGCCGCCCGTGGCGTCCGTGTTCAACGGCAGCAGCCACGCTGTGGAGGACACCCGCCCAGAAGGAGACGATGCTGTGCGTGCATTGCTGATCGACGCTCCGTCCACCGGTCCGGACACCACCGGCCTTCACATCCTGCCGCTGCCTGTTCCTGGCCCCACGGACGTCACCATCGATGTCGCGTATGCAGGCATCAACTACCTGGATGTGATGGCGCGCCGTGGCGACGCCGGGTACGTTCAACACTGGCCCTACGCCCCGGGGTTGGAGGTGGCCGGCACCGTGCGGGCGGTCGGTTCACACGTCGACGGCCTCACGGCCGGTCAGCCGGTCGTGGCCCTGACCACCGGTGGAGGGTACGCCGAGGTCGTCCGGGTTCCCGCGGCACTCACCGTGCCGCTTGCTGCCGGCGTGGACCTCGACTTGGCGGCGACCGTCCCCCTGACCGTCTCCACGGCGCTGCTCCTGATCACCGATGCGGCGCGCGTGCAGGCCGGAGATACGGTGCTCGTTCAGTCCGCCGGCGGGGGGCTGGGGCACGCCCTCGCCCAGCTGCTCCCGCTGTACGGCTGCTCGCAGCTCATCGGAACGGTGGGCCAGGCCAGCAAAGAAGAGGCGGCCCAGAACGCTGGCTTTGACCTGGTGCTGTCCAGGGAGGACGGTGAATTCGAGTCCTTCGCTGCGCAGTCCCCGGGGGCGTGTCAGGTTATCCTGGATCCGCTCGGCACCGCGCTGCTGGACACGGACCTGCGTGTGGCCGCTCAAGGTGCACGCGTGGTCCTGTTCGGCAACCCCTCGGGTGAACCGTTCGGGCCGCTTCCTCCCGCGCCGCGGCTGCTTGCCGGAAATATCGCCGTCGGCGGCTTCAGCCTGCGGGCCCTCGCGGCCCGCGCGCCCCACCGGGTGCGGTGGGCCATGGAATGCAGCCTCGCGCACCTCGCCGCGCGACGCCTTCAGCTGCCCCGACCGTCCGCGGTGGAACTCGCGGACATTCCCGAAATCCACCAGCGGATGGCGAGCGGACACAGCACCGGCAAGTTCGTTGCCCGGATCACGTCGTAACGCCAAGCGTTCACGCGCGGACAGCCCGCTGGCGTTCCCCGGGCCCGACACCCACACCGCTCGGCGCCGGCCACGTCCCCGGACCGGATGGACTCGTGGAGCGAGTGTGCCGCAGGAGACACACCATGATGGATTTTGACCTGAACGCGGCTCAGCGTGCCATCGCCGCAGACCCGTTCAGCCGGCTGCTCGGCACGCAGGTGACGGCCGCGCAGCCCGGCCAGGTGGAGCTGAGCCTGGAGGTGCGCCCGACCTTCCTTCACCGGGCCGGCACGGTTCACGAAGGCCTGCTGAGTTCCCTGGCCGACACGGCCCTCGCCTGCGCGGGCGGCAGTGTCCTCGGGCCCCAGGTGGTGACGGCCAGCATGCACATCAGTTACGTGGAGCCGGCCGAGGGAACCTGGGTCGCGGCGCAGGCCCAGGTGATCCGGGCGGGCAGGCGGACCGCGCTGTGCCGCTGCAGTGTGGTCGTCGTGAAGCAGGGCACCAGGGTCCTGTGCGCCACCGCCCAGGGCACCATCGTTGCTGTCGGCAACGCGTCCCGGACGACATTTCTTGACAAATGAGCCACACAGTTCAGGGGCGGCCACCCGAGACCCGCTCGAACAGGAGCAGCACATGACCATCGTACACACATGGATTGGTGTTCTCGTGGCTTCGTCCCGTGTGGCCGGGGAACGGCGCTGGAGTGAACCGGTTCACCCGCTGCGGCCGGGCCCGCAGGTCAGGCGCCACCGGCTGGACGCCGCGACAGCCGGATCACGCGCGGCTTCGGTGCTGCCGCGCCACCCGGCTGTGCGGCAGCGCGGGTGGTGGTCCACAGAGGCGCAGCGTCCAGATCAGCCGCGCTCCCTGCCACACGCGCAGGCCCGTTCGAACCTGTGCTCCGCAGGCTCGGCGACCGGTCCGGGCCAGCCGGCTCCTCGCGTCACGGACCTGCGGCGGCCCCGCGTGCCGCTCACACCACAACCGGCCCTGAACTGCAGGACTGGGTTGAGGCTGGACCCCCGGCCTTCCGGACCACCGGGGGAGGCCGGAGTGCAGGAGCACGGCACCGGCACCGCCCGCGACGACGTGCCCCGCCGCCTCATGACGGGTACACGCCCCCAAAGCCGCCGCGGCACGGTGAGGTCATGAACGAAACCCAAGGCGGGCAGCCACCCCTGGTCTTGCCCTATGACCCGTCGTGGCCGGCCGCTTTTCAGCTGCTGCGCCGCCGGATCTGGCCGGCGGTGCAGCGCACCGCCTTGAGCGTCGAGCATGTGGGCAGCACGGCGGTCAAGGGTCTGCCGGCCAAACCCATCATCGACCTGACGGTGGTCGTGCCCTTTCGCAGCGATGTTCCCGACATCATTGATCGTCTGAGCGTGGTGGGGTACCGCCATCTCGGCGACCAGGGCATCGAGGGCCGCGAGGCCTTCGACAGTCTCCACGACGGGCCACGGCACCACCTTTACCTGAGTCCGCAGGGCAGTCTCGCGCTGCACAATCACTTGATCATCCGGACGGCACTCCGAAGGAACCCCGCACTCGCGCGCCGGTACGCCGAGTTGAAACTGCACCTCGCGCAGCGCTTCAGTCATGACTTGGACGCTTACACCGCGGGGAAAACGGAGTTCCTTCTGGAGGTCCTGAGCCTCGCCGGGCTGGACACCCACAGGCCTCGGGACATCAGGAGCGCCAACGCCCTGCCGAGCCACTCTGAACGGTGAAGCGCGACGGCGCCGGCTTCCGTGCCCCGACGGCCGACAGCTCGATCATCCCGCGGCGGCCTGGCCCGGAGCCAAGGTCCGCCGCGTGTTCCGTCCTGTCGGCCGGCGCGCGGACAGCCCCGGGTGCTTGACGACGGCGGAAGCCCCACGGCCCGTCGCCCCCGCACCTCAGCAGGCCTTCGGCCGGCGAGGCCGAGCTGGAGGACCGTTCTGGGCCATGCGGAACGCCGCAGGCCTCACGACGCATCACCGTTCTGAAGCCGGAGGAAACGGATGACACACCGCCCACCGAAACGGATCCGTACCTCAGTGGAACAGGCAATGATCTGGGAACACTGGCGTTGAGCGCCTGTCCTCCGCCGTGGTCAAGGCCGGGTCTGAGCTCATGATCGGCGACGGGGTCTCGCGTCCAGTCTGGCGCGTTGCTGGTGGAACGCACCCTGGCGATTCGCTCTACGATGAGCCCCTCTGCCGGGCGGCGCACCACCTGCTCCGCCTCTGTCGCCGTCTTCCGGTTGCCTGGAGCGTCTCGAGGAGCGGACAAGAACGTCCGTCTGGCACTTGAACGGGGTGCCCCGTGTCCCACCGCCCTGAACCCGTCCCGAGCCCGCAGGAGGCCGGGTGCGCACAGGGTCACGGTCGTCGAGGCCTCAAGCTCACCTGGACTCGCCGGAGACGGACGTTGACAGCATGGCTGATTGTGGGCGTCCCCGCTGATGGCTGATCGGGTGGACTGGACCGGAGGAGCAGGGGGGACCCCCCACCGTTCGAATTCCTTGCGTGCTCGTCTGATGGAGGTGCCTCTGCTGCCATTCGGGCACCGTTTGACGTGTGGCCTTGCACTGGTCCTCATCCGACCTGTGGGCCAGACCACGTGAATCTCGTTTGCATCCGTTTCGGGGCGAGGGGATGGGTACCGTCGTCGCCGTGTTGCTTGAGCGGCGAGCGGAGCTGGTTCGGCACCGGCCATCCGGCGGGCCCGCCGGTGGTGCACCTGCAAAGCGGGGCATGCCGCTGCCCTGAGCTCCTGAACGTGAATTCCCACTTGCCCACCTGGCTTGGCTGGTGTCACCTGCCCGTCATCCTGTTCAGCCTAACGTGACGGTGGGAACGCTGAAGGAACAGCGAGGCAAAGCGGGCAGGGCACCTGCGCCCAGAGCAGGAGGTCCGGTGCCCCGCAGAACGTACTCCCTGGTGGACAGCCGTGAAAAAAGCTCCTCAACAACATGGAGACAAGAGGTGGCGTAGGGTGATACATGCAGCCGATCTTCAACCTTACCTGGACGCGGTTGCCGCTGTCCTCGAAACCGAGTTGGACGCTCAGCTGGTGGGGCTGTACTTGTTTGGTTCCGCCGCCTATGGTGCGTATGAACCGGGCCGCAGTGACCTGGACCTGCAGGCCGTGGTCAGGCACAGGCCTCCGGCGGAGCAGTGCCGGCGCCTCGCACACCTCCTGAGCGTCAAGCAGTTGCCTTGTCCGGCGAGGAAACTTGAGTTCGTCCTGTATACGGCTGGCGCTGTTGCGCCAGCGCAGCGGCATCCCCGCTTTGCCATGAACTTCAACACCGGCGGTGGACAGCCGGACCTCCTGCAGCTCGACGCTGAGCAGACCGACAGCCACTGGTTTTTGTTGGATATCGCGATGGGCCGGGCGGTGGGTCAGGCGCTGCGTGGTCCACCGCCCGGAGACGTCTTTGCCCTGATCCCGTACCTCTGGGTGTTGGAAGCCGTGCTGGACTCCCTGACCTGGCACCTCGCACACGAGCGCGACGATCCGAACACCGTCCTGAACGCCTGCCGGGGTTGGCGCTACGCTATGACCGGGATCTGGGGCTCGAAGCAAGAGGGCGGAACCTGGGCCGAGCACCGACGGCCGGACCTGAGTGTCATTGGTCAGGCGCTGTCCGCTCGGATGTCCGGGACCACCCTCCCGCCTCACGCGGTGCTTGCGTTCACGGCACTGGTCCGCCACCAGGTGCAGGCGTGCCTTGAGCGGTTCAGCTGACGGCCGCGGACTGAACGAGCGGTGCGCCGCCGGACCGGCGGAACCGGGCGCGCCCCTGCTGAAGTACGGCGTTTACAGCAAGCCTCACGCCGTCGGGGTCAGCGAGGGCAACCTGTGGGGAGATTACTCCTACCTCGAGGCCCTCGTGTGGTTGACCCGGGGGGTGCGACGCTTCGGCTGAGGAACGGGGAGGCAGTGAAAGCGGAGCGCCTCCCGGCACTGTCCGCGTGTCCCGGCCCAGACCGCCACCCCAGGGCCCTGGATGCCGGTCCTGATCAGTGCACAGCAAGCCCGAACCTTGCGAGGCGCCCGTGTTCCCAGTGAGACGGGCGGCACACTGGTCGGTGGCTACTCCAGTCGCTGACGTGTGGACGTCACCGGCCTGCTGCCCTCCCCCGGGCGGCCGTGAGTATCCGGACGCCGACGAACAGGGAAGCGAGGGAGGAGGGGAGCAGCTCGATCTGATGCGTGAGCGCCCGGCCGGGCTGCTGGAATATGTGGGCGAGTGGCAGGCTCACCCGCCGGACCATGACCTTCGGACCAGTCGGAATGACCGGATCTTGTTCGCCGGGCTCCGCCCTCGGCGGGCGATTGACGGTGATGTGTGGCGGCCTGCACCGGCGCGTGAGCACTGGATTGGGACCGCTGTCGGTCACTGCGGCACTGAATGTCGGCCTGCTGCTGTTTTCGTGCGCCGATATGTCTTCTTCCACGGCTTGGAACTCACCAGCACCTGTGCCCTGTGCTGGGTTGGACGACCAAGACCATGACCGGAACCGCCGGCCAGGTGTACCGCCCGCGCAGCACTTGGGAAACGTTCGTGGACCCGGGCGCACCCGCTGCGTGAAACTGACCCTGGCGGGTCGACCCGCCGGACCATCAGGCGTTCCCCGCCATGCCTTTTTCGCGTCACGAGCTTCAGCGTCATCACCCGTGCGCAGCGGCGGGCCATCACTGCCATGCGCCCCCATGCTGTGCCGGCCTCCATCCCGTCGGCGTCCAGAGCAGAGGACCGTGCGTCCTCCGCACCGTATCACCGAGCTCTTGACAACACCAACCTTATGGTGTATATGCTTGAGGCGTGGGAACCGAAAACAGCGTCCCACACGCGAAAATGCATGGAGGTGAATGATGACACTCGTCCCCAACCGCAGCAGCCTCGCCCCCTGGAGCCCGGAGGCGATGCCCACCTCACGCTCCCTCCTCGACCGGATGCTCGAGGAATTCACCGGACTTGGGCCGTCCACCGCACGTCTCCCGCTCGACTTGACCGAGACCGCAACGCAGGTGCTGATCGACGTGGCCCTGCCCGGTGTCCGACCAGAGGACCTCGACATTCAGGTGGAGCGGCGCACCCTGACGATCCGTGGCCGCTACGCTCCGGTGAGCGCCGAAGGCGGGAACCACTGGGTCCGGACGCTGCCCCGCGGCGACTTCCACGTCACCCTGACCCTGCCGGTGAGTGTGGAGAGCGACAGCGTGAACGCGACCCTCGACGCCGGGCTGCTGCACCTCGAACTGCCCAAGGCCGCTGAGCACCGCGCCCGCAGGATTGAGGTCCGGCAGCGCACGAACGACGCCACGCCGCACAACAGCTGAACACGTCCCGGGGGCGCCGGCCGTCGTGAGCCCGGCGCCCACCCCCTTCCAGAAGGTGATTGCGATGTCTCGCGTGACACTTGCGTTCCTGCTGGCTGGACTGCTGTTCGGTCCAGTCGGTGCTGAGCCCAGCACGGTTCTCGCCCAGACGCGCCCGGTCCAGACGGCGTCCGTTCCGTTGCGCAGCGTCGACCAGGTGCTCGGCTCGCTCGTGACGGTGACGCCAATCCGGGCGTCCAGTGTCACGGGCCTGAGCTCCCTCGGCTGGAGTCCCGCCCTTCCTCCACTCGCGTCCCCGGTCAACGCCGGGACCGGCTTCGTCGTGGGGATCGGGGAGGTGCTGACCAGCGCCAGGCTCGTGCAGGGCAACGACACCGTCCGTGTTCGCACGCGTGATGGCCGCACCCTGACGGCCCAGGTGGTCAGCACCCGGCCGGACCAGGACCTGGCGCTGCTCCGCGTCACGAAGGCCAGCGCGCTGCTGCTCGGGCCACCCGTGACGCTGGGGAACAGTGACCAGCTCGTCACAGGCGAACGGCTGATCGCCCTGGGGCTCACCCCGGATGGCGGCTTCACCGCGCAGGAGGTGGCGGTCCGCGACGTGGGCGCGGGCGGTCCTGAACTGACGCTCGGGACCGCCCTGAACCCCGCCGCCCGCGGAGGGCCCCTGGTGAACGCCGCCGGGGAGGTCGTGGCGCTCAACACCGGGCGGTTCGGCGCGCGCGTGGCGCTGCCCTTCCTGACCGGCACCAGCAGCGCCGCGCTTCCGATCAACGCCGCGAAGGCCATCCTGTCCGAACTCCAGGCGGGACAGGGCCAGACCCCGCTGAACCAGACGCTGGGCACTTCGCCAGACCACCCCAGGTTGGGCGTGCAGATCGTCGACCTGTCAGAGTTCACGGCGGCACAGTTGCGTCCGCTGAACCTCCCGAACGAGGGCCTGCTGGTCCAGCAGGTGCTCCCCGGCAGCCCGGCTGCCCGCGCGAACCTGAGCACCGGCTCGATCGAGAAGCGGGTCGGGCATGCGGTGCTGCGCGTTGATGCCGATGTGATCGTCGCCGTCAACGGCCAGCGGGTGCGGACCCCAGTGGAATTGCAGCGCGCCGTGGGCGCGGCCGGAGCGACCGCCGAACTGGAACTCGTTCGCAACGGACAGACCCGCCGGGTTCCGGTCCAGCTGGAGCCATCCGGCGGTCGTCGAACCTGAGGGCAGACCCTGGAGGTGCGCGGTGGAAGACCGCACAGGTAGGAGAGTGGCCCCGCCTGTGCGGCCTTCACCGACCAGTACGCACGGCAGAGGAGTACAACAGGCTGGGGCGGCGCGCCGGGCGTCCGACCGACGTCCCGCGGGCGAAGGGTCACCGTGAGCCAGGCGCCGCTTGACGTGGTGCGTGCCACCCGGCCCGTGCTGTGAGCGGGTGCCGGTCGCCCCGACCCCAGACTGCCCCAAACGACAAAGCGCCTCATCCCTGGCCTGTCGGCGGGCGGGTCGGCGCTTGAATGACAACGACGAGGTGGTGCTGTGAACAGGCGGTGGGCGCAAGAGCGGGGTCAGGTTTGCTGCCACTCGCGCCCTCACGCTTGAACCGCCGTCCCCGCCACGGCCGTCCTGGATGCCTGATCAGCGCCAGGCGGGCCGGCGCGTCCCGGCTCGCGGGTCCAGACTGATGGTCGTCGTCACCCGCGGATCGCGACGTCGAGGACCACCGCTGCCGGCGGCACATTCGAGATGATCATGACGTGCTGTGGTCGTGCGGCCGTAGGTTCGCCCCGGCACCTTCAACAGCAGTGCTCGCGTCCTGCGCGGACGGCAGCTGCTCATCGCGCTGATGGAGCCGCGCGGACGCGCTCGCGATCAGGACATCGACTTCGGCCAGCAGGGCGCGTGAACGGGTGATCAGCGCCTGGAGCTCTTGCACTTCGTCCTGCAATTCCTGCAGAACATGGCTGGTGGAAACGTCATCGGGCGCACCGAGTCGGTCCATGGTTGACCTCGGCCGTTGGAGTCGGCCAGAGGAAGGTTCAGGAAGCTGGGCGCGGTGCCAGGGCGTGCAGGAAACTGAACAGTGAACAGGGACGGTCCATACCGCCACTGGGCCCTCAAGATGAGGCAGACGTCCACAAGGGTGGCCGTCCCCCTCATGTTAACCGTTCCGTGGTGAACGACAACAGGGAGACCGCTGGCGGCGGGACCGCCGAAGCGCATGGATCAGCCGAGCGCGACACGATGGGCCAGGGCTTCCCACCTCCAAGCCGCTGCGGCGTGCATTCGAAGCCTGCTGGCGAGGTGGCGCCCGTCACCTCGCCAGCGCAGGAAACGCAGCAGTGGAACTTTCGGCGTCACCACCTGCCCGTTGGGTTCCAGGGATGCTTAGTGTGGGTGGCTGCGATGGTGCGTCATTCATCTGTCAGGCCCGGCTGCCTACGGTGAGGCATGTACCTGGCCGAACTCATCGTGAGTGACGACGTCTACCCCCTCGGTCTGTTCCCGACGGCGCCGCAAGCTCGACTGCATTGTTTCCGGCACACGCGGGGCCTGCTGAAACTGCACTGGTACGAGGTTGAACATGAGGTATGGATTGCGACCCTGACCCATGACCGTGACTTTCTTGTCCGCCATGTGGCCGAGCGGGTTTCCGCATAGCCCTGGGGACCAAGCACCTCTAACGCAGGCCGCCCGCCGGTGACGGCTGGCCTGCGCGAACAGTGGAGACCACGGGATAAACATCGTCAGGGTGGAGACTCCATACCTTCCTCGACATCGGTGAGGCCCGCCTCAGACGCCCTCCCCAGATGCATGGCCGGAGAGGACACTAAGGGCATGGGACGGGATGAACAGCCACACGACCCGGCACCGTCCCAGGAGGACACGCTTCTCCAGGCTCAGCTGGCGCTAAGCGGCTCGCGGTGTGGGCAAGCCGCACCATACGGCTGCGGATTCGGAGCCGGGCCCTTTGGCCCACGCCGCAGCACCGCGCTGCGTGGGAGGCCCGTACCGTCTTCCAGTCCCGCGAACCCTGGAGAAATTCATGTCTGTTCTTGGTCCGGCTGCGTGTCGGCCGCTCCGTCCGGGGTGTGGACCAGTGCGACGGTTGAGGGCTGAGCGGGGCAACTGGGCTGTGTCCAACGACGCGGTGAACCAGGGGAGGCACCCCCGAGAGAGGGGCGATACGGCCGCAACATCCTGCCCGATTTCCTAGGGCATCGACGAGCTGGAGCTGGAGGAGCGACGCGGACCGCGGGAGGCCAGATGCCAAGCCGTGCAGGTGCCGTTGATCTGGACGCGCAAGGACCTGAGCCGGAGGGCGCACCGTCATCTCCCCCTGGAAGCCCGATTGCTGGAGCGCCAGGCGACGCTGGGTACAGCGGCCCGGTGGCGGACCGGAAGGATCACCGGACGCGGCGGCTCACCACGATGGTCCTGTCGGTCACCAACCAGGCATGGCCTCCGCGGCGCCAGAAGCCCAGCGACGACCTGGAACGCTCCTCACACCTGGGCGGTGGGGGCGGCGTCCAGGTTGACGGGATGGACCTGGGCTCAGGCGTAACCAACCCTTGATCTTTACCGCATCACTTGCGCCTGAAGACGCGACATCCTGAGGCATGGACGATCAGCAGGAGGTGCGCGCGATGGCGGACGCCGCATGGGCGGAACTGCACACCGCCCAGACGACGCTGCTCGATCTGGAAGAGCTGGTGAACCGGTCCCGCCAGCTTCACGCGGAGACGCGCCATCAGCTGATGCAGAGCCGGCGCCTGAACCGACAGGACTGGAACCGGTTGGCGCTGGTGCAGCAGGCCGAGCAGATGCGGCAGACCAACCTGGCCATCGAACGGCTGAGAGCCGACCCGGCGCTGATCGGCATGTTCCCGGACGAGCAACCAGACTGATTCCCTGCAGGGCGCACGCTGGGCCGCGGCATGCACGGAACGCTGTTCATGGCAGTGCGCCGCCTCTTGTACCTGAGGACGTGCTCCAGGGGAGAGCCATGACCCGCGGGCGCCTTCACCTTCGATGCAGGTGTGATGCGCCACTTGGACAGGGGCGAGAAGGAGGAGCCGACGCAACTCCGCCAGGACTGGACGCCGCATCGGCGGAGGGGCGCAGAGGGCCCATCTCATCAAGAAGGACGGAGGAGCCGCGGGACGCGACCCTGCAGGGGCGCTGGCGGGTGGGGTTGAGAATGCAGATGACTGGGGTGCGGAGCCCCGCCAAATGGGCAGACGGGGCGTATGCCGACCACCCCGCCCTGAACTTATTGAGGACCTGAGACGTCACCCACAGCTGGCCGCGCTGTTTCCGGATGACGATCAGGAGCGCGGATCACCCTGACGGACGCCCACCGCTCAGGGGCCCCGGTGAACGGTCAACGCACCGGGTTCACAGCGTCCAAGGTGCGCCTAGTCATCCAGGCCAGGAATTCCACTGGGGCGCGCGGTTGCGTCCCCCGTGCCGATGCCCTGGATGGCGCCCATCGGAATGACCACGATCGGGCGGATCGAGCTTTCCCCATTTACGACGATGCGTGCGTCCCGGAGCGCCAGGTAGTTCCCGCCGCCCAGCCCGACCGCTTGCCTCAGTCGGTTGATGTCCTCATCGCCGTGCCCGGCCGGACCATTCTGAACCAGCTCGCCTTCAAACATGCCGGCTGCGGTGTACACGTAGACTTTCATGCGGTCATCTTAGGGCGCCCGGGTGCGCCGCCGCCAAGGTGCTCCCCTCCCGCTGTGCAGGGATGGTGGAGGAGAGCCGCCCGCCGCCGGCCCGGCGCTCAGCCGCGACACCTGCCGGTTGCGGCCCTTCGCGACCGTCCGCAGCCGGCAGGTGTCGCGCTTGTCCGTGTGAATGTCGCATCAGGTGCTGAACCATGGCACCTCCAACGCCGGCAGCCACCTGGTGAGCGCTGGCCTGGATGAAGCGATCAAGGTGAAGGACGGGCACTTCCGAAGCAAGCAACGGTGTGCAGGCGCGCTCGGTGCCTGTCATCTCGGGCACCGAACCCGACCGTCCGGCTCCCCACCCGCTCAATCGCTCGCTGGCCAGATCACGTTGAGGAGTGGTTCGGCAGCCCTGGAGGAAGACGGCGCAGGCACTGCTCGGCCTCCACCGCGGCGCCCAGCACCAGACCCGCATCGCGCAGCACCTGCAGCACCTGCCACACCTGACCGCGCTGATCGGTGATCAGCTGGCCCCGAACAGGCGTGCCGGCGCGCGGGTCGAGCGTGATGGTGGCCCGCACGCCCCGGGCGTGCAGCGTCCGGATGGCGGTGGCCGGCAGCACCTGCCGGGTCATTGCTGATCCTCGGCGGGCGGGTCCGCGTCCACAGCGGGGATGAGTGACCGGGCGGTCGCCTGTTGCAGCAGGGCGTCCACTTCGACCAGCCGTTGCCGGGTCTGGGCCACCAGGGTGTGAAGCTGCTGCACCTCGGCGCGCAGGTCCTGGAGCAGGGGGCTGGTGGTCGACGGGTCGTTGACGACATCATCAGGAGGCGTCATGAAGAACCTCAGCCCCTGGAGGGGCAGGATGAGGTTCACAAAGCCGGGCAACGTGCCAAGAAGGCCAGTTCGGTGAACGAGAACAGCGCCGATCCAGTGTGGCGCTGCTGCCCCAGGATGGAGCGTGTTCAAACACGGGACGGCTTGGACCCCTTCATCGTACCTCAGCCAGGGGAGGGTGCCGCCCAGGTGTGCATTCTCCTCGAGAACAGCCAGGGTTCCTTGGCCGGACCCGGAAGGAACAGCCTGGGGTGGGCTGGAGCTCACCGGTGGGGGCGTGCCAGGCAGGTCGGCCGCTGGAGGCGCACGTGCTCCACCACGGTGCGTATGGGGTCTCCCATGCAGGCGGCCAGCTCCGGAAGGCTCCAGCGTGGGCTTGGGTGGAGCGGCGCTCGCCAGGCGGGTGCGATGGGGCCGGTGGAGGGGTGAGCCGCTCGCTCAGCAGGCACCACAATCCAGCCCAACCGGTCACTGGCGGGTGGTGCAGGCGACTCAGGAAGAGGAGCGCGGATACGGGAGGTCCTTCCTGACCGGCTGGAGGGACGAGCGCCCGTGATGGAGACGCGACTGCTCCTTCAGGGTGGTTCCGGAACGGGGAGGTGGGTGAACAGCAGCTTGCCCAGCGATGGCGCGCGCCTCGCGGTGGCCGGCGATGACGTGGCTCAGGCGCGTGCTTTCCCGCCCACCCACAACGCGCGGACCCGTCTGGCGCGTCCAGGCACAATAACCTGGGTGCGCTGTGGCCCCTCCTGAACGCCTTCAGGTCGGCCAGAACGCCAAGCGGCAGCGCGCGATCCGTGGTCCCGGCCTCCTGAAGGTTCAGGCGGCCTCCGGCTCAGCGAATGCTGGCGATTGACGCGCTGCCGCCGAAGCGCGTGGCCCCGATCATCAAGGCCGCCGGATGTCTGTCCGTGTGCGCGTACGTCGCCGTTGCCCGCTCCCTGTGGTACGCGGCTTGACCACGCCCGTCTGCTGATTGCCGACGGGGTGAACGCGTCACCGTGGTGGCCGAAGCCTGCTCAAGCGCCTGGAGGTGGACCCCTGAATCCAGATCGGCCTCGTCGTCGCCCCGCGGGTCCTGCGCACCGTGCTCAAGCGCTTCGTCCGCCTCGGACCTGACCACGACTCACGCTTCCGGAAGGGACGGCGGGCTGAACATGGACGCCAGCGCCAGCACGGCATGCTCGGCGGACGATGCGGTGAAATCTCGATCCAGCGGCTCGTGCGTGCCCCCCAACTAGAGTCTTCTGGCGCGCATCATGGCGGAGCAGGCCCTCCTGCTGGGTTGACGCCCACGCGTTAGTCCACGATGAACAACGTGGCCCCGCTGGGGGCAGACGAACGGTGCGCTTCGGCATCGTCGGCCACCTGATAGCTCATGCCGGGAGTCAGCGTGAAGGTGCGGCCATCTTCGAGCTCCGTGTTCAGGTGCCCACTCAAGACCAGCAGGATATGCCCCTTGCGGCACCAGTGGTCGGCGAGGTAGCCCGCCGTGTATTCGACCCGGCGAACTCGAATTCCACCGAAGTGCAGGGTCCGCCACCGCGCTGAACCCTCTTCACCCGGATGGATGGTCTCTTCGACCTGGGACCAATCCGTCGTGGTGAAGGGGATGTTCTGCATGTCCATACGGTGAGTCTAGCTTGTCGGGAACGGGTGGCCGAGGGCCTCGACAGGCCCCCGGTGACCCGTCAGGATCCAGACCCTGACGGGTCACCGGCCCACGGGGACGCTGGACGAGCAGGTGGCGGTCCATCCGGTGCGTGGCGGGTACGGCGGCCCGGACCCGGCGTTCACGCTCGGCTGTGCCGCGTGGCCGGTACCATGGATTCATGGTGAACCCGGCGGCCTCTGCGGGCGTGCATCCGTTCGACTGGGTGGACGACATCATTTTCATGCTCGACGCCGAAACCCGCTTTACGTTCGTCAACGCCTACGCCCTGAACGCCTGGAACACCCACCCCCACGAGCTGCTCGGCCGCACCTTCGCCGATGTCCTCCCGGTTCAGGCAGCCGCGGAGCCGATCGCCGCGGCGTTCCAGCAGGTCCTGATGTCCCGGCAGCGGACGGAAGTCGAAACCTTCAGTGTGGGCCAGCAGGCGTGGCTGAACATCACCGTCTACCCGCATGAGGCTGGCCTGATCGTGCAGGTCAAACGGCTCCTCAGGAACAGCCGGTCGACGGGGCCCGCAGATCACGACGCCTTGACCGGTTGTCTCACCCGCGCGGCCTTCCAGACGCGGATGCAGACGGTGGCGCTGCCAGCCGCATTGGCCATCGTCGACCTGAATCAGCTGAAAAGCGTTAACAGCCTGCGCGGGCACAGCGGCGGGGACGCGCACATTCGCGCCGTCGCGCACACCTTGAGAGCTGCGTTGCCTCCAGCGGCGTTCATCTGCCGGTGGGGGGAGACGAGTTTGTGATCGTCGTTCCCGGTCATCATCGGGACACGCTCCAGGAGCTGCTCGACGCGACGAACCACACCGCGCCGGGGCCGCTGCCGGACACGGCGGCCTTCACCGGTGGCCTGGCCGACTGGGCGCAGGGCACGCCGTTCGAGCGCGCCTTCGCCGCGGCGGACGAACAGTTACAGCTCCGGAAAGAGCAGCTCCGGGAGGTCGTCGCCCCGTGGGAACACGAGGCGGACACCTTCGTGGCCTTCTCCCGAGAGCTCGAGGGTCTGCGTGAGCCCGGTGACCTGATCCAGCACACGCTGAACCGGCTGCTCCGCGTGATGGACTTCGATCAGGCGGCCTACGCCATCCTCGAGGAGGACCAGCTGGTCTACGTTCATGAGGCGCACCGCGACGGCGTTCCGGCGCCGGAACCCGGCCTGCACGTCCCGGTTCCCCTCGCCGGCACCGCTTTCCAGCGGGTGCAGCGCACGCGGACCACCGAGTGGAGCACCGACTACCCGTCCACCCCAGGCGCCCTGCCTCAGGTGGTCGAGCAGGGCGTCAAGAGCGGTATGGTCACGCCCGTCCTCCGTCAGGGACACGTGATGGCCACCATCGTGCTGTGCACCGTGAACCGCTGGCAGACCATCACGCCGCACATGCGCAAAACCGTGGAACTCACCGTGCTGCGCCTGGAGCACGCCCTGGAGCTGCGCCGTGCGGTGGGCGAAGTCCGTTCCACGCTCGAAGCGGGCATGCGGACGCTGAGCAGGGTGCTCGAAGCCAGAGACGCCGAGACGCAGGGACACACCGCGCGCGCGGCCCGCTTGGCCACCCGCCTCGGTGCGCACTTCCGGCTGGACCGCACGGCCCTCGAGCACCTGCGGTACGGGGCGTACCTGCACGACATTGGGAAGCTCTGCATTCCGGAGCGGATCCTCAAGAAACCCGGCAAGCTCACCCCGGAGGAACGCGCGACCATGCAACGCCACGCCACCGAGGGGCACGACCTGGTCACCCGCCTCCCGGGTGTGGCGCCGCAGATCGTGGCTGTCATCCGCTCGCACCATGAACGCTGGGACGGCCGCGGTTACCCGGACGGCCTTGCGGGCACCGACATTCCCCTGGGCGCCCGGATCTTCTCGGTGTGCGACGTGTACGACGCGCTGATCAGCGAACGGCCGTACAAGCGCGCGTGGAGTCACGACGACGCCGTCCTGGAAATCGAGCGTCAGGCGGGAGGGCAGTTCGACCCGGAGGTCGTCCGGGCCTTCCTGGCGCTGGTACGCGACCCTTGAACGGCCAGATTCGGAGAGGGCCGAATGACGAGCAACGGACATCCATACGCGACGCGTTCGGATCGCTCCCGGCAAGTCCGATGCTCCTGACCCAGTTCCGCCAACACAACTGTTGACCGGGTTCAGGCCATCACCCGTCACGGACAGACAGGATCGTGAACGGCCCGCGCCATCGCGTGAGGGTCACCGCGTGTCCCGTTGCCGGTCCGCGCCATCCCAGTTGATCTTGCGGATCGAGCCGCTGCATGGTCCAGAGTCCAGCGTCGCCACCCAGGTGCTTGGCTGTGGTGCGTTCGGGACCGGACCCCTTCTGGGGGCGCCGCGAAGCACCGCGACATGCACGGATGGGTGGGGATGGGGGCGCACGCAGGTCGTACACGGCCGATTCAAGCGGAATGCCGCCGGATGGCCCGACCAGAAGGGAAGACGGTCAAGGCACCGCTAACGCCGCCGGTGTGGGTCGCTCGACCATCCAGACGTGGATGCGGTCCGCCGATGACCACGGTCACGTCGCCTTCCCCGGGCACGGCAGGGCACGACTCACCGCCGAGCAGGAAGAACAGAGCGCTGGAACAACGAAACGCTGCGCCAGGCGCGTGCGCGGGGAACAGCGGCGGCCGGGTCAGCGAACGACGTCTGGGGGAGGACTGCGCTGTTCGCGCCCGACGCGCGCAGGGCCCCGTCAGGGTGCCGTGCCGGGGCTGAACGAGTCCGAGAGCGGCGAGCACTTGTGGTGACCAGACGGCAGGCATGTCTGGACGATGAGGCGCGCCTTCTCGCGCCCATCCCCAGAACAGCGAGGGTCAGGAGTACACCGCAGCATTTGGTGAACCTCGAGTGCGTCACCAACTTCAGAGCCTCAGCCTGCCGGAGTCGCGCTTCTGCCGTCCCCGGCTGCTCCTCAGCTGGACCGGGTCGGCCGCCCACAGAGCCTTCACTGACCTTAAGCGCCTGGGCGCGGGGTGACCGTTCTGACCCCGCAGGATGCGGTGGAACCACCCCGGTGGAAGGTCATGCAGCTGTGGGCAGGACGCCATCGAGGTGCCCTGCAAGAGTGTGGAGAACCGCTCGGCCAGCCGGAGCGACGTGCATGCATTTGGGCTTGGGTGCAGTGGACGTTTGTTGTGGCCGTGGTGGGAACAGCGCTGGTGACCGGCGTGCGGTGGCTGGAGATCCACGCTCCGAGGCGCGTCCTCACCGGCAGGGCCGCCCGTGTTGGCTGAATCGGACGTCAAAGAGACTGCCTGCCTCCCGAGCGAAGGCGTTGCCCCGCGGGTCGGTGCGGATGGCCCGGCGGGGACTGGAGGGCTCTCCCTGCACTGGATTGGCGACTGGCCACGGCACCGGGGCCGCCGTGGGGCCCACAGCACGCGTTCGTTCAGGCTCACGCATAGCTCGATGCACGGTACGCCTCACCTCCAGATGTCCTACTCCCGCTGCACTTGCGCCCGTGGCGGACCTGGTCCTGGTGTCTCGTGCTTCTCCCAGTGGACACCGATCAATGGAATTTCTTGACAAAACTGTTATCTTCTTCAAATAATATATACATACTAAGGCTGGTGGAACTCATCCAGAGGACTCGTGGAGAGAACCATACAGGGTCGTCACGCTGTACTGATCGCTCACCACCCGCGGACCAGAACGGTCCGCCCCGCACAGCGCCGGTCCGCCGCTGCGGACAAGCCCTGGGTCACCCGGTCGCGTCGGCGGTCCCGCCCTTTTCTGGCACATCTACGGTGGAACCATGCATAAACCTGTCTCGCTCGCGCTCCGCTGGCTGCTCCTGAGTGTGTCGCTCGCCGCCTGCGGCGCCACCACCCCCCTGCCCCACACCAGCACCGTGGCCATCGTGCCCGAGTTCGGCGCGCAGACCGTGCAGAGCGTCGGCGCGCCCCGGATCCAGACCCTCGCCGGCGCCTTCGTCACCGCCGGCGCCTTCGTCACCGCGGGTGCGTTCGTCACCGCCGGCGCGTTTGTGACGGCCGGCGCCTTCGTCACCGCGGGCGCGTTCGTGACGGCCGACCCGAGCGTCTGGACCGCCGCGCTGGACCTCTCGACCGTGCCCAGCGGCCCGAACAACACCTTCACCGCCAACGGGCCCATCTGGCAGACAGTGGGCCTCCAGCAGGCCCAGCAGCAGACCCCCCAGCTGGGCGACGGCATCACCGTCGCGGTGATCGACTCGGGCATCGACCTGCCGCACGCCGCCTTCACCGGGCATCTGAGTGCCAGCCGCCGGGACTTCCTGGACGGCGATGACGTGCCGCAGGAGGGCGGCAGCCCCAGCGACATCGCCTTCGGGCACGGCACGGGCGTGGCGGACATCATCCTGCAGGTGGCGCCGCGCGCAACGATCATGCCGCTGCGGGCCCTGCAGCCGGACGGCAGCGGCGACACCCGCGAGATTGCTGCCGCCATCCGGTATGCCGTGCAGCACGGCGCGCAGATCATCAACGCGTCGGTCGCCAGTGAACCGGACGCGGACCTGGACGCGGCGCTGAGCGAGGCGGCCGCGGCGGGCGTGTACGTGGTGCTGTCGGCCGGCAACACCGGCGCGAGCCCGGTGCTGTATCCCGCCCGCACCGCCAGCGGCACCGGCGCGACCGCGGCGTCCACCCTGTCGGTCGGGAGTTCCAGCACGTCGGGCGTGCGGTCGAGCTTCTCGAGTTACGGCGAGGACCTGGAAGTGCTGGCGCCGGGGGAGGGCGTGGCGACGGCGTACCCGGGGAATCACGCGGCGGTGTGGCGCGGCACGTCGTTTGCCGCGCCGATGGTGAGCGGCGGGCTGGCGCTGGCCCTGAGCCACGCGGGAAGCGCCGGCGTGAACGTGGCCGCCCGGCTGAGTGACACCGCCACCAACGTTGACCGGGTGAATGCCGCGTCGCTGCTGCCGGGCAAGTCCACCCTCGGCTACGGCGAACTCAACATCGCCGCCCTGGTCGCCTCCCTCCAGTAACACGCGCGATCTCAGCGTCCCTCGGGCGCGCGAGCCGCTTGGCCAGCCCCGCTGCACCTGTTCCCGAGAACAGGTGCAGCGGGGCTGATTGTCCATGCGGCCACCTGAACCTCACACGGCCGGTGCGGGACCTTCAGGTCCGCGGCGCTGCCACGACCTTGCTGGCCCGCTTGACCCAACGGGCGCCGCTCACCTCACCACATCAAGTGGTGGCACGCTCATGGCCCGGGCCCAATCAGGCGTCCTGCCGGTGCCGCCTGCGGCAACCTGAGCAGCGCGGAAGTTCGGTGCCTCCCCCGGCGGGACGGGGGGCAACTTCCCCCGTCCCGTACCCCTCGACATGTATTGAAGGGGCCTTCCTGTGATGGAGCTGTTGTGGTGTGCGTGCTGGACGTGGCGTTTGCTTAGCGTGTGGGCATGAGCAGCGGACGGGTAGCGCTTGAGCCGGTTCCTGTCTTCTTTCACACTAAGCCGCAGGCTTTCGATGCCGGTCGCGGTGGGCCTGCTGACTGGGTTCAGAGAGGCACACATCCTCAGCCGCCTGAGCCGGGCCGAGGAGATTCTGGCGAGCGGCTTTCAGCCGAAGAGCCCCGGCGCTTTCTTGGTGGACGTGATCAAGGATACGGCCGGCAAGTACGACCCGGCGGCGATCATCGAATTGCGGCACAGGGGCACCGGTCACGCCCAGCGGGCGCGGAGGTAAAACGTCAGGGGCGAGGAGCGATGGGCAGCCCACCTGAGCGTCAGCTGTGGTCGCCTGAAGGCCGCGCGCCCACGGCTGAGGAGCAGCCGGTCGAATCGGCGGTCCAACTCGGCATTGCGGCGCGCACGGAAGCGGAGGCACAGGCGTCCCTCACTGGCTGGAGCACCGTGCGCCTCACCTTAGACCCGAAATAACGTCTGGATCGGCTTTACGCCCTTCACATCCGCGTTTTGGCCGGGCGGTCTCACTGAGGGCGGGTGACTGCTTCGCCATAGAACGCTTCAGTGCACGTGTCTGCGCCTCGGCGTTGACGCTCAACGCAGAGACGCATGCGGGCGCCGCTACCGCTGCAGCTTGGGCTGCTTAGGCCAGGCGAACCAGAAGGTCGCGCCCTCGTCCACCTTCCCTTCCGCCCACACCCGACCCCCGAACAGCTCACACAATCGCCGGACGGTCACCAGGCCCACCCCGGTCCCCTCATAGGCCTTGGAGGAGTGCAACCGGCCGAACAGCTGGAACAGTCGGTCTTTGTGGCGCAGGTTGAAGCCGGTGCCGTTGTCCTCCACCCCAATGCGGTACTCCGAGGTCGTTTCCTCCACCCGCAGGTGAATGCGCGCCTCGTCCCGCCCTTTGGTGAACTTCAAGGCGTTCGCCACATACTCGTCGAAAATCAGGAGCAGCGCCTGGCTGTCGCCCTGCACGGTCGGCAGCGAGTCGTGTGTGATCCGGATGGTCCGGTCGGCCATCACCGGTTGCGCGCGCTTCAGGACTTCCCGCAGCACCTGCCCCAAGGCCACCGGCCGGACGTGCAGGCGCATGGAGCGCATCTGCATGTACCGGCCCATGGACGCCAGCAACGCGACGATCGCCTGAATCGCCTGCTCTGTCTGCATCAGCGGCCGGGTGACGGCGTCCGGCTGGTCTCCCAACTTCTGACGCAGCCGCCTCAGGACGTTCATGGCCTGGTCCACCGGATGATGCAGCTGCTGGAGGAAGGCGGTGACGATCTGCTCCAGCTCCTGGTTCAGTGTTCGCATTCGGGCGCCCTGCGTCAGCAGCTCCTGCTGGTGGGTGGTATTCGAGCTCAGCAGGTCCTGGTGCACCTGCTTATACGTCGTGATGTCGGTCAGCACCACACGGAAGTGCAGGAACACACTGTCCACTTTGGCCGCGTCGATGTCCAGGAGCACGTCGAAGGGCGTGCCGTCCGCGCAGAACAGCTGCGCTTCCCCTCGCTGCTTCAGGCCATGATTCATCACCTGGTGGAGCAGCACGTCCGCGTCGGACTGAGACGCGGGGGCGAGGAACTGAGCCAGCCGTTTTCCTCGCAGCGCTTCCGGCGTGTGGCCCAGCAGGGCGGAGGCCGCGGCATTCACTTCCTTGAAGCGGCCCTGCGCATTCAGGAGCAGGTACGGTACCGGCGCTTCGCTGAACAGCGTCATCGCCTGATGCTCAGTTGCCTGGACTTCGCTGAGCTGGGTTTCGAGCGCCTGGAAGCGATCGTGCAGGGCGGCGTACCGCTCTTCAATCGAGGGGAGAGCGTCGTGCGTCATGGTCGTGACCTGAAGGGTGCAAAGAGGCGGGCACCCGGTGGTGTCTTCAGGACCAGGGATGATGCTGACGTAGCCGTGCAGCAGAAGGACCCCAAGCATACCCGCTTCTTGATGATCCAAAACCAACGTGGCTTGCCTTCGCCGAGGATCGACATTCCCGCCGGGCTGCCCGTTCACTGCTGAGGGTGGTGAATGGGCCTACACGGGCAGCCGGTGGCCGTGAGGCACATCTGGCCCGGTCAGGTCCGGCCACGTCTTCGCCTGCACGGTGGGCAGAGCGAAGCGGGGACACGGCGAAGGGGAAGACACCGCGCTCGAACGTGGGCAGGTCCGCAAAGGCCCTCGGCGCCGGCGCTCTTCCTCCGGCGAGGGCCCGTCCATCGGCGCGCTGTGGCGCACCACCGCCGGCGCCAAGGACACGACCGTGGCCGCCGCTCCGGTCGCGGCCGTGCCGGCCAGCAGGGCCGCCAGCGGACCTGCCGACGCGCGGGGCGCGTTCAGGGCGCTGAGCAGCGGCAGCAGACCCTCCGCCAGCCGTGGGGGTCCCTGGCGCCTGGTGCTTCGTCACCTCACCCGACGGTGACCCGCTTCCTGGACCGCTCGCTCGATCTCCACAACGCGCTCGAGCAGAAGTTCCTGACGTCCCGGGAACGCAGCGGGAAGCGGTAGGCGCGTCAGACGGCGTCGCCGATCACCGCGAGGGGAAACCGGTCGCCAGGAAGCGTGTGCCGCTCAACACCGTCACCCTCTCCCGCCCCTTCACCGCTCTGGGCGTCACACGGGGAAGAGGCGCCTGGCGCCTCCTCGCTGTGGCAATCGGTGCAGCACGCGCTGGCGGAGTGGGCGATGGCGACCGGGCAGGAGACGGAAGCCGAGGGGGACCCGGAACGCGTGCAGGCGCACATCCTGGACATGCGGGCTGTGCAGCTGCGGGCCGGACTCCTCGAAACGCAGGCCTGCCTCGCCGAACGCCGGGGCGAGCCGGCCAGGGCCGCCGCCCCTTTACCGCCGGATGCTGGACGAGCTGGGCCCGGGCGGAGCGCCCGACCTGCTGGAGGAAGCCCGCCGGGGCCGGGCCCGCCTGGAGGAGCGCGCAGCTCCGGTGCCGCCACCCGCCCGTGTCCGCTCCGCCGCTGGCCTCACCGACCTCACGCCCCGCGAGGTGGAGGTGCTCGGCCTGGTCGCGCGGGGACACCAACGCGCTCATCGCGCGGACGCTGGGCATCAGCGTGCCCAACGTCAACGCGCACCTGCGCACCATCGCCCCGAAGCTGGGGGTGGGCAGCCGGGTGCTGGTCGCCCGGGTCGCCGTGGAGCGCGGGCTGCTCGGGCTCGACTGGCCCGGGCCGCCCGCGCGGGCGTAGGCTGGGACCGGAACCACGACTGACCTGCCGACACCGTCCCGGCGCCGCGCCGCTCCCGCCGCCCACCCCCTGCTCGGGCGGGACTGCGAGATCGGCGGGATCCTCGTGCTGCTCGCCCAGCCCGGGCCGGCGCTCGTCACGCTCACCGGACCTGGCGGTGTGGGCAAGGCGCGCCTGAGCCTGGCCGTCGCGCCTCGGCCGGGAAGGAGGCGGTCCGGGTGCTCCTGGCCGCGCTGCCAAGCGCCGAGCTGATCCTGCCGGCCGTGCTGCGCGCCGTGGCCACCGCTCAATTCAGATTCTGGATGTTTTTCGCTTGCCTGAAGGATCTCGCGGCTGCCGCGCGCAGGGGATCGGTGCTGCTCAACAGCGTGGCGAGCAGGGCGGTGCTGACGGTCAGCATGCTCCGCGCCAGCTTCGCCTCTTCGGGCGTCCGGTGAAGGGGCATGGCGATCAGTTCTTCTGCCAGGTTGACCATCGCCTCAACGTGGCGCAGCTCGTGGAGTGCTTCGTTCAACGTCATCGCTTCACCATGCGGGCCAGCCCTGGCGCGTTCAAGCCAGACAAGGCTATACGAAGCTCTCCCGAGGAGCCCCAGCCGGTGCGCCTCCCTCCATGCCCGGCGCGGATCCGGCCGCCGGACAGGTCGAGCCCCACGCGGAGCCACCTCATCATCTCGGTTCCCTGCGTACGTCGGGATGGCGAAGCTGTGGTGAGGGACAGAACGCGGCCCGGACAGCCGTCAGACTGCTGGAGCAGGAGCGCAGACCGAGCACCAAGACGTTGCGAACGCGGCTTCCGAAGCTGCAGGAAGTGGCCAGGCGGCTCGCGCGTGAGGCGCACGAGGCTCGGACCACCCTCGCCACGCTGCAGGAGCGCCGCGCCCTCGTACAGGTTCCACGACTTGAAGCGGCCCTTGCCCGCCTGGAGGGTTCACCAGGTGCGGTTGGGGGCGGTCCGTTCCGGACGAACCGCCTCCGGCGCTGACCGGTCCGGCATCCCACGCACCATCGCCTGCGCTTCGGTGGAGGTCTCCACTCCAGCGCGGGTCGCCGCCGGATCCGGGTAGGTGCGGCGGGCCAGCCACACCTGCGGTCCCCGGAACGCCATGTACTGGGTGTGGGTGAGCGTCAACGGACCCGAAAGCCCCAGCGGCAAGATCCCGCCGTGCAGCCGGATCTCCCGGTAGTACCGGGGGGCGAGCCGGGTGCTGACGTCCTGATGCTGCGGGTCGCGGTGCCATGCCTGCACGGCGGCGTGGCCCCGGAAGACCACCAGGTTGATCCACTCGTCGTCCGGCAGCAGGCGGCAGCTGTACGCGACCAGGGCGCGGCCCAACCGGGCGACCAGGTCCGTGTCGGCCAGCGTGATCGCCGCCTCCAGCTCAGGGGCGGGGTCCGGCCGGCGGAAGCCGCGGAAGCCGACGATGACCAGCGGCTGTGGGTGCTGCAGCGCGGCGTGGTCCACTACCCGCACCCAACCGGACCCCAGATCCTGCCGAACAACCACGCGGAGCAGGTCCGCCTGCATCTCGCGCAGCAGCGTGGCGTCACGGTCGGTGTGGTCCGGCCGGCTGAAGCTGGGCGCGGCCGGGTCGTGGTGCGGCGGGAGCAGCGTCACGGGTGGTCGCGCGTCAGGCATACACGGCGTCCAGCCACGGGGCGGCGCGGCGCTCGGCGGCGCGGATCGGGGCGTAGTCGTCGTCGGTGACCGGCACGTAGCGCTCCACCTGGGCGAGGTCCAGCACGCGGCGACCTTCTGGGCTGTGGTGCAGGGTGGTGAGCGCCTCGGTCCAGCGGGCGCGCTGTTCGGTCGGCACGCGGCGGTGCACCACCAGCGGCGGCGCTGGGTACGGCCCGAAGGACGTTACGACCTGCAGGGCACCTTGAAGCGCCGGGTTCTGCTGCAGGGCGAGCTGCAGCACGCTGCTGTCCACGGCCGTCACGTCCGCGGCGCCCGTGACCACCTGCTGCAGCGAGGCGAGGTGACTGCCGGTCACCTGCGGGACGCCCAGGAACGAGGCGTCCAGGCCCAGGTCGCGCAGGCCGGCCAGCAGCGCAACGTACCCGGAGAATGACGCGCGCTCGTTGATGACCCACCGGGCGCCGCGAAGGGCAGGGAGCGGCAGCGGCCCGGCGCGGCGGCGAACCACCACCTGCGAGCAGTACAGCGGGGAGCGGGTGGCCGGCGTGGTGCGCGGCACCGGCGCCACCAGCACCCTCAGCGCGTGCTGGTGGCGGGTGTACAGCAGGCCGCACATCGCGGCCAGCGGCGCATCGCCGTGCAGGACGTCATCCAGGCCGGCGTGTGGATCGAAGTGCACCGGCAGCTCCGGGGTCGAGAGGACGCCGCCCAGCGCGGCGTACATCGCCGCGGCGTTCGCGGAGAGCATCGACGCCAGCCGCACGCCCGTCACCGCAGCAGGCCTTTGCTCTTGAGGTAGGCCTGGGCGACATCGGCGGCGCTGCGGCCCTCCACGGCGATCTGGCCGTTGAGCGTCTGCAGCGTCTGCTGGTTGAGGGTGGCAAACACTTTGTTCAGGATGCCCTCAATCTGCGGGTTGGCCTTCAGCGTCTCGGTCCGGATGATCGGGGCCGGCTGGTAGACCGGCTGCGCGCCCTTGGGATCGGTCAGGGCCACCAGCTTCAGCGCCGCCAGGGTGCCATCGGTGCCGTAGGCCATGGCCGCGTTCACGCCGTTGGTGCCGGCGGCGGCGGCCTGCTGCGTCTGCGGGGGGGTGGCGCCGGCCAGCACCAGCTTCTGATCGGCCTTCAGCGAGAAGCCGTAGGCCTTCTCGAAGGCGGGCATGGTGTCGGGGCGGTTGAAGAACTCCGGGCTGCCGGCGATCTTGAAGGTGCCGCCGCCCTTCAGGTAGGAGGCCAGGTCCGCCAGGCTCTTGAGCTTGTTCTTGCTGGCAAACGCTTCCGGCAGCGCCACCACCCAGGTGTTGTTGGCGTTGGCGGGCTTCAGCCAGGTGATGCCCTGCTTGCTGTCCAGCTGCCGGGCGAGCGCGTAGATGCGCGTGGGGTTGCCGGCGTCGGTGGCGGGAATCTTGGCGGTGGGGAAGAGGTAGACGGCGTTGCCGGTGTACTCGGCGTAGGTGTCGATTTCACCGGCCAGGATGGCCTTGCGGTTCACGCCGGTGTCGCCGAGGCTGGCCTTGTCGGTGACGTCCAGGCCAGCGTGTTTCAGGGAGAGGATGATCAGCTGACTGAGCAGCTGCGCCTCAGGGTCCAGTTTCCCGCCCACCACAATCGGTTTCGCACTCGCGGCCGACAGCAGGGAGGCGCTCAGCAACAGGGCAGTGCGGCGGGCCAGGGGCGTGGGGCGGTGGTGGGTCATGCGGCTCCTGTCACAGCGTGAAGGGGTTGGCCTGGGCGGTGGTGTCCGCTGGCCCATGGGCGGGGCTGATCAGCTGGGATGCCGTCAACAGCGCCACGGCCGGCTGGTCGTCGCGTTCGGCGTGGTCACGGAACTCGTTGAGGTGCGGTCGTGGTGGTGTGAGGTCACGGCCGCCGGTTCCCAATTGGGCACATCGACACGTTAGAACAGATGACAAAAGTTGTCAACTATAGGAGTGTGACGGTCCAGCCGCTGACGCTCAGCATCCAACACCGCCTTCCTGACGTCCGGAGCATCCCGCTGGAGCTGGTCAGCGCCCACTCGCTGAGCTTGTGACACGAGTCGGTGAATGACCAGGCCAGAAATCTGGAACTGCTGATCCAGGCCGCGCTGGACGAGGAGCGGTCCAGCGGGCAGGGGGTGCTGGCCCAGCAGGCCGTCGAACAGGGCCGCACCCATGAAGCCGAAGGTCAGACCCCGGCGGTGCAGCCCACCCTGCTGGAACAGATGGCCGTGACGTCATTGGAAGTCATCGACCATCTCCGCGCCAACACCACGCTGCGCCGCGAAGAACTTGAACTCCTGGAGCAGGCGCAAGCCGACCTGCACCGGCGGACCGCACAGCTCACCCAGGAGGGGGACATGCTTCACACGAACCTGCATCAGGTGCGCCTGGCACCCAAAGACCAGTGGGAGGACGCGAATTTGACCGTGCCGGAGGTCGCGGAGGCGCTTCCGTGCCATCAGCCACATCAAGTGCTGGCCGCCGATCGCTGCCGCCTGGACACGGCGACGATGCTCTGCGCCACTGTGGATGTGATGTCCGTACCACTTCGCTGTGGTCCGCGTCACCCCCCGCCGTCCGTGCCTCCCAGACCCGCCTGCCTGGCCTTCACGATGGCCTGCGCCCGGTCCGCCACCTGCAACTTGCTGAAGATGTTCGAGATGTAGTTGCGCACCGTCTTGGAACTGAGCGCCAGGTGCCGCGCAATCTCTGGGTTGTTCCGCCCGCCCGCCATCAACTTCAGGATGTCCAGCTCGCGGCCCGTCAGTTCCGGGAAGGCGCTCACCGGCAGGGCGGCCAGCGGCGTCTGGAAAAAGCGCAGCACCCGCGCCGCAATGCTCGGGCTGAACAGCGCCTCCCCGCTCGCCACCGCCTCCACCGCGCGCAGCAGCTCCATCTGATCCGCGCCCTTCACGATGTACCCGCGCGCGCCCGCGCGCATGGCCATGAACACAGACTCGTCGTTGTCGAACATCGTCAGCACCAAGATGCCCAGGTGCGGCCAGCGCGACAGGGCGGCGCGGGTCGCTTCGATGCCGTTCAGGCCCGGCATCTGCAGGTCCATCAGGATCACGTCCGGCATGACTTCCCCAATGTGGTCGAGCACTTCCTCGCCGGTGGCGGCCTCGGCCACGACCTCCACCGTCGGCAGGGACGCCAGCAACACCTTCAGCCCCTGACGGAAGAGGCGGTGGTCATCGGCGATCAGGACGCGGATGCGTTCCACGTGGGCCCTCCTTCCGATGGAATCGGCAGGACGGCATGGAGACGCGTCCCGCCCGCTGACGACACCACCGTCAGGTGGCCGCCGAGTTCCTCCGCCCGTTCGCGCATGGACCGCAGGCCCACCCCCCCCTGTGCGTGGTCCGGGACGCCCTGCCCGTTGTCCTGCACGTCCACCGTCACCTGCTCCGCGACGTGGACGGTCAGATCGCAGCGGGAGGCGTGCGCGTGCCGGACGACGTTCGCCAGCGCCTCCTGCACGATGCGGTAACACGCGACTTCTGTCGCGGCGGGCAGGTGCGCGAGGTCGCCGGTGAGGTGCAGAGAGACGCTGAGGGCCCCGTCGTACCCCCGAGCCTGCTCCCGGAGCGCGCCCTCCAGCCCCAGGTCATCCAACGCGGGCGGGCGCAGGGCATACACCAGACGCCGGATGCCGCTCAGCGCGTCCTGCGTCTGTGCCTTCAGCTCGAGCAGCAGATCATCGACACGCGTGGCGTCGCTCTTCAGGAGATTCCGGGCGGCGTCGAGCTTCACCGCCAGCGTGGCGAGTTCCGGTCCCAGCCCGTCATGCAGGTCGCGCCGGATGCGCCGCCGTTCCTCCTCACGCGCCGCGACGAGCGCCTCGCGGGAGCGCTGCAGGTCGAGGTACTGCCGCACGATGAACGCGGCCACACTCGCCTGATGCGCCACCGTGTCCAGCAGGTTCCGCTCGGCGGGCTTGAAGACGTCGCCCACGCGGGGGGTGAGGCACAATTCCCCCACCGTCTCCCCCTGGTGGACGAGCGGCCACGTCAGCACATCCTCAGCTGGCGTGCCCGCGAAGGCCACCACCCTGGCCTGTTCCCCCGAGTCGAGGGTGATCGCGACGTACGGCAATTTCAGCGTGCTCGCGATGGTCTGCGTGATGGCGGGCAGCACCGCGGAAGGGTGGGCAGCGCGCCCCACGCGGTCACTGAGCGTGCGCAGCACCTGGTACGGCTCGTCCCGCTCGCCGTATAGCAGACGGTTCACCCCCCGTTGCAGACTCCGCCGGAGGGGATCGAACAGCACCGCGATCAGCCCGGTCGCCAGCAGGGACAGCGTGCCGCTGGCCGGCAGACCCAGCAGGGACCCCAGGCCGCGCACGACGAGGGCATACGCCCCGACGACGCCCGCCGTCAATCCGCCGTACACGAGGGTGCGGTTCAGGATCACGTCGATGTCGAACAGGCGGTACCACAGCAGCGCGATGGTCGTGCACACGGTGTACACGAAGTCGCACAGGCACTCCTCGATCAGCAGCCGGGAGAGCCACGGCACTGCGGGAAGCGCCTGCAATTGCCACGCTCCGTGCAGGACCGTGATCAGGCTGGAGAACGCGTACCCGAAGCCGAACCACCGCACCTGGGCCCGGCGCGGTTCATCCCGCACCGTCACCAGCAGCACGATCACCACGGCCAGGCTCGCCAGGTTGTACGCGGACATCAGGTGAAACACCAGCGGTGCGTTCCCGGTCACCCAGATGACCCCGAGCACCCCCCAGGGGGCGCCGTACATCACGAGGTGCGTCCACCCGCTGCGCAGCACCCGGGTGGGCGCGGGGAAGCTCAGGATGAAATGCAACCCCAGCGGGGGGACGACCAGCCAGAACACCATCGAGCCCAGCAGCCGCGCCAGGTAGAACGCGGCGGGAACGAGCGTGTCCGCCACACTCAGCAGCGACCCGGTGGTGCTGAGCGCGGCGGCGACCGGCACGGTTTGCAGCAGCAGGAACAGCTGCGCGCTGCGGGACGTGGGCTGCCGCCAGACGGCGTAGGCGGCCAGGATGAACTCCAGCCACACGTACACCCCGCCCACCGGAGGATCGCTCAGGGTGCGCCAGGACGCGTTCGCCAGTCCCCTGGCCGACCAGCGTCCCAGCGGAACGTCCAGGGTCAACGTTGTCCCCGCCCGCTCCACCGTGTACTCGACCCGCTGCCCCGCCGCGTAGTGCAGGGGGACGGGTCAAGGCGAACGGCCCATCCCATCAGCTCCGGCATCGGCACGCCCTGCACCGCCAGCAGGTGATCCCCGGGCCGCAGCGCGGAGGGCAGGCCCAGCAGGTTCTCCTGAAACACCGGCGTCTCATCCGACGCCGCGGCCGTCCGCCACCCGTCGGTGGGCAGGGACAGGCGGTAGGCCTTCTGCCCCGCGGACACGATCAGGAGCAGCAGGACCAGCCCCAGCGTGACCCCGGCGGAACGGCCGGGGCGAGAAAAGACGCTTCGGTGACCGGACTGCTCAGGCATGCCCATGACGTCCTCGGCGGTTCCGCCAGCGACTTACGGAAGTTTGACCAGTTGCACCTGCATTGTGACACCCTTCGGGGCCCGCCCGCTGAAGAAGTCGCTGGTCGTTAAGGTGCCCAGCGTGGCGGGCGTGGGGGTTTCCGCGCCCTCTGGCCCGCACGGGCAGGGGACGACGTGGTTCTGGCCGTTCGCGCGCGGGGCATACAGCAAGGAGTTTCTCGCCCAGAGGGTCGACTTCCCCTTCAACACGCCGGCCGGGAAGGTGGAGGTGCGCAGGAACGCCTCGGCCTGCTCGTCATAGATGCACGTCCCGGAGAAGGGCTTGACGTGCGGCTCATCGCACGCCCCCTCCGGCCCGGCCCCCGCGCGACCACGGAAGATGTTCGAGCCAATGTACGTCATGGTGCGCCCATCGCTGTGGAGGTGCCCGATGAAGCTGAAGCTCTCCCACCACGCGGGGAACACCGGCTGACCGAACGCGGCCACGCACAGCGCCTCCGTCTCACAGCGCATCTCGATGGTCCAGGCATACTCCCCGGCACTCCCCGGCGGGCAGGGCCGAAGCGGGCTGAGCCTGGCTCGCGGCGCTCCCTCCACAGCTGGCGAACAGCAACAGCGCGATCTGTATACGGTGGGTCATGGTGACCTCCTCGCGGCAAGTGTCGGCGGGGCGGTGTCCCAGGCGCACGGGACGATAGTCCCGTAAGGAACGGGACCCCCCTTCTATGGGTCTGCAGTGAACACGTGGCCCAGCAGGGCGCGCCACGCCTCAGTTGGGGTCTGGTTCCTCACGAAGCCTGAACTGGAGCGGCTGGAAGCCCTGGCCAGAGCAGGAGTCCTCCGCGCCACCCAGATCGCCAGGGAAGCGAGCCGAGCCCACGCCGCAGGCACCCTGGACGCCTGGACTCAGGGATTGAGACCACAGCTCGGGTAACGACAGCTGCACCCTTGTCGCACAATAAGGTAAGACATGTCCCTGCCAAAACTGCTCGTCCTACTGTGCCTGACCGCCATCCTCGGTGCGTGTACCACCACCGTTCCAGGCGTCCCTGGAACCCTCTGGCCGTTATCAGGGTTGGCGATCGATACGCACAACGAGGGCAACCTCCAGCTTCCCTGCGCGGGCGGCGTGGGGTATGACCTCACCACCCCCGATCTGCACCTGGTGGGCACCGCGGAACCCGACACGGTGTCGATCCCGGGCGGACAAGGATCACTCCGACGCGGCGCGCCCTACACCCTTGTCGCAACGTGCCTGGACCACACGGGCCGTGAAACTGGGCGGAGCCAGCTCACGGGCACGGTGCCGGTCAATGGCTTGATTCACAAGCCATTCAACCAGGGGCCATCTCCGTTCGTCCTGCACATCTATCTGCGGGCGGATCGTTCCAAACCACAACCGGTTGTTCAGCACTGTGTCGGCAGATCTCAAGGCACCGCGGCGCCCTGCCTCCAGGTGGAATACTGATCAGGGATAGCCCCACGTCCGGTACATCCTGAATCTCCACGCCTTGCCCAGGACAGCGAGTGGCGTTTCACTGCGCTTTGGCTCCGCAACGTTCCGGTGTCTCTGGAGGCGTGTCTACTGAAGGCAGACAGGGGCACACCTCTACGGTGCTGGCCCCTGTACATTCACGGGTCCAGGAACGGCGCGTGTGAGCCCAACAGTCCTGTGGCCGCGTCAAGCAGGTCATCTCGCAGCCTCGACAGCCCGCCGGCGTTGCGGATGATGTCCTCCGCCATCATGGCCGCGTGGAGCTGCTGGTCCTGAACTGTGATCGATGGCAGCGGCAGCACCTGTGGCCCAATCAGGTCGAACCAGCGCCGGATCTCCGGTTTCGAAGTGCGGCCCTGGCGGCGGTCCGCACCCGCCCGGCGCAGGACGTCGGCCAGGATCTCCGCGATCTGCAGCAACGGGCTGAACTCGCTGCTCGCGAACGTCGGGACACGCAGCGACTGGTCGTGATCCCGACGTTGCCGCTCGGTGAGCATGGCGAAAGGCGAGAAGCGGTGATATTCCTCATCGTCACAGACCACGTCTGCCACGATGCCCTGCCGGGTCAGGATGTGGTTGAGCAGGGTCAGGAGACGGGGGAGGGCAGACGTGAAAGGCTTGGTCTCCAGCCGGACCATCTCCCGATACATGGCGTCGAGCGCCACCGCTGGGCCACTGTGCTGGACCCGCTCACTCAGCGCTTCGGAGAGCAGCGGCTGGTTCCGATGGTGTGGGTGTACCAGGCGGACCTCCGGGATCTGCAGCGCCAGGATCTTCAGGGCGGCGCGGGGTGAAGATCGAAGGCGCGTTGCACCCAGGCGGAATGCCGGTGGGAGTGTCGCACATCAGCCAGGCCACGCGAGTGTCACCACCACCCGCGCATCCGTCGAGGTCCCGGCAGACGATCTCGCCGATCTCTGACTGTCGGAGTTGAACGCCGACGACCCGTGCCTGAGCCGCAGAGAGGGTTTTGTGCTCACTTCGATGGATGACGGTTGTGGTCGTCCTGAAAACGTACCCCCTGCAATGAATTCACCACTCGACACCACTGCACGCTGCCATTCAACCGCCCAGAGCCAGCACAGGAGGCCATTGGACATCCAGGGGGTTCAGGGACTTTAATCGCCTAAGGCGTACCTCCGGAGGTCCGCGGCTTCCAGAATGGCTCTGGCAAACGCGTGGGGCACCTCCTGGGGAAGGTTGTGGCCCGCACTCGGGACCTGATGATGCATGCGCGGCCCGGCGAACTGAGCCGCCGATGGGCGGCCATCCGTCGCGGGGAAGTTGCCATCCGCGAGGCCGTCCAGGGTGACCGCCGGGACGGTGATGGGCGGCAGTGCCGCCAGACGCGCTTCGAGACCTTCGTATCGCGGGGCGCCGGGCGCCGCGCCCAGGCGGTGCCGGTACGAGTGAATCACCACGTCCACGTAGTCAGGGTTGTCGAACGCCGCGGCGGCCCGCTCGAACACGGCGTCATCGAAGGACCACTGCGGGGAATTGCGTGTCCAGATCACCCGGGCGACCTCACGCCTGTTCGCGGTGAGACCCGCCCGGCCCCGCTCGGTCAGAAAGTAGAAGAAGTACCACAGGCCCGCTTCCAGGTCCGGCCGGATCGGTGTCATGGCCCGCCGGATGTCCTGGATGAGGTAACTGTTGACGGTGACGAGCGCGGTACACCGCTCGGGCCACAGGGCGGCGGCGACGCACGCCGCCCGCCCACCCCAGTCGAAGCGCGCGAGGATGGCCTGTGGGATGTTCAGCGCGTCCATCAACCCGATCACGTCCGCCCCGAGGGCGGCCTGCTGTCCTGAGCGCTCGGTGGTGTCGTCCAGGAAGCGGGTGGGGCCGTGACCGCGCAGATACGGCACGATGACCCGGTGGCCCGCCCGGGTCAGCAGGGGCAGGACGTCAACGTAACTGTGAATGTCGTAGGGAAACCCGTGGAGCAGCAGCGTCACCGGGCCATCTTCCGGTCCCGCCTCGACGTACGCCACGTCCAGGACGTCCGTGCGGACCGACCGCGCCGGTTCGAGTCGGAGGAAAGGCGCGGTCATCTCCGGCGCTTCGAACGGGAACCTGGAACCACGGTCGGTGTGCTGCACGAGCGCGCGGAGCCCTGTTCCGGGACGGCTGGTGGACGTCTGGGGATGAACGCCATGATCCTCTCCTTTGACGATGAGTGCAGGTGCGGGGCCGCGAGCGCCGCTCTCATCCGGATCCGCAGGTCCGGTGCTCAGAGAGCCGAGCAGGCCCCGCGACCGGAGGTCGGTCATCCCGCCCTCGACACTTCCACTGGTCCTGGGTGACGGTCGCGTGCACGTCTGCGACCGTCCGCGGCTCAGGTGGGCCCGCCGGTGGGTCCGAAGCGCTCGGTGATCACCCGTTCCGGGCTGAACCCCAGCGTCACGAGCATCGTCGCGGCCCCTTCCACGAACGGCGTCGGGCCGCAGACGTAGGGGGAGTACCGCGTGCCACTCCCTGTATGTCGTGCTGCGCGCTCCCACACCCAGCTGAGGAACGTTGATGGTGGAAGTACTCAGGTCCACGGAGGACCGCACCGGGTTCCAGTACAGCCGCACGCGGAGACGCTGGTCGCATTCCATCGGTCCCATCTCGCCAAAACAGGCTGAAGGGTGGGCTCAACGCTGCTTCACCTGTTGTTACCGTCCGCAGCGTTACTCACTGTCGGCAAGCGTCGTCTTTGAACATGTGATCTGTCGAGAGGGAACGAGCGTGCCGATGTGCGCTTGAACATTGAGCATGCCTGACCTGGGCGTGGGATGCCGTCTGGCGGCAGTGCATGACTTCAACGCACCGCTGACGTGCCGGTTCGCGGGTGCTGCTGCAGGCGATGTCTCACGCCATCGAAGGTCAGGACGAACGCCCGCAGCATGTCGCTCCCGATCATTCCCTCGTTCGTCAGCACGGGGCTGAAGAGGACGTCCGGCTCAGGGATGACGGACCGCCCCGACGGGACGTCCTGCCGCAGACGACCCCGCCGGGTGCGAATCTCGCCCGCTGCCTGGTGGTACAGGGATGGCCCCACCTCAACAGCCTCTTGGAGGGGCGGGTCAGCCTCCGGGTGCACGGGCAGGATCAGTCCAGGCGCCGCTCCGGTGTCCAGATTGAACCAGCGTGTCCGCTCTCCGAGTTCCAACTTCACGTCAGGCATGCGGTCATGCAGGGGAGACGGCAGGACGTTCAGTTGGTCGGCTGCCGGCAGCGCTCCAGCTTGCCAGGGTCGCCGCTGGCCGTGCAGGTCGAGCGTCAGCAGCCTCTCCCGAAACACAGTGAACCCAAGGACGCCATCCCCACCGAGCGCTGGCTCCCCCACGACACTTTTTTCGCAAGCGTACCTGCTCCCGCCGCAGGGTGTTGCTCTCCAGCACGCTTCGTGAATAGAGCTGCTGGAGCACCGGCAGTCGCAGGACGCGGGCCACCCGGGCGTGCACACTCACCACGTTCGCGCCAGTATCGACCAGAAAGCGCGAGGGGCCCTGGTCAGTCACGTGCACGTCCACGAGCGTGCCGACTACCGGTACGGCCACGGCATCCTGCAGCTCGATGTGGTCGGTCCTTGCCGCACCCGATCAAGCAAGTGTGGCTGCGGTGGAAGGACCGGTCTGGGGACGCGGGCGTCCGGACGGACCACGGCGCAAACGGGAACGGGACGAAAGTTGACGGCCCTCCGACCGGCCGCGCGGGAGCGATCACCGTGGCACGTCGTGTCGCCGCGCGGGCCAGCAGGGCACGCTTGCCGCCCGGCGGCGTTTTCAGCCGTGAATGTGGGTCTCCGCTGCGGGTGACCTGCGACGCTCATCGTTCGGAGGGTGGGTCAACCTCCGGTTCAGGGGAGCGTGCCCAGCACCTCCTCAGGAGGCACGGAACCGTACTCCCCCTGCGGCGCTCACTCCAGCCCCCAGGACCGCACATCGTACGCTTCGTCGGCCCCGCCTGTGGCACGATGACCGTGCCCATGCGCCGCCGACTGCTTCCGCCGCTCGCCGCTGATCCCGGCTCCCGCCGCCCGGTGACGGTGCGCTCGGCGTTCCTGCGGCCCCTGCTGCTCCCCCTGCTGCTCGCGCTGGCCGTGACGCTCACCGTCGCGTGGTCGGTGCGCACCACCGTGCACACCGCCGCCCTCGCCCGCGACGCCCAGGTGAACCTCACGCTCCTCCAGACCATCCTCAACGACGTCATCGACCTGGAAACCGGTCAGCGCGGCTACCTGATCACGCACCAGCAGAGCTACCTTGAACCGTACCACCAGGCGAAGGTCCGCCTGCCGCAGGATCTGGCGGCGCTGCGGCAGGCGCTCAGCAGCCAGGACCCTGCCGGCCGGACGATGCCGCTGCCGCAGCTGAACACCCTCGAAGCGCGGATCAGTGAGTGGGAACGCCAGGGCGGCGGGCGGGAAGTGCAGGTCGAGCGCCTCGACCCGGCCCGCGCCGCGCAAATGGTCCGGACCGGCCGCGGCAAGGCACTCATCGACGACGCCCGCCGGATCATCGCGCGCTTCCAGGCGGACGAACTGCAGGTGCAACAGCGCCTGGACGTCATGAGCAGCGTCAGCGCGCAGCAGGCGCTGCTCGTCACGGTCGCCGGCCTGTTGCTCGCCATCGCCCTGGCGGTCACGTCCGCCGTGCGGGCCGCGTCGCGCGTGACCGTCACCCTGCGGCAGCTGTCGGTCGCGTCGGCGCAGCTCGCCCGTGGCCACCTGCCACAGCGGCTCCCCGCGAGCGACATCCGGGAGCTCGACGATCTCGCGCAGGACTTCACCGTCACCGGGCAGGTGCTGCAGGCCCGGGAGGCCGCGCTGCGCGACGGGCAGGAGCGGCTCGAACTGGTCACGCGTCACGCGCCGGTGCTGCTGTTCTCGCTTGACGCCGCGGGGACCTTCACCTTCTGCGAAGGACGCGGCCAAGGCGGGCAACGAGGCGAGCTGCTGGGCCGCAGCGCCTTCGACGTGTACGCCGCGTCCCCGGAGGCGCTGCCGTTGTTCCGGGCGGCGCTGCGCGGCGAGCGGGCCGAAGGCCGGGTGACGGACGGCGCGGAGGTGTTCCTGATGCGCCTGAACCCGCTGCACGACGCGCGCGGCGCCGTTCGGAGCGTGGTGGGCGTGACGGTCGACGTGACCGAGCTGGAGCGCGCCCGCGCCGCGCTCGCGCGCGCCAACACGGAACTCGAGCAGTTCGCGGCCATCGCCTCGCATGACCTGCAGACGCCGCTGCGCAGCATCATGAGCTTCGCGCAGCTGCTGGACCGCCGCGCGGGCGTGGCGCTCGATGACCGCTCGCGGGTGATGCTGCAGCACATCGTGAACGCCAGTGGGCGGATGAAGACCCTCATCGACGACCTGCTGCAGTACGCCCGCCTGGCGCAGACGCCGCCACAGCAGCGTGACATCGACCCGAACCAGGTGCTCGCTGAAGTGCTCGCCGACCTGCAGGAGGAGATCAGTGCGGCCGCCGTGCAGGTCACGAGCGACCCGCTGCCGGTGGTGCTCGCCGATCATCTGCCGGTGCGGCAGCTGCTGTTCAATCTGATCCTCAACGCCGTCCGGTACCGCCGCGCTGAGGTGCCAGGGTCCGTGCACGTCAGCGGGCGACGGGAGGGAAGCGAGGTCCGGATTGACGTGACGGACAACGGCCAGGGCATCGACCCTCAGTTCCACGAGCGCATCTTCACGGTGTTCCAGCGGCTGCACCGCCAGGACGAGGTGGCCGGCACCGGCATCGGCCTGGCCGCCTGCAAGCGGATCGCCGAGGCGTACGGCGGGCGCATCACGGTCGACAGCCGCCCAGGGCACGGCAGCACCTTTACGTTCACGCTGCCCGCCGCGCCGGACGGGCGGGCACCTGCGGCCGCCCTGGGGTGACACCCCCGCCCGCCCCTCGGCCGGCGGGCGGCGCCCACCGGCACGTTCGGGAAGATCAACCCCCGCTGCTGGAGCTGGAAGTGACCGAAGGGAGCGCCATGCAGGACGTCCACGGCACCGCCGCGCGGCTCGAGGCGCTGCGCGCCTGAGCGTGCGCATCGCGGTCGACGACTTCGGCACCGGGTACAGCAGCCTCAGTTACCTGCGGGCGCTGCCGGCGCAGGTGGTGAAGGTCGACCGGTCCTTCGTGCGCGACCTGGTCCATCCCGGCGGCACCGAGGCGGAGATCATCCGGGCGATCGTGACGCTGGCCCGCCAGGTGGGGATGCAGGTGGTGGCCGAGGGAGTGGAGACCGAAGCGCAGCGGGCGGCGCTGCTCGCGCTCGGGTGCGAGGAAGCGCAGGGGCTCCTGTTCGCCCGCCCGGAGGACCCGGACGCGGTGAGCCGCCGGCTCCGCTGACCCGCGCTCCAGACGGCAGCGCTGCCGACGCTGGTGGGGTCTGCTTCCACACGGTGCGCACCCGTTCCCTGAGACCAGCATGGCCGTCGAGTCAGCGGCCAGCGAACCAGTGACGATGTCCCCGCGGCCCCGCTGGCCACGGCCTTTGACGCAGGCCTGCCGAGCGACGGCGGGAGGCGTGCGGCTCACGTGCCTTGGGCGCGTCTGACCCTCGGCACCGTCACCTGGTTGCTCGCGTCATTCGGTGGGCGCGGCGGCAGGCAACGTGAAGTGAAACGTGCTGCCCTGCCCGAGCTCGCTCTGCACCCAGAGGCGACCGTGGTGCTCCTCGACGATCTTCCGCACGATCGCCAGGCCCATGCCGGTCCCTTCGTAGCGCTCACGCGTGTGCAGGCGCTGCAGCACCTCGAACACCCGTTCGTGGTCCTCCGGGGCGATGCCAATGCCGTTGTCCGAGACGGTGAAATGCACGGCTGCGCCCTCCTGCGTGGCTTGAATGGCGAGGTCCGGAGGCTGTCCCGGAACCGTAAACTTCAACGCGTTTCCCACGAGGTTGGAGAACACCTGACGCAGCTGCGTGGCGTTTGCCATCACCGCCGGCAGCGGGGCCGCATGCACCGACGCGCCCTGCGCCTGCAGGCTGCTGCTCAGGTCGTGCAGGACGTCCTCCAGCACCTGCTGCGCCTCCACCCGTACCCGAGACCGTTCCTGGCCCACCATCCCGTACGTCAGGAGATCGTCAACCAACTGATGCATGCGGTCCGCCGCCTGAAGCGTCATGCGCAGGTACGTCCGGGCCCGCTCGTCCAACAGCGCGCCGCTGCGGCGCTCAAGCAGCTGCAGGGAACTGATCACCGTCCGGACCGGCGCTTTCAGGTCATGGGAAGCGATGTGGGTGAACTGCGCGAGCTGTTGGTTCGAGCGCTCGAGTTGCCGGGTGCGCTCCTGCACCCGCAGCTCCAGCTGCACGTTGACGTTCCGCAGTTCCTCCTGAGCGGCATGCCGGTCCGTCACGTCGTGCTGCACGCCATCCCACACCTCCCGTCCATCCGGCAGAACGCGCGCCTGGGAGCTCAGGTGCATCCAGCGGACCTCACCGTTCGGCTGCCGGAACGGGACCTCCACCGCGAACGCCGTTTTGGTGCGGACCGCGTGCTCCTCGGCCGCGAGGACCGACGAGAGGTGGTCCGGGAGAATCCGCTGGAACAGCAGCGTGGAATCCGCATACACCTGCTCGGCAGTGACCCCGTTGAGCCGCTCAACATTGGCGCTGACGTACACGAAGCGGGTCTGGCCTCCCGGCTGACGCTCCGCCTGATACAGCATGGTGCCCGGCAGGTTGTCCGACAGCGCGCGAAACTGCGCTTCACGCTCCGCCAACGCCAGCCGCGCGTGCTCCGCGCGCCTCAAGGCCGACAGTCGGTGCGAGCCGAGCCAGCTGACCGCGACGCCGACCAGCACGAACACCAACAAGCTTCTCACCTCATGGGGAGGCAGGTGGATGTTGAACTGGAACGCCGGTTGCGTCACCAGGAAGTTCACGCCGACGGCACTGATCAGCACCGCACACACGCCCGCACGGAAGCCCGCCAGGAACGCGGCGGCGGTCACGGCCAGCAGGGAGAACAGGAACGGGGAGCTGCCGTCCAACAGCGGGTTGAGCGCGAACCGCACCAGCAGCGCCAGCACGGACAGCCCCAACGTCAGCAGGTACGCCGCCCTGCGGCGCTGGGGGTCCGGCAGCCGTGGAGGCGTGGCGGATCGTGTGTGGAGGGGAGAACGCATGCGGCGGATCTCAGTGTAGGGCCTGGCCGGCCGACGAACACCGGAGTGCCCTTGACGTCCTTGGCCCGTCACCACCGCATGTCGGCCGGCCAGGTCGCCGCCATCCGCCCCCTGCGTTGAGGGCACCACGGCCCACACCCGACCACCAGGGAACGTGGGGTTGGAGCGCGGTTGTCTGTTGCGCGGTCACGGCCAGTGCGGCGATTCGAGGGGGGCTGGCCCCAGGTGCACCGGGCGCTCCGGGAGCCGGACATACGCCTGGCTCCAGAAGGCCAGCAGTCGCGTGTACAGCCGCTCCACCTGCGAGTACTCGACGGGTTTCACGATAAACGCGTTGGCGCCGCTGGCGTAGCACGCGCGAATTTCCTCCGGGTCGTCCGCCGTGCTCATCATGATGACCGGCAGTCGCCGCAGGTTCACATCCTCCTTGATGCGCTTGAGGAGCTCCACGCCCGACTGTCGGGGCAGGTTGACATCCAGCAGCATCAGGTCCGGGAGTGCCCGCCCTTCGGTGTGCCGCTGGCGCAGCACCGTCAACGCCGCCGCGCCACAGGTGAGCACGGTGCAGGTGGGGCGTGGCTCGAACGTGTCGAAGACGCTGGAGAGGAGATACCCGTCCGCTGGGTTGTCATCGACGACCAGAATGTTCAGGTGATGCGCCTTCGGCATACTCAACTCTGCAACACACATCACATAAAGACCAGGTGAATTCTCGCAGTGTCCCGCGCTGAGCCGTTGCGGATTCACGCCTGCTGTTGCAGCACTTCAGCACGTGCCCCGTCCTACAGGGTGGTGCTGGGATGGTGGATTCCTCAGGGCGGTGAGCGTCTCGCAGGCAGCCTGGGCTGGCTTCAGGCTTCCCCTCCCCGCCACGAGCGGCACGTCCACACAGTCCTTGTCGCGCCAGTCGTGCGCCTTCGCCCCTCGCTCACGTGCACTCAGGCGGTCACGGGTGGGGTGTGCCGCGGCCACCGTCGGCCAGCCGGCTCGGTTCAGCGGCCAGCCACGCCGAGATGGACCCGGCGGGCGCCGGTCGGCCCAGCAGGTAGCCCTGAACCTGATCGCACTGCTGAGCTTCGAGAAACGCCAGCTGGGCGGGCTGCTCCACGCCCTCGGCCAGCACCTTCAGGTTCAGCGCGTGCCCGAGTTGGATGACCGCGCTGATCAACGCCTCGTCCCGGGGATCGTTCGGCCCCGCGCCCGCCAGGCTCTGAATGAACGACTGGTCGATCTTCAGGGTGTCGATCGGGAAGTGCTTCAGGTACGCCAGGTTGGAATAGCCGGTGCCGAAGTCGTCCACCGCCAGCCGGACCCCCAGGTCCTTCAGCCGCTCGAGCGTGCCGGTCGCCTCCACCGCCTGCATCAGCATCGTCTCGGTGAGTTCGAGTTCCAGCTGCGCGGCCGGCAGGCCGGACGCCTGCAGGATGTTGCGGAGGTCGCCGATCAGGTCCGGCTGCTCGAACTGCCGTGCCGAGAGGTTCACGGCCATCGTCAGGCCCGGACTCCGCCGCGACCACGCCACGGCCTGCCGGGCAGCTTCGCCGATCACCCAGCGACCGATCGGGACGATCAGGCCCGTCACCTCCGCCAGCGGAATGAAGTCGCTCGGCGGGACCAGCCCCAGCTCCGGATGCTGCCACCGGAGGAGGGCCTCCATGCCGCGCAGCCGGCCGGACGGCACATCGAACTGCGGCTGGTAATGCAGGATGAACTCCTCGCGTTCCAGGGCCCGGTTGAGGGCGCTCTCCAACGTGACGACCGACGGCCCGCGGCTGGGATCCGGGGTGTACACCGAGACGCCGCCCCCACGACGTTTCGCCCGGTACATCGCCGCGTCCGCCTGCTGGAGCAGCGTCTCCGACGTCAGGCCCGCGTCCGGGAAGACGCTGAACCCCACGCTGGGCCGGACGAACACCTCGTGCTCGTTCACGTGAAACGGCTGTTCCAGCGAGCTGATCAGGCGGTCGGCCAGGTGCTCCAGCTGCCCGGGATGGGTGAGGCCGGTGAAGGCCAGCAGGAACTCGTCGCCACCCATCCGGGCCAGACCGTCGCCGGGCCGCAGCGTCTGATGGACCCGGGCGGCGACCTGCTGGAGCAGCAGGTCGCCGGCACTGTGCCCGAGGGTGTCGTTGATCAGCTTGAAGCGGTCGAGGTCCATCAGCCCCACCGCCACCTGGGTGTGCCCCTGCCGGGCCTGCTCGATGCGGCGTTCAAGCTCCTGACCGAAATGCAGGCGGTTGGGCAGGCCGGTCAGCGAGTCATGCAGCGCCTGGCGTTCCAGGCTCCGCTGCGCGTCGTAGCGGTCAATCACCAGCCCCGCGAGCTGCGCGGCGGCCTCCACCCGCGCCTGATCTTCCGCTCCGAGGCGGACGCCGGTGGTGGACAGCAGGGCGATCACGCCGCGCTGGCGCTCCTGGCTGCCCTGAATGGTGCCGGTCACACCCCACCACTGCGGGGTGTCGGCGGACCCGAGCGCCACCGGCGAGGCGCTGCCGGAGCGCAGCAGGGCCTGCAGCGCGGCGGGCTGCGCCCAGGCCGGAGCGTGGTGCTGCCGCGTTCCGGGATACAGCAGCGGCTGCGGGGCCTCGGCCAGGATGATCGCCACCTCATGCCCGGGGAAGGCGCGCTCGAGGCTGGCGATCAGCCGGACGAGCACCTCGGCGAGCGGCACGTTGCGCGCGGCGAGTTCCAGCACCGCGTTGCGCTCGCGCTCCTGATGGACCTCGGACGTTTTGCGTTCGGTGACGTCACGCTGAATGGAAATCCAGTGGGTGTACCAGCCGTGCTCATCCGCGACCGGGGCGATGCTCAGCTCCACCCAGAAGGGCGTGCCGTCCTTGCGGTAGTTGATCACTTCCACCTCGACCGGCTGCCAGGCCTTGAGGGCCGCCCGGATGCGGTCCAGCGCCTTGCGGTCGGACCGTGGACCCTGCAGGAGCCTGGGCGTCCGGCCGAGAATCTCCTCCAGGGTGTACCCGGTGGTGCGGGTGAACGCTTCGTTGGCGTAGAGGATCCGCGGCCCGGTCCCATCAATGGGTTCCGCTTCGGTGATCAGCACCGAGTCGTTCGCGAACGCCAGCACCGATTCGAGCAGCGACCGCTGCTGCTCGGCGTGACGCAGCCGCTGTTCATCCGCCGTGACTTCGCGGGCCACCCCGACCAGCCCCAGCACTTCATCGCCCTGTCGGTACGGCGCGGCACTCAACTCCAGGAGCCGCGCCTGACCGTCCTTCCCCACCTGCTCGACATGCTGCACCGGCGCCGGCTGGCCGGCGTCCAGGTGCCGCCGCAGCGACAACAGGGCCGCGCCGAGCTGCGGGTCCGGCACCTCGCGCCCCAGCACGTCCGCCTGCGGGTACCCCAGGGTACGTTCGGCCGCCTTGTTCCAATGCCGGATCAGGCCGCCGAGCGTGACCGAGTACACGGCCAGCGGGGCCGCCTGCAGCATCGCCGACAACTGCTGGTGCGACGCCATCAGCTCTGCCTGGTGAGCGTACCAGCCGAGTTCCCGCTCCAGCAGTTCGGCCAGGCCCTGAGCCACGACGGCCAGCGGCGTGCCGTCCGCCGGTTGAGCGCTCAGCGTCACCGTGCCGGACACGTGCTCCCGCCCGAAGGGGACCGTGGCGGACGGCACACCCGACAGGCGACGGCCCGCCTCCCAGGTGGAGGTCCGGGTGCCCTGTCGGTCACGCAGCACCAGCACCACGTGATGGTTCGGGAGGGCGGCGCAGTACGCCCGGACCGTCGGGGCAAAGAGCTCGGCAGGGGGCGCGTCGAACGACAATGGCATCATCACAACTCCGCGGGAGGGCAGCAGGCCGGACACGACCCTGAATCGAGGGGGAGAGGAAGTGGGGAGGAGGGTGGGACCGGCGCCCGGAGGCCCAGCGCGCCACGCGACTCACCTCGGTCGGTCGCCACGCTCGTGACGGCCGGCAGGGACAAGGATACGGACAGCCGATGCTCCTGCATCTCGGCCAGGCGTCGGAAGGGGGTGAGGGTGAGCGCGACAGAAGTGATGCAGCAACGCCAGCCATCTGAACGGGGCTCGTTCAGAAAGCGCTTCATTTGGTTGAGGTCAATGGTCAATTCCTGAGCGGAAGGGAGGAGACGGCACGACGTGAACGGCGAGGAAGAAGCGGTGTTCCGACGCAAAAATGCTACAGAAACTGGAGTGACAGAACCATCACTCGTGATCACCGAATCCTAAGTAAAGTATCCAAGAACACACTGCTGGGCTGGAGGTCGTTGCATCGAGCAGGAACCAACGCATCGGTGGCGGCGTGACCACGCCAGGCGCTCCCGCAGCTGGGGAGGATCAGCATCGACGGCGCGATGTTCCACTGGAGCCTCCACGTGGTCGTCCCCTGAGCGCGTTGGGATGCCTTCGGGTGGCGCCTCCGCCGACGCCGAACCAGCGGAGAGGAAAGCAGGTCAGGTGCGCCTGTCTCGGGGGATGGAGGACCAAGGCGACCCCACGGGCCTCGCCAGAATGGGAACGATCGGCCTGCACGGTCCACCAGACCAACGACAGCGCCACGCGCTCCGGATCCCCGGCGCAGAACGTACCCCCCTTCCGCACAGGAGCGCCAGGACGAGCCCTGAGCGCGACACGAGTCCAGTGCCGGCTGCACGCAGGGGTGCGCTGCCTCTGCGACCGGTCGCCTGCCGGCCCATGCTGAACCGCGCGTCGGGATGGGGGGAGGGGCACCTCAACCGGCCGGGAACGGAGGACGAGGTGGACTGCCTGGACGATCGGGGCCCCTCCCAGGCTACTGTTGGGCATGGGCACGATCCCCATCACCCTCATCACGGGCATCATGGCGAGCGGCAAGTCCAGCGTCGCGCAGGCCCTGGCGCAGCGGTCCCCCCGTGGCGTGCACGTGCGTGGCGACCTGTTCCGCCGCATGATCGTCTCGGGCCGCGCCGACATGACGCCCGACGCGCCGCCCGACGCCGAAGCACAACTTCGGCTGCGCTACCAGCTCGCCGCGCAGGTGGCGCGGACGTATGCCGATGCCGGGTTCGATGTGGTGGTGCAGGACGTCATCCTCGGTTCCGTGCTCTCCGACGTGATCGCCCTCTATGCCGGCCACCCGCTGCGGCTGGTCGTGCTCTGCCCTACACCGGAGGTGGTGATGGCCCGCGAAGCCGGGCGCGGCAAGCGCGGCTACGGCGCGTGGACGCCTCAAGACCTCGACCGAGCCTTGCGTGAGGCCACCCCCCGCCTGGGGTTCTGGCTGGACACCTCCGTCCTGACCGTGGAGGAGAGCGTGGAGGCCATCCAGGCCCACTTCGGCGAGCGCTGACGGCCAGCGGGGTCAGGCCAGGTTCGGGGAGGGGGTGCAATTGTGGCCCCAGGCGCTCCACCGTTCAGACGGGACGCGCCGGTGCGCTGCTGGACGACGATCCAAGGAGCCAACGGCTCGCTGAGGCAGTCCAGCGCCCGCGCGTCAAACCCGGCCCTGTCCAGGTGTCCTCCTCGCCGGCGCCGTTCACCGCGCGCCTGGCCGTCCGTGCTCCGGTGCCGGTCCGCTCCAGCACGGTGCGGGTGCCGGTCGTGGCGGGCTGCTCTGGTCACGGTGTTCCTGAGGGTGGTGAGTTGGCTCGGGTCGGCTGGCACAGGGAACAACGTCACCGCCTCGGGACGTGAACGGGGACGTGCCGCCCGGAGGGCCCGTGGTGCGGCGGGCCACCCGCATTGCTGCCCCTGACCTCGCCTGATACGGTCACACGAGGGGGTGGGTCCGGGTCACCGCCGGGAGGGGAGGTCGTGCCCAGGCCCGGTTCAGGTGGCGTGCTCCAGCAGAGGTGCGTGGTCCTCGCCGTGCGGCGCCGCTGGAGGTGCGGCGAGCAATGGGCTCCACACCACGAGCTGTCCGACCACCGGACTGAAGTCCCGCCCGACGTCCGAGTGGGCGTAGGTGGTGCGGGGCGGCATCAAGGAGTGCGCCGTCCGGTCAATCAGGCCCATCTGTTCCAGGTCCACGAGGCGACGCCGGAGCGTGGTGGGGCTCGCCGCGTCCACCCGGCGCTGCAAGGCGTTGAAGCCGAGCGCACCGGCCATCAGCTCGCGCATGATGCGCATCGCGTACCGGCGCTGCAAGGCCGTCAGGAGCAGGGCAGGGTCGTGCTGCGGATGCTGCTCGTGAAAGCGGACGAGCGCGGCGAACACGCCGCGGAGTTCGTGTCCGGTGGCGGTCAGGGCGTACCGCTCCTCGTGGTGCAGGATGACGCCGGCGTCCTGCAGGTCCCGGAGCCGGGCGTGGAGGGTGGTGGCGCTGGCCGCCGCGGTGCGCTGCTGCAGCGCCGTGAAGCGCAGGGGCCCGTCGAGCAGCGCCCGCACGACGGGGAGCGCGTAACGCGCCTGGAACAGCTGCAGGGCGGCCTCGGGGGTGGTCGCCTCACCGCCCGGGCACTCCATTTGTTGATGCGCTTCACTTTCTGGCATACTCGAGTCCGCTCCACGCCGGACAGTGGAGTGTACACCTCAGAAAGGCGGCGCTTATGCACCTGGCCCTGCTCGGCGGCACAGGACGAACTGGACGGCTCCTCATCGACATCGCCCTCGACCAGGGCCACACGCTGCGGGTCCTCGCCCGCGATCCCACCCGACTGCACCGCACCCACCCGCACCTGCATGCCATCACCGGTGACGCCCGCGACGCGGGCGACCTGCAGCAGCTCATGCAGGGCTGCGAGGCCGTGCTGAGCGCGCTGGGTCCGGTGCCACACTCACCCGACGACACCATGACGCTCGCCGCCCAGCACCTCACCCGGGTACTCGCCGAGCACGGCGTCCGCCGCCTGATCACCCTGACCGGTGCGGGCGTGCCGCACCCGGGCGACACCCCGACGGTCCCCGACCGCCTCATCCGGACGCTGCTGCGGCTCACGCAGCCACGCGTGCTGGATGACGCCATCCGGCACGCCGACATCATCCGCGCCAGCACGCTCGACTGGACCATCGTCCGCGCCCCGCGCCTGACCGACGGGCCTGTGAAGCCGGTGCGTTCCGGAAGGGTCGGCACCATCCGGCCGGTCGTGACCCGGGCCAGCGTGGCGCACTTCATGCTGGCGCAGCTCGCCCCCGGCACGCCCGTCCGCCAGGCCCCCGCCATCAGCAACTGACGCTCAGGAGGACTACCCATGCGCTCCGCCACCTTCCACACCTTCGGGGATCCGTCGGTGCTCCGCGTCGAGGAAACCGACTGGCCCACTGCCACCCGCGACGAGGTGCTGATTCACGTGCACGCGTCCAGCATCAACGGCACGGACCTCGGCCTGCGCGCCGGGCAGGGCCCCTTCCGCCTGGCCGTGCGGCTCCCCTTCACCCCGGGCTTCGACGTCGCGGGCGTTGTGGTGCGCTGCGGCCCTCAGGTGACGGCCTTTCACGTGGGCGACCCGGTGATGGCCCTGCTCGGGCACGGCGGCGGCGGCGCCGCCGAGTACGTCGCGGTGCGCCAGTCGCGCGTCGCCCGCGCACCAGAGCGCCTGTCCCTGCTGCACGCCGCGGCCGTGCCGCTGTCGGGCCTCACCGCGCTGCAGGGCCTGCGGCGCGGCGCGGCGCTCCACACCCAGCCGCGCGCCCGCGTGCTGGTGATCGGGGCCGCCGGCGGCATCGGGTCATTCGCAGTGCAGCTGGCTCGCCTGTACGGCGCCCACGTGACCGGGGTCGCGCGGCCGGAGAAGCAGCCGTACGTCCGGGACCTGGGCGCGGACGACACCTGCACGCCGGACGAGCTGAACGGACCGTCCTTCCCCGCGTGGGACGTGATTCTCGACGCCGCACCGCGCCTGACCCTCTCGGCCGCCCGCCCGCTCCTCACCGCCCGCGGCGTGCTGGTCAGCGTCCGGCCCATTCCCACCCAGTGGCCGGAAGTGCGTTCCCTCGCCCACCCGGGCGGACACCCCCGCTTCTATGGGGTGCAGACCCGGGAGCGGGGCCAGGACCTGAGTCTGCTCGCGCACCTGATCGGCACGGGGCAGCTCCGGGTGCCGGTGGACCGCAGCTACCCCCTGACGCAGATTCAGGACGCGCACCGGTACGCCGAAGGTCCGGAGGTGCGCGGCAAGGTCATTGTGACGTCCGTGTGACCACCACTGGGCTCACACCTGCCCTTCACCTCAACGGCCGCACGCCTGGTGTCCGCTTGCCGAGCGCGCCACACGCGTGGTGCATCACGGCGGGTCCTGAACCTGGAGACGCTCAGCGTGCATGGCCTGCCGGGCCCGCCGCGGGAGCAGGGCCAGAGGACCGAGTGAATTCGCAGGATGCGGGGAATGCCAGGAGGAGGTGCGCGGGTGCCGTGCCCCTGTTCACGCTGGGCTCGGTTCACCTGACCGCGTCGCGGGCCGGTCAGTGGACGTCGGTGCGGCCGGCATTGCTGCTGCCGAACCACGCCCGCACGCCCACCCCCATGTGCACCAGGTGCAGTGCCACCAGCGCGGCCACCACCCCTGACAGCGGCAGGGGCAGCAGCGGCACCAGCAGCGCCGCGGCCCCCGTCCCCACGCGGAGCAGCACCAGCCGCCCAGACGGGATCAGTGGCGGGTCCTCCGGCTCCAGGGTGCCTTCCAGTCCCGCCATGCACAGGTAACACACCGCGAACGCCCCGCACAGGATCCAGCGCACCGCCCCTTCCGGCACGCCCGACGCCACCTCGACGCTGTGCGCGAGCATCGCGCCGATCGCCGCGACGCCCGTCACGAACGGCAGGTGCAGGTACACCCACACCGCCAGCGTCAGCGACCCGCCCTCCGAGCGCGGTTCGCGCCGCCCGATGTTGTCGAAGTACACCCACCACAGCCCGAAGCCCACCATGAAGCCCAGCAGGAAGCGCAGCAGGGTGCTGAAGGTGACGTGCTCCGCGTCCGTCAGGCCGTCCACCACGCCCACCAGGCTCTCGCCCAGCACGATCAGCACGAACAGCCCGAAGCGCTCCGGCAGCTTGCGGGCGCGGCCCAGGAACACCCGCCGCTGGGCCGGCAGGGTCAGCAGCGGCACGCCGAGCTCCGCCAGCAGGCCCACCACCCGCAGCGCGGTGCTGAGCGGGGAGGGCGGCAGGACGGCGGAGGTCACCCACAGGGCGACGCTGAAGGTGAAGGCCAGCACGTACAGGGTGGTGACCGGCCGCACCGGGGGGTTGTGCCAGCCGGCGCGGAACCACATGCCGGTGAGGATCAAGCGGGCCGCGGCGTACGCCAGCGCGAAGCCGCTGGCGGTGCGGTCCACGCCGCCCTCGGCGGTGGCCGCCATGGCGGCCACCGCCAGCATCTGCAGGAACACGAACACCCGGAAGCTCAGGTCGTACGTTTCGAAGCGCTCGTTGTAGTACGTGCCGCTGACCCACACCCACCACACCGGCACGAACAGCAGCAGGAACGCCCGCAGGCCCTCGGCGTCCGGGTGGGCGTTCAGGTGATGCGCGAGGCGGGCAATGACCACCACGAACACCAGGTCGTAGAACAACTCGAGCCAGGTGACGCGCTGGGACGCGGTGCCGGGCGCGTGCACGGCCGGCTTCTTCCACCACCGCCTGAAGGTGTTGCGCATGCGTCCATCCTGCCGCTTCACGACCAGGGCCGTGCGCCCCCCGTCAGACGGGTGGGCGCCCGCGGTCCTGTGAACCGGCAGGTCCCGGCGCGCCGGCAGCCCCCGGCCGCGCCCCTCCTGCCGACGGAGTATCGAGCGCACATCACCGGACCGCGCTGCCATCGCGCCGGGACGCAGCCGCCCACCCTGACCAGGCGCGTTCAGGTCCAGCACCGGTCTTCCCGCTGAGCCGCGCCCGCGCCTGCTGCGCGGCGTGCGCATCGGACGCCCGTCCGCTTCGTCCGCGGTCCTGGTTCCGAACAGCGCTCTTGACCCGCTTCCAGACGTTGCTGAGCAGTCCGTGACGGACATGGGAAGGGCCGGTGGGCCACGGTGGTCTCGCTTCGGGAAGCGCGTGCCTGGTGATAGCACCGCACTGGACCGACAGGATCGCGTCGATGATACGTCGCCAAAGCCATCCGGGACGGGTTTCCCGTGTCGACCGAGGTGACCAGACGGCGTGGAGCGTCGCCCCCATTCCGCATCGGTGAGGGCCGGGCCGGACGTCGTCGCGGGCATCACCCCACGACGCGAGCCCTGCCTTTGAACGGCGTCATTGCTGAACCGCCCTCCAGGGAAACTTCACCGCCTCGAGCGCCGCCACCACCCGGTGACCGTGAAGGTGAACGCGACCGCCCGTCAGGGGCAGTGCACGGGCGCTTCGACGCGGACCCGGGTGCCTCGGCCAGCTTCACTCGTGACGGTGCAGGTGCCGCCGATCCCACGGGCACGTTCGCGCATGGACGTCTGACCGAGGCCACCGTGCCCAGTGTCGTTCACGTCGAATCCTGCGCCATCGTCCTGGATGTCGAGCACGACCGTGTCCGGCCCGCACGTCAGTGTCAGCTGGACGGTGCGCGCGCGCGCGTGCTTCACGGTGTTGTGCGTCGCCTCCTGCGCGATGCGCAGCAGCGCCACTTTGCTGTCGAGTGGCACGCCCGGCTCGCCGCACACGTCGAGCGACACCTCGAGCGCGTGGCGGGCGTGCAGCGCGGAGGCGAGCTTCGTCAGGGCCATGCTGAGGCCCTCCTGCTCCAGAGACTCGGGGCGCAGCTCGAAGATCAGGGCGCGCATTTCTGCGAGGCCCGCCTCGGCCAGGCTCAGCATGTACCGCACCGCGTCCGGCGCCTGGTCCGGCGCACGCTCGAGGTGCCGCAGCGCTGTCCGGCCCCCCAGGGCAATGCCGTAGAGCGCCTGACTGACGCTGTCATGCAGGTCGCGTGCGAGCTTCTGCCGTTCCTCGAGCGCCGCGTGATTCTGCGCGGCCGCGAACAGCCGCGCGTTTTCCACCACCACCGCCGCCTGGGTGGCCAGGCCGCCCAGCAGGCGCCGCTCGTTGTCGTCCACCCGCGCCGGATCCGCGTAGGACGCGCGGAGCAGGCCGAGGTGCCGCTCGCCGTACACCAGCGGCAGGGTGATGACCTCAGGCCCGCCGGTCAAGGTGGAGGGCGGGTCGCGCGGGCGAAGCGGGTTCGGCGCGGGCGGCATCGGCGGGCCGCGCCGCGGTCCGGGGCAGTCCGCCGCGCCCACGCTCAAGGCGTGTCCCTCTGCGGTGCTGCCGGTGGCGTCGTTCAGCAGGACCGTGACGGCGCTGGCGCCGGTGGCCGAGACCACGCTGTGCGCCAGGCGATCGAGGTTGTCCTTGAGCTGCTCGGCGTACGTCAGGTTCCGCGTGACGGACAGCAGCGCCTCCAGGTCGCGCGTTCGCGCGGCCACGCGGTCCTCCAGCACCCGCAGGGCCTCGACGCGGTCGGTGATGTCGGTGTGGGAGCCGGCGAGCCGCACGGGACGCCCAGAAGCGTTCCGCTGGACGGCGGCGCGCGACAGAATCCAACGGTACTGACCGTCCTGGTGGCGCAGGCGACACTCGAATTCAAGCAGATCGTCGCGGTTCGCCTGCAGGTGCGCGAGCCGCCGCAGAATGCGTTCGCGGTCGTCGGGATGCAGCCGGTCCGTCCAGGTGTCGACGGTGCCGCTGCGCGGCTCGGCCGGGTCACCGAGCATGCCCATCCAGCGCCCCGAGTAATACACCTCGCCGCTGTCCATGTGCCAGTCCCACAGGCCGTCGTTGGAGCCGCGCACCGCGAGCTCATACCGTTCCTCACTGCGTTTCAGCGTGTGCGCGTGCGCCTGCAGGCTGCCGAGCATGACGTTGAAGGTCCGGGCGAGCAGACCGAACTCATCGCGGGCGCCGTCGGGGAGGCGCACGTCGAGCCGGCCGCCGGCGACGTCCCGGGCCGCGCGGGTCAGTCGGGCGACCGGACGGATGATGCCGGTCTGGGCCAGACGCCCCGCCGTCACGAGACCCATCAGAAAGCACCCGAGCAGCAGGGCCACCGTCCAGCGGAGCGTGCGGTCGGCGTCCCGGGTGATGGCCTGCGCCACGCTGCCGTACTGGGCCGTGACTTCGTCGCGGGGCGCGAGCAGCAGCAGCGTCCACCCGGTGGCGGGCATCGGGGCCTGCGCCAGCAGGTACGCGGCGCCCCGTGCGGTCAGCGGCTGGACCCCCGGCGTTCGGCCCCCCAGCCGGGCACGCAGGGAACGCAGGGCCGATCCCGGGGCGTGCAGCAGCGACACGGCCAGCTGCCGCTTCGGGTCGCGGGGCGGCCGCTGGCCGAGCAGGACGGTCCAGGCCCGGTCCGGCGCGGCGAGGACCCGGCCGGACCGGTCGAGCAGCACGGCGAATCCGCCCGGCGTGGGTTTCAGGGAGGCGAGCGCCTGAGCGAGGCGGGTGAGCGAGACGTCCGCGGCGATGATGCCGCGAAAGCGGCCCTGCACGACGACGGGCGTGCTGGCACTCACCAGCAGTCCATGCCCCGACGTCATCCAGGTACGGGGGCGACCACACCGTGCGCCCCGCGGCACCCGGGTGCTGCGCGCCCGTGAAGACCGGCTGGGCCGTGAAATCCAGCGAGGCGGCCACCAGCCGGTGCAGGCCGATCGGCGGGACGTACCGCACGACATTCCGCCGGCTCAGGAAATACAGCGCCGCGGTATCGGGACTCTCGGCCAGCAGCGGGGGCAGCAGCGCGTCGAGCAACCGCGAATCCTCGATGTCGCGGCGCACGTCCCGGTCGATCGGACGGTTGCGGTTGATCCACAGGTCACTGCGCCGGGTGGGCGCCGGGTCATAGAGGGCGCCGGTCCGGCTGACGGCCAGCGTGACCGGGCGGGGGTCCGCCCCCGCCGCGAGCAGCCCCGGCCACGCCTGCGCCGCGATGCGGGTGCTGGCGGCCGCTTTGAGCAGGCGCGCTTCACTCAGCGCCGCCTCGCGCGCCGCCAGGTCCGTGAGCCGCCGCTCAATCTGCGCTTCGACCCCCTGGCTGGCCAGGGTGGCCGCGTGACGCCGCGTTTCCCGGAACCCTGACGTGACGGCGCCGGTGACGGCGGTGCCCAGCAGCAGCAGCAGCAGCGCGACCGCCAGCATCACCCGGACGGGCAGCGGCGGGGACAGCCGTGGTGACCGGGCCGGTGCAGCGTCACTCAACGCCGATCAAGCCCTCCCGGTACGCGAAAATGGCCGCCTGCGTGCGGGACGCGAGGTTCAGCTTCGCGAGTATCCGCGCGACGTGCGTCTTCACGGTGGGTTCCTCGATGGTCAGGGTTCGAGCGATCTCCTTGTTGGTGCGGCCATGCGCGACGAGTTTCAGAATCTCCGTTTCGCGCGGCGTGAGGTGCTCGCGCATGTCCGGCGTGCGCAGCTCGCGGGCCAGCCGTTTCGCCGCTTCCGGGTGCAGGGTCACCTCGCCGCGCGCCGCAGCATGAATGGCCGCTTCCAGCGCGTCCGCGTCGGTGTCTTTCAGCAGGTACCCGGTGGCGCCGGCCTGCACGGCGTCCACGACCTTGCGGTCCTCCAGCACGCTGGTGAGAGCGATGATCTCAATCTCCGCGTGCTGCGCGCGCACTTCGCGAATGGCGGTGACGCCATCCATCACCGGCATGTTGAGGTCCATCAGGACCACGTGCGGTGCGACCTGGGCACTCAGCGCGAGCGCTTCCTGGCCATTGCTGGCCTCACCGACGATTTCAATGTGTTCGGCGGTGGCGAGGAACATGCGGATCCCCTGCCGGACCACCGCATGGTCGTCGACCACCAGCACCCGGACAGGCAGGGAGGGCAACATACCCTCCCATGTTAACCGCTCCTTTATGAAAGTGGGTGGGCCTGCGCCCACCCGTGCCGCTCACGCGAGCAGCGCGAGCAGCGTCAGGCTGACGTGCGACGCCGCGTGCGCCAGCATGCCCGCTTCCAGCGAGCGCCGGAAGAACAGCCAGCCGCACGCCACGCCCACCAGGGCGTTCAGCAGCACGGTGCGCGCCACCAGCACCGCGCTCAGCGGGGCGTAGAGGGTCACGGCGGCCAGGTGCGCCGCACCGAACGCCAGCGCCGCGAGCAGCAGCGCCATGACACTCACCCAGGCGGGCGCCTGCGGGTGACGGCGGGCCGCCGCTTTCCACAGCGCCAGGGCCAGCACGCTCATGACCCCCCAGCGCAGCAGCAGTTCCTCGGTCAGCCCGCCGTACAGTAGGCCGGACACGGTGATGGCCAACGTGCGTGGCTGCTGCGCCGCCGCCGCCAGCCACGCTTCACCCAGATACGGCTTGAACAGCAGGTCCAGACCCACGACCAGCGCGCCGGCCAGCAGCCCGGTGGGCAGCGCCACCGGCAGGTCCCGGCGAAGGCCGCGGCCGTCACGCTGCAGCAGCCGGCTGTGCAGCCCCAGCCGCGGAGCGGCGTACCCGCCTGCCAGCACCGCCGCCGCCAGCATCACGCTCGCCTGCACGCTCGACAACGTGACCAGCACCCACAGCGGCGGGGCCCCCTCGGGCTTCAGGGCGATCAGTGGCCGCAGCATCGAAGGCAGGCTGGGGAGCAGCGCTGCAATGCCCAGCAGGCCCAGCGGATACAGCGTCCGGAATGCCTGGGCGACGGCCGGGCGGGACGAGGAACGAAGTGTGGTCATGAGCAGAACCTCCTCAAGGGACGAGACGCGGCAGGTGGACGGCCACGCGGTGCAGACGGAGCGCCGCAGGCGCCGGGTGGAACACAATCAGGAGTCGTGCCGACGGGCTGGGAAGGCGCACCACCCGAAGCGCCTCCCTGGGTGACGCTCAGGTGCCCGGGTGGCGGAGCGGACGGGGGGCGGCCCCCGCGCCCCCGGGCCTGGTGCCGGCACGCAGCAGCCGCAGGCCGTACACGGCAATCAGCAGCGAAATGCTCAGCTTCGCGACCAGCAGCATCACGGACGCGTGCTCCACAGCGAGGCCACCCGCCGCGCTGAACTGAACAAAATCATTCAGAGCGTGCAGCAGGATCAGCGGCCAGATGGAGCCGAGCCGCAGGCGCAGCGCGGCGAACCCCACGCCGCCCAGCAGCGACGCGACGACCTGCACCGCCACGAAGGCCGGATCACGTCCGACCAGCAGGGAGTTGATGTGGATGGCCCCGAACAGCGCGGCCGACCCGAGCACCGCCTTCCGCGTCCCCAACGGCGTCAGCGCGTGCAGCAGCACCCCACGAAAGATGGCTTCCTCCTGAAACGCGATCAGGAGCGTGATCAGCGTCAGCGTCAATGCGCGGCCGAGCGGCGGAAGATCCACGCCAACCAGCACCGCCGGTCCCACCAGCAGCGCCACCGGCAGGGCCAGCAGCCACAAGTCGCCGGGCCGCCCGACGCGGGTGAACCCCGCGGCACGCCACCAGCCGAGCCGGGTCAGCAGCACGCCCGCCACCACCGCGTTGATCAGCAGGATCGGCGCGTCCAGGTCCAGCAGTGAAACCTCAGGCAGGAACAGCCGGGCGGCGCCCAGGCACAGCAGCAGGACGGCCTCCAGCCCAAGCATCACCAGCACGGCAAACCGCAGAGGCTGAGCAGGCAACGTGGACATGGGTACGGACATCGGTGTGGTCATAGGTGAGCTCCTGGTGGGCCTTCGCCCCTGATGTGCACCATCACGCTTCCAGCCGGGCGGTGCGGTCAAGGTAGAGGGACGCGTCTGGCGCCACGTCATCCGTTCGGATGACGCCGCGCGTGCCCTCAGCGGATGACGGCGCACGTGGATGCCGCCGCTACGCTGTGCGGCACGCTCGCCATCGCAGGGCGAGCATGCCCGGATGCCGCGGCTGCAGTGTGGCGTTCGTCCAGCGCATGTCGCTCCGGGCCTGCGGACCCCAAGACCTGCACCATCCACCTCCAGACAAGGACACCACTGAACATGACCGAACCGATCAAGTCCATCACCCTGTTGCGGCACGGCTGGTCCGCCGCGGATGACGAACGCGTCCATGAGGGCCGCTACGATTCACCCCTGACGGACAAGGGCCGCGGCCAGGTGGCCCGCCTCGCGGCCCGGTGGGTGGCGGAGCGGCGGATGATTGACCACCTGATCTGCTCGCCCCTCCAACGCGCGCACGAAACGGCCCGGCTGTTGGGTGCCGCACTCAACGTGGAGCCCCACCCGGACGACGCCTGGCTGGAACACGACAACAGCCCGGTGGCGGGACTGCCGCTCGAGGAAGTCCACCGCCGTTTTCCGCACGCAGATGTCAGTCCACCCCACACGCCTCCCTTCGGGCCGGGGAGCGAATCACGCGCCGCCATGCACCGCCGTGCCGGGGCGGCACTGGAACAGCTGCTGACGCTTCCCGGTGCGCACGTCCTGGTTGTGGCCCATGGCGGGATCCTAAACGCGGTGATGCGGAACATCGTGAGTGCGGCGTGCCCCCCCGGCAGCGGGGGCGCCTGGTTCGCCTTCGGCGACACCGGCTTCACCACCCTCCAGTACGACGTCCATCACAGGTGGGGCATTCTGGGTGTCAACGATCAGCTGCACCTGAGGTGACGGTCCCGAGCCGTGGTGGAGGGGGTGAGGTCAGCCCGCCGCCTCAGGCGCGCCGCATCGCCGCTGGTCAGGACGGCGTCGGTTCGAGCAGGCGGCCGGGTCTCGGCCGCGTCCGGCCATGGGTAGCGCAGCCGGACGTGCGGGCCAGCGTGGTTCGCCCTGTCAGAGGGGCGTGATACCGGCGCCGGTAACGTGCCGCCATGATGAATGCCGGCCAACCCGGCGGGTTCAGTTCACGCCTGACCGCTCCTGAACGGCTGCTCGCCCTGGCCCGCCATGACCTGCCCAGCCGCACCGCGGACCCGGCCCTCGACACGCTGGTGGCCCTGGCGGCCCGTGCACTGCAGGTGCCGGTCGTCGCGGTGAACATCGTCGACGCGCAGCGGCAGGTGACCCTCGCGGTGAGCAGCGGCGACGCGGGCCACGTGAGTGTGCGCCACTCGTTCTGCGCGCGGGTGGTGGAGCGCGGGTCCCTGAGTGTGGCCGCCGACACACGCGTCCACCCGGACTTCTGCGACCTGCCGCTCGCCCGCTCCGGCGCCGTCGTTGCGTACGCGGCCGTGCCGCTGCGCACCCTCGACGGCCAGGTGCTCGGCACGCTGTGTGCGGTGGACCGTCGGCCGCGGACCTTCAGCCCGTCGGAGCTGCAGGACCTTGAGGCGTTCGCGCACCTCGCCGAATCGTTGCTGTCGCAGCGGCTGGCGCTGAAGACCGTCCGCCATGAACGCGAGCAGCTGCGCGCCCTGATTGAGGCGATCCCGCTCGCCACCTACGCGGTGGATGACGCCGGGGCCGTCTGCGTCTGGAATCGGGCCGCCGAGCACCTCTACGGCCACCTGGCCGCCCAGGTGCTCGGTCAGGCACCGCCAGAACTGCAGGTCGACGGACCGCCTCCGGCGCCGGTCCCGCAGGGTGGGCAGCTTCAGGGGGTGGGCGAGGCGCGGCGCGTCACTCGTCAGGGGCGGATCATGGACGTCCGCTACCACCGCGCCACGCTGCGGGACGTTGATGGGCGCGTCACCCTCACCGTCGACACCGCGGCGGACGTCACAGACCGTAAGCACGCGCAGGCGCAGCTGGAGCAGCAGGCCCGGGTGCTGGAGGACATGAGCGAGGCGGTCATCAGCTGCGATGAGCATTTCCGACTCCGGACCTGGAATCCCGCCGCGGCCCGACTGTACGGCTGGCAGCGTGAGGAGCTCGAGGGCCGCGACCTGCGGGAGCTGATCCCCACCGATTTCCGGATGCCGGACGAGGGCGCGTTCCTCAAGAGCGTCGAGGAGCGCGGCTACTGGGAAGGGCAGGTGGTGCAGACGCACCGGAGTGGCCGTCAGCTGGACGTGCGCTGCCGCATGACCATCGCCCGGCATCCGGACGGCCGACCTGCCGGCCTGATCACCGTAAACGACAATATCACCGAGCGCGTCGCGGCGCAGGCGCAGCTTGAGCACCTCGCGTACACCGACGCCACCACCGGCCTCGCCAACCGACCGGCGTTGCTGCGCTTCCTGCACCAGGAAGCGCAGGAGCCTCACTGCGGTGTGCTGTTCATTGACCTCGACGAATTCAAGCGCGTGAACGACCTGTACGGCCACGCGGTGGGCGACCGGGTGTTGGTCCGGATGGCCGGTCGGTTGCGCCGGGCCGCGCCGGACGCGTTCATCGCCCGGTACAGCGGGGACGAGTTCGTGCTCGTCACCCGGGACGCCGGGGCGCTGCTGGTCCTCGCCGGGCATGTCCTGAGCGCGCTCGAACGTCCGGTCCGCGTGCAGGGCGCGCCTGAGGTGCGCCTCACGGCAAGCGTCGGCGTGGCCTGGAGCGACGCTCATGTCGAGCCCGAGGAGCTGCTGCGGCGGGCGGACGTGGCGATGTACAGCGGGAAAGCGGCCGGGAAGCACCGGGTCGCGGTGTATGACGAACGCTCGGACGAGGCCCGGCATGACCGGGCCCGCCTGGCCGACGAGCTCCGGGCGGGGCTGGCGCGCGGCGAGGTCACCGTCGCGTGGCAGCCGCGGGTGCGGCTCGCCGACGGGCGGGTGATGGCGGTGGAGGCGCTCGCGCGCTGGCGGCACCCGGAGCGCGGCACCGTCTCACCGGGCGTGTTCATTCCGGTGGCGGAGGAGAGCGGCGTGATCCACCCGCTGGGTCAGGCAGTGCTGCGGCAGGCGTGCCGGCAGGGCCAGCGCTGGGCGGCGGCCGGCACACCCGTCACGGTCGCCGTGAACGTCTCGGCGATGGAGCTCGCCCGGGAGCACTTCCTGCAGGACGTGCAGGACGCCCTCAGGGCAGAGGGGCTCGCGCCGGACTTGCTGGAAATTGAAGTGACCGAGTCCGCGGCGATGCGGGACGTGCGGGCGAACGCCGAGCGCCTGCGGGCGCTGCGCGACCTGGGGGTGAGTGTCGCGATTGACGACTTCGGCACGGGGTACAGCAGCCTGAGTTACCTGCGTCAGCTGCCTGCCAGCGTCGTGAAAGTCGATCAGTCGTTCGTGCGCGACCTGACCGAAGACCTCACGGCCACCGAAGCGTCGATCGTGCGCGCGGTGGTGACGCTCGCGCACGGGGTCGGCATGCGGGTGGTCGCTGAAGGCGTGGAGACCGAAACACAGCGGCGGGCCCTGATCGCCCTGGGGTGCCAGGAAGCGCAGGGGTACCTGTTCGCGCGCCCGCAGGACGCCGCGTCGGTGGGGGATCTGCTTCAGTGAAGCGGCCCGCTTGATCACCCGCGGCCCGGCAGATTGACCCGGCATCTCGGCTGCCGGTCACATGCCATTGACGTGGTCTGCATCGGCGGACGCAAGGGAAGCCGCTGCCTACCGACGGCGGTGAGGCCCTTGACCCCCAACCGGAACCGCCCGCTGCGATGGGCCATGAACGGCCTGCCGTTCACCCTGCAGGAAAGCCGTGGGGCCGTGTGGGCGCTGATCTGCCGGTCGGCCTGCGAGCATGCCGTTCACCCGCACTGAACTGAATCAGCGCCACCGCGGCATGGGCCAACTGCAGGTCCACCTCACTGGCCGACCCGCCCTCTGTTCCATCTGCTGCGTTGACGCGGATCTGCAACTCGCTCCCTGTCATTTGATCCCCCGGTACCCGGCCGCCTGTGCCGCAGCGGGTGTAGCAAAGCAGGCCTTGGCCTTGATACGGCTGTAGTTCGCGTCCCCCGTCGGCAGGTAGTAGATGCCCGCCTGGCTGACCTTGAGCGGCGCGGAGGCGGGCATGAACCATCTGCAAGCGGCTGGACGGCACCGGAGACCGGGGCGCTCACGGGCGGCGTCGGCGTTACCGGAGTGGGAACGGTGGTTGGCCCGCCAGAGTTGCCGGGCTTCACCACGCTGGCCCACCGGGCAGCGGCCCAACGTACTTCACCTAGGCGGCGGTCCAGTTGCTGGCAATCGCCTGCTGCGCCACCCGGATGTCCAGTTGGCTGCTGCAGATCAATGCGTGCAGCTTGTTCTCTAGGGTGTCCTTGACATGCGCGTTCAACGGCTGAGTCTCAAAGCTCTCCGGATAGAGATTGAGGGCCGAGTTGGAGCCGCCGAGTTCCAGAGAAACGATGTGGTCGATCTCATACTCACCGCTCTCCCGGTGGGTGATGCCGTATTCGCGGTAGATCTGTTCCTTCAGCGGCTGGGGGACGTTCCGGACGGTCTGGTTGTAGCCCGGTTGGCAGATCAATGTGGTGTCGGTGGTGAGGACGTCCTCTGGGGAGAGCTTGGGATCCGGGAGGATCGCGGCTTGCATGTTGTAGCCCTGAGCCGACGCCAGCCCCAGTAGGGCCAGGATGAGCAGTAACGGTCGCATGACTCAGTCTGCTGGACGGAGGTAAACCGGTTCTGATGATCGGCCCAGGCCTGGAGAAGCAAGCTCCCCCCTCTGTCGTCCGGAGGTCCTGAAAGGAAGAAGGCGACCACGAAGGTCGCCTTTGATGTTGACAATTCTAGCGCCGTATACATCGGCGGTCAACCGTATCCATCTCAACCAGCCAAGCTCAGGCAGCATCCCTCATTTACCGGCGGATAGAGTTGGCAGTGTTCAGCCCTTCATCGTGATCACCTGTACCCACCCCAGGCTTCTGCATCCAATCCTCGTTGGCCCAGCCTCCAGTGCCGATGTAGCCCTTCATGGCCTCAGGGTACGCCTCGCGCGCGAGGCGACTGCGAAGGCTTAAGTTAGCTGTAGGTCTACTCGTTTGATCTGGACTGAACATACATACGAGGCCACATATTCGAGCAGCCTATGAGGCAATGGCTGATACGGTGCCTCGGTGAAGACTCGACTGATGCTGGCCAGCGTAGGACTAACGATCGGGTTGAGTGCCTGCGGAAACGTTGATGAACACCTGTCTCCTGCTCCTCCCAGCATCAGCGGCGTTGTGAAGAACGTCCACGGTGGACCCGGGACGGTCGAGTTGCTGGCGAACCCGGCTCAGGACAACAGCTCCGACACCAATCCGCTGGTGGCACAGGCGACCATGGATGCGGCTGGGAAATTTGTCCTGATCCTGCCAAGCGCGGAAATCCTCAAACCCTACATGCATCGACTTGGCACGGACGCGGTCAACGATGGCGTGTGCGCCGGCCAACGAATCTCGAGCACACCCACGGCCAGGTCCTGGGGATTCAACACCCTCAACGTGTGGCGTGATGGCACCTACATCACCATGGCCTTTATGGGGACCGGCAGCACGACCTACACGGTGGACACCGAAACACGTGTTTTTCAGTCTTCAAGTTGGTGGTATGTCGATCAAGCAACCACCTTGAGCGGCAGCACAACGTGCCTAGACCCGGTTGATGGGCGTGGCACGGTGACGTACGAGTCGGGCACCAAACTGAACGCCGGTTGGAACCTGATCGCGTTTACGAGCACAGTGGTGGATCATCATGGCTCGAGTCCAGAGGAATGGTCCATCGTGTATAGTCTGTCCTCTGCTGCTGGGCCGTCCATCTTCAATACGCCACCCTACACAGCCCTCTCGCAGAACAGAGGGATGCAGACGCAGCATGTGGTCAGGGCAATCGACGGTCTGATCTACTAAATCGCGAGGTTAAGAACGCGCACGATGGTGGGACGTCCAGATTTATTTCTGTTGCCGCCAGGACGAGGAACAACATTGTGCGCTGCAGTTATTTATTGATCCTACGATTGCAGGTGCTGTGAAGGGGCCCTCCACATCAGATGCTGAACGCCCCCTTTGTCGCGCTGATTTAGTTGCGGTGGAAAAACGTGCTGTGCGACCGTAACTCCTTGAGCACGTTCACGGCACTCACGCTCTGGGCTGTGGCCGGCCCGTCTGTCCCAGCGGCGGTCCACACGGTCGCCGCGGTCGTCCCCTGGATGAACTTATCCATGAGGGCTACACGCCCATCCAGATAGCCAATGCCAGTGGAAACGATGGACACAAGATTCCAGCCTGCCTGCAAGTTCAGGTCTGCCTCCGAAACCAACGTGTATTCGGCCTCAGTGCAGGTCTGGGAGCCGGCGAGGCGAGTCGGAACGTCCGTGTAGAACAGCACGTTGGTCGTATACGTCGCGGAGACGGACCCGTCGCTGTTCTGTTTTCTGATCATGGGGGTCGTGGACATCAACGCTTGCACACCGCCGGTGTTGGTCAGGTTCAGCGAGTCGATGAGGGTCTGGCGCGCCGTTGATGGGGTCGCTCTGACCGTCCCGCTACATGTCCTGTCGGCGGGCGGAGTGGGCATCGCCTGCAGGTATGGGTTCACTTTGGCGGCGGTAGCGAGCTTCAGCGTGAAGGTCCCATCGGACCCGACCTGCGCGGTGGCGAGCGGTGCCGTGCCGGTCACACTGTTGCTCGGCAGCAGCTGAACATGGGCTGCGCCATCTCCGGTCAACGCTTCCTGGCCCTGGACGCGGGCGTGCAAGGCAGTGAACGTGGCCACGGGAGGGGTGGTGGGTTGGGTGCATGCCCCGAGCAGGAGGGTCAATGCAGGGATGACGAGGGCGGGCAGGAGCTTGTTCATCTCAGAGACTTTAGGCCACAAGGTGGTTGATGCACCCCACATATGTCGTTGACCTGAGGTGCTTATGACCTAGCGGTTACCCATAGGCCTTGTGCGGAAGTGTGTGGATAACCTGCCGGAAGAATTGGCCGTCTCACCAGAGTTCGCCATGTCATGCTCGTCCCATGCCCTGGTGCACGGAGGTCTCCACCCCCGATGGCGAAGACCTGATCAGCGAACTCGGTGAATGGGAGACCGCGACCGCTGGCCGGGCCACCGTTTCAACTCCGCCAATCCGACACTGAACTGGCAACAGCTGGAGGACGGCAAGTGCTGGGCGAAGGGGCCAGAGTCGTGGTACATACTTCCACAGAACGCCGAGGCTCACGACCAAGCGCGCTTCTGGCTTGATCGGGTGTTCCTGGGCGGCATTGAGACTGCCTAACCGCGTCAGACCACTCCTGCCCGCCAGTGCGCGCACACTTACGGCCCAGTCGGGCGCGTCCGGTCGCGTGGAACGGCTCACATGTGTGGGGTCCACCGGACACGACGCGCCTTACAGTGCCCTGGTGAAGAACCTTCTCCCTGGCCTCAGCATTGCCGGCCTGACGCTCGTGCTCGCCGCGTGCACCCCACACCAACCCCCCACCATCACCCCGCTCACGACCCTACACGGGCAGATCCAGGGTCAGGACGCCCTGACTGGAGGTGGCGCGGCCAGCGTGCTGTTGCGACCACTTCCGGTCCCCGGCGGCAGCTCGGCGCCACTCGCCACTGCACAGGTCGCGGCCGACGGGACGTTCACGCTGTCGCTCCCCACAGCCGCCGACGTGGACGTGGAACCGTACCTGCAGCCGGTTCCCAGTTTTTCCAACCCGTCGTGCAGCGGGCAGATCGACGTGACGCCCCCCACCACCCGACAGACCGGCTTCAGCACGTTGTTTTTGAGCACAGATGGGACCATGCAAGTGCCGCTGGGATCCATCAAGCGCACGAGCACTCAGAAGAGTGATGGATCCACCCTCTCCGTCGACACCGTCAACCTTTGGGTGTACGTGGACGTACCGGCCCGCATGGCCGGCACCCAAACCTGCGAAGGTTCAATCACCACGCAGGTGGATTTGACGCTGCAGAAGGGCTGGAACGCCATGACCAGCGTGGATACCAGCGTGGTCTTTCCGGATGGGCACGTCACCCGCACCTCCAAGCTCAGTCGAGGAACGGAGACGACGACGGTCTGGACCAGCGACACGATTGAAGCCTATTAAGTCAACGGCAACAGGTGGGCTGAGTGCTGGTCAGCTGCGAGGTTCAATCCACCTGGACGAGAGCGTCATCACAGGGTGGTCCACGAGGTGTGTGGATCACCCTGTCGGCATTCCTGGCCCGTTACACTTACACCGCCCGCATCAGCCAGTGCTCGCGCACGATCACCACGCGCACCTTGGCATACGGCGGGTCCATGCCCTGCAGTTCCACGTTCCAATACTCCGGGTGTTCCTGCAGCACCCGCCGCACCTCGTAGCGCGGCTCGGACTCCCGACCCATCCGGGAGATGGTACCCGGTTGCGGGGGTTCGCTCATGGAGGAATCCTACACCCCGATTTACACAGTAGTTTGACGCGTGCGTTCCAATGGAGTGAACACAACACGTAGACAAACGTCTATGGATGGCGGCACGATAGGGCATGGGCAGAACACCAAGTTCGATCCCGAGCACATGGAGAAGGAGCGGCGCGAGATTGCTGCGATGGAGCAGAAGCGTCAGGATGACCGGCTTCGGCGCGAGTTGACCGATCCCTTCTACCTCACCCTGACCAAAAGCGCTGACGCCGCGTACCTGGTACAGCAGGCCTCCGGGCCGGACCTGATCCCGGCTGGGCATTCTGGCCACCGACGTGCGCTTCGTCAGCGCCACCGGGAAGGAAGCCACCTTCCCATATCCGCCGGCCACTGAACCCCAGCCGCACCCGCACGAGCTGACCAACTTGGAGCTGCTGCACCTGACCGACCCCCAGCTGTTCGAGGACACCCGCATCGATCAGCGCGAGCTGTTGGTTGAACGGGTTGCATGGGTGTTGTGTTTCCCAAGCGAAGTCGAGTCCCATCGGAAAGATCTTTCTCTCAGCGTACTCCTGATTCAGAGCACGACGATGGCAGCCCAGCACCGTCATGCCCGGAGCCCTGGACGACCCGCTGATCACTGTCGGCCTGGACCTATGCGGACGAGCCTCGCAGGCTCACTCACGTGGCCTTCGACGCGCAGGTGCGCACCAGACGCCAGCGCATTGCCGCGAGAAGGGGGCCCGCCGGACGGGGTGCCGGAGGTGAGACCGGTGCCCTGGACGCCCCCCGCTCCGCATCACCTACGGGAGGCGCCGAAGCGGTCCATACGCCCGCAGGAAGGCCGCGACCCCATCGACAAGGATGGGGTCGATCTCGGCCAGGTCATCGCTGCCCAGTTCACGCCAGGAGTTCTGCCCCAGGTGATCCAGCGCCAGTACGAAGGTGAGCGCGGTGAAGTGCTCCGCCGCCCGAAGTGCATTGGGGGCCTCCAGCAGACCAACCTGGGTGAGCGTGGCAAAGCGTTCGGCGATCTTCGTCTCCGGCGTGTCGCCTGCCGGCTGTCCGGGCAGGGGAAAGCGTGCGGCCTCGGTCACCAGCAGTTTCCGGAGGACAACGTACGACGACGACGAGAACGTGTCGGTGGCGACCCGCCGGGTAAAGCCGAGCAGCGCCGCCCCGAGGTCACGGCCCTCGGTCAGTTCGTCATCCAGCGCGGCCTGCACGGACGCCATCAACGTCCGCTTGGCCGCTTCCACCACGGCGACGAACACCGCCTCCTTGTCACCGAAGTAGTCGTAGACGGTCCGCTTCGAGACTTCAGCGCGCGCGGAGATCGCGTCAACGCTCGTCCGTTCGTAGCCCTCGGTGAGGAAGAGCGTGCGGGCCGCCTCCAGAATGCGCTCGCGCTTGTGGGGGGAACCGGCCCGCGTCTTGCTCGCACTCTGCGTCCTCATCATCGGCGTTCACTCTATCATTCGCCAAAACTACACTATACGGTGTAGTATAGATGCGGAACCGAAGTTCCAGGAGGCCACCCCATGCATGATCACATCACCGACGTCCTGATTGTCGGCGCAGGACCGACCGGGCTCACGCTCGCCTGCGACCTCGCGCGGCGCGGCATTCCGCACCGCATCATCGAACGCGCGCCGCAGCCCAGCACGGCGTCGAGGGCCAAGACCATTCAGCCCAGAGCGCTCGAGGTGCTTGATGACCTGGGGGCCGCCGCGCGGGTGATGCAGCGCGGCGTGGTCGACCTGCCCACCCGCTTCCATGACGCGGCGGGCACGGTGGTGGACCGGCCGAACATCGCCGCCCGGGTCGGCCGCCCGTCCGAGACCCCGTTCCCGGACCCGGTGTGGATCGCCCAGTTTGATGTGGAAGCGGCACTCCGCGAGCAGCACGCGCGATGGAACGGTCACGTCGAGTTCGGGATGGAGGCGACCGCGCTGCACCAGGACTCCACCGGCGTGGCCGTGGACGTGGTGACCGGGAACGGCGTGCAGACCATTCGTGCTCGCTACGTCATCGGATCGGACGGTGGAACGAGCCGCATCCGCAAGCTCGTGGGGCTGCCCCTCGTGGGGGAGACGTACGAGGACCAGCGGTGGTACCTCGGGGACGTGACCGCCCCAGGGCTGGACCGGGGGTACCTGCACGTGTGGACCTCCCCGCAGGGCATGATCGGGCTCACCCCGCTCCCAGGCACCGACCTGTGGCAGCTCCAGAGCCCCATCCCGACGGAGACTGGCGAGCCCGCCCCGCCCTCGCTGGCGCTCTACCAGCAGATGCTCGACGAACGCGCCGGCGTTGGCGTGGTGAGGCTCACGAGCGCGTCCTGGCTTTCCATCTCGCGCGTGAACGTCCGGATGGTCGAGCGGTACCGTCAAGGGCGGGTCTTCCTGGTGGGCGACGCCGCGCACGTCCACCCGGCGGCGGGCGGACAGGGCATGAACACCGGCATTCAGGACGCCTATAACCTCGGGTGGAAGCTGGCCGCCGTCCTCGGTGGCGCGGCCCCGGCCCTGCTCGACACCTACGAAGAGGAACGGCTTCCGGTCGCCCAGGCGGTGCTGGAGGACAGCAACCGCAAGATGCAGCAGGCCCAGAGCACCATGCGCAGGGAGAGCGGTGCCGGCCTCTCAAAAACCCTGGGTGAGCTGTCCGACGACCTCACGAGCGGGCTGTCCATCGCCTACCCCACCAGTTCCCTGACCTCTGGGGCGATGACCGGCGCCTCCGCCCTCCCCGCTGGGCGACGCGCCCCAAACGCCATGGGACTCCACGGTCCACAGTTCGACGGGGCGGTCTTCGACCTCCTCCGCGGCCCCCACTGGACGCTCCTCGCCTTCACCGAAGGCCCCCGGCCCACCCTGGCCGGCCTTGACCCTTCCCAGGTCCACGTTCACCAGATCGGCACCCGTGAGGGGACGGAACTTCAGGACACGACGGGGGAGACGACGCGGACCTACGCCCCCGATGGCGACGAACTCATCCTCATCCGCCCGGACGGCTACCTCGCCGCACGTGTGCCCGTGGGCCAGGAAGCAGCCATCATCGGGTACCTGCGTCCTCTCCTCCCCGACCACCTTCAGCACCGCTGAGCACACCGTCAGCTGCCTGGTCGCCCTGAACTCGGAGGGAGATGGGTGTGCCAGTGGCCAGCGCGTCGAGGAGGTCACGCCAGCGCACCCCAAGCTTGACGCGCCAGAGGAGGCCGTCAAAAAAAGGCTCAGTTCGGCGGCCGGTGTCCGCTGCTCGCTCCGACCGGGCGAGCTTCGGGTCCAGGCCGGTGCCCAGGGCGTTCGCGGAGGTGCTGAGGGCCTGCTCCCGCCCCGCTATACTACCCCTCATGCCCCGTGCCGCCCGCGCTGAGATCACGCTCGAAGCCCCTCTGGAACGGGTCTTTGACCTGCTGGTGGACTTCGGCGCCTACAGGCGCTGGAATCCCTTCGTGGTGGACGTCACGGGCGCCAGCCGCGCGGCCGAGGGCGTGCAGATGCGCTTCCGGCTGCGCTGGCGTGAGGGCCGGTACATCCATTCCGACGAACGGGTCACGCGCGTGCACCCTCCTGCCGATGGTGCGGCGCTGGTCGCCTGGCGGTACGACAGTCCGTTCGCCCGCTGGGGCCTCCTGCGCTCCGAGCGGGTGCAGACGCTCCGGCGCCTCCCGAACGGCCACACGGCCTACACCACCGAGGAGGTCTTTCACGGCCCGGCCGCCATCTTCGTCCCCGTGCAGTGGGTGCAGGCGGGATTCGAAGCCCAGGCGCGGGCCATGCAACGTGACCTGTCGTCCGCCTGAAGGCCAGTGGTGTCGCCCGGGGGGGCGCAGCGCAGTGATCTTCCCCCTGTTTCGGGTGCCAGTCGGATTGAAATGGAGACGTTGTGCGCGTTCGCATCCCTTGGTGAACCCACCGCGTTGAGCGTCGCCTCCCTTCTGCCCCTGCGCCTGAGGGGCCCATGACCCCCGGACCGTCGAGGACCTGAACGCGGACCTTGCAGACCTGCGTAGCCGGGTGCCGGAGGCTTCCCCGTACAGCACGTCCCCCACTTCTTCGCTGGCATGACACGGGTTCAGGTTAAGATGCCAGACAAGCCCAGCCCATCCGAGGAGGTCCACCCATGGTGCCCACCCACCCCGACGTCGCCGCCCTCACCGAACGCGTTCAGGCGCTCATGCTCGAACACAAGGTCCCCGGCGTCGCCCTTGGCCTGATCGTGGACGGGGAAGCGCACACGGCCGCGTTCGGCGTCACCAACGCCGAGCATCCCCTCCCGGTCACCGAGGACACGCTCTTCCAGATCGGCAGCATCACCAAGACGTACACCGCCCTGGCGCTGATGCGCCTGGTCGAGCGCAGCGAGCTCGACCTCGACACGCCCATCCGCCTCCACCTGCCCGAATTCCGGCTCGTGGACGAGGAAGTCGCCGCGCGCGTCACGCTCCGCCATCTCCTCACCCACACTGGCAGCTGGCCCGGGGACTTCTTCGAGAAGCAGGGCGACGGGGACGACGCGCTCGCCCGGTACGTCGCCCGCATGGCCGACCTCGAACAGACGTTGCCGCTCGGGGAGGTGTACTCGTACAACAACGCCGGCTTCGCCCTCGCTGGGCGGCTCCTCGAGGTGCGGACCGGCCAGAGTGTCGAGGCCGCCATCCGCGACCTCGTGCTCCAACCGCTCGGTCTGCAGGCCTCGTTCTTCTTCCCGAACGAGGTCATGACGCGCCGCTTCGCGGTCGGGCACTTCGAGCTGGAGCGGGGGGCCGAGCCGGTCGTGGCCCGCGACTGGTACGTCGGTCGGTACGCGGCCGCGATGGGCGGCCTGGTGACGTCCGTCACGGACCAGCTGCGCTACGCGCGCTTCTGGCTGAATGGCGGGGTGAGCGAGACGGGTGAGCGGCTGCTGTCCCCGGCGACCATCGCCCAGATGCGTGAACCGTATCTCCCCGCCTCGCCGGTCGCCTCCATCGGGCTCGCCTGGCACGTGCGTGACGTGGACGGCGTGCAGCTCATGTCGCACGGCGGAGGGACGAACGGGCAGATCGCGCAGCTCACCCTCGCCCCAGAGCACGGCGTTGCCGTGAGCGTCCTGACGAACGCCTTGAACGGGAGCGAGCTCGTGACCGCCCTGCTCGGCGAGGTCCTGGAGCGCCTGCTGGGCGTGAAGGTGCCCGCACCGGAGCCGCTCACACTCAGTCCCGAAGACCTCGAGCCGTATGCCGGGCGGTACCGGGGGCGGCCGAACGGGGAAATCTTCGAGTTCCGCCCGGCGAACGGCGGCCTGATCCTCGAGTTCTCCCCTGGGGACTACTCGGCCTTCGCGGACCGGCCTGCTCCGCCTCCGGTGCCCCCGCGGCAGGTGGCGTTGACGTCCGAGCGGACGTTCGTGATCACTGAAGGAGAGGGGAAGGGCGCGCAGGGGGAGTTCCTGCGCGACGCGAGCGGCGCCGTGCGTTGGGTGCGGGCCGGCCGCGTGCTCGAGCGGATCGATCCCGCCTGAGGTGAAGAGCAGGCCCGCTCGCATCGAGGGACCGGCGTGGGGCATGTCGGATACGCCGTAGCACGATCTTTTCCGGTTGTGGCACGGAGGACCTGGCGCTCCCTGAGGCCGTGCTGATGATGCTCATGAAAAGGAGGTTCATATGACGGCCATGACTTCAGTGAGTGACGTCTTCATGCGGGTCCACGAGATCTTCAACACCGGTGATCAGCAACAGATCGACACGCTGTTCTGGCCGTCAAGTGACCTGCTCGTCATCGGATCTGACCCCCAGGAATGGTGGGAAGGCGAAGCGCCCGTACGCCACGTGCTCCGCACGCAATTAAACGAGATGCGCGCTGGTGGCATCCAGGTGCAGCCCGGACCACGCCAGCGCATCGTGGAACGCGGCGACACCGGATGGGGGGCCGAGGACGTCCACCTGGTCATGCCCGACGGTCAGGTGGTGCCCGCGCGGCTGACGTTGGTCTGCGTGCGTGACGGAGAGGAGTGGCGGGTGGCGCACTGGCACTTGTCGTTCGGGGTGGGCAACGAGACGGCCCTCGGTCAGGACTTGACCATGTGAACCACACGCCGCTCGGGACCGACGGACGCGCTGACGGGCGAGGGCTCCCGTGCGACACGCTCGCGTCGGCGTGTCCCTTGCCACCCGGTGCCGTTGACCGATGCCCCCACGTGTGACCGAGTTGGGCCGCAGCACGACGGCGGGAGGCACAACACCCATGCGGCGGGCTGGGCCACATGGCCGCAGCGCACCAACGACGTCGGCCTGCCGCACTGAAGCGGGCGCCTAGGGCACCTGCACGCGCTGGAACTTCTTGTCCAGCTCCGCGAAGACCGCGTTGCTCAGGTTCTGGTCCGTCCCGCTGATCGCCACGCTCGTCGAAGCCCCGTTCTGCAAGGCCGTGATGATCACGCCACTCTCCGAGCTGTTCGAGCCGCCCAGGGCGTCCACGATTTTCCAGCCGGTCGTTTCATCTGCAGCGCAGGTCACCGCGGTTGGCGTGATGGCCCGGACGCTCATGTAGTTGTGCATCGAGTCCGGGCGCAGCGCCGGGCAGATCTGCGCCGCCGTCGCCAGGATGTCGGCACTGGTGCCGATGTACACGATGGGTGGAGTGCCACGGGCCGGGGCGCAGGCGATGAGGGCCAGAACGGGCAGGATCATCAGCAGATTCTTCATGACAGCTCCTTTGGGATCGGCGTGCGGCATGCCTCCGCACACTGAACATCCCTGCGCTGAACTGTAGTCGTGCGCGGATGACTGGCCGATGATGCCCGGCCGGACCCATGGCCGGACGGTGTGCCTGGGCGAGCGCGACCGGTCGGCCGTTGGCTGACCAGGCCCGGCTCCGCTTCCTCGCTCGGGACCGCCGCGCCGAGCGCACGGACAGCCAGGCGGCAAGGGTGAGGCGGTCCGCGGGTCGCCGTGGCCTCAAGGTCGCAGACAACGGATGACGGTCGGCTGGGTCATGCCTGCATGCGCCGGGGACGCCAACACCTCTGAGTGGACGCATCCGCCGATGCCCTCGATGCGCAGGGTGTGGTCCTGCCGGTCCGCCGAGGGGCGGCCGTCCTGCACCTGGTGCGACGACGGGTCGGTGACGTTCAGCGGCGTCCACGGCACACTCAGGTGCGTCCAGCCGCCGGCGGTGCAGAAGTCCTCGGTGAGGTCCCGGCTGGCCGGATCTTCAGCCCCTCCGCCGCGCAGCTGCCCGGGTTCGTCCGTCTCGGCCGGGTAGACCGTGCCGTCCCGGCCGAGGCGGCGGATGTTCGGCAAGGTCACGTACGGCACCAGCGGCGCCACTGGGACTGGCGTGGCGTGCGGGTCGTACAGCCGGTAGGTCTGCTTTCCGACCACCTGCGGCTTGAATGGCCGGTACCCGCTGTTCACCAGCAGCTGCCCCTTGGTCCCCTTCAGCGTCACGCGGCACTCGTCTCCAGCGGTCGGGTGCACGTCGAAAAGGAGCACACGGGTCTGCCCCTCCGTCTTCCAGGCCAGTTGCACTCCTGCCGGGGTGGCCTCGCCGAGCAGGCCCGGTGCGCCGGGAACGGCTGGCATCGCCTTCGCTTCAGCGCTGCACAGCGGCGGGTCCCCCTGCGGGTCAGTGGCGATCGGGCCGTAGTGCTCCTCGGCGTCCAAGGTGTTCAGCCACTGCGGTGTGTTAATCGCCGGGCGTTCCAGGTCGAAGTACATCCAGTTGCGCTTGAACCACTCGTCGAGCCACGCGAAGACGATCCCGCCGGCGAGGTTCGTCTGGCGGATGATGCGGTCGAGCTCCACGTCGATGCGGGCCTGATCCGGAGGAAGTCGGCGCATGCAGAGTCTCCCGAAGGTACCACCGGTTGGCCTCAGTGCTGGTGATGCGGCCCCATTCTGATGCCGAACATGCACGTCGGTTCTGAAGGACGTGTCCGACCACGACCCCGACCCGGCCCGAACCGTCCTGTTCCGCCCGGGACCAGAATCATGGCGTGGCCGAGTCATGAAGAACGACCAGAATGCGCTTCACCCGTGCCTGCAGCGGTGTACCTTGGCACCATGACCCCGCCAGACTGGTTCCTCCACCTTCTTGGGGGGCTCGCGGTCGTCTGCCTGCTGTTCCTTCTGAGACCCCTGATCGTTCGCCGCCGCAGGCCCACTCCGCCGCGCCCGCGGCTCACGCCAGAACAGCAGTCGCGCAAAGAGGAACTGCAGGTCCGTGCTCAGGCGCATGCCAGAGCGGTGATGCAGCCCGGACTGCTGAACGCGTTCTTCGACCGTGACAGCGTGGCCATGGGCGACGACGCCGAAGGCCACCAGTGCCTGCTGGTCTTCACGCGGGACGCGCCGCTGTCGGTCTTCCTCGGAGCGCCGATCCATCAGGTCCTGGCGTCCATCAGCGGTGGACACGCCACCTGGGTGATTCAGCTGCACGAGCTGCTCGTGGCGCCCAGCCCACCGGATGCTGGCCGGGTGCGCGTGACAGACGTCGCCGTGGTCGCCGAGCAAAGGACCGCACCTCGCCTGCTCGTCCCGGACGCCCCCGTCTCGCAGGTGGGCACAGGCACCCTGTTCGCCGTGTACCTGGCCCAGCAGGATCCGGACGAGGTGTACACAGCGCTTTCCCGCCGCGGGGACGGTGACGCCCAGCTGCAGCCACACCTGCCCAAGCGGGCGTCCGATCGGCAGTTCGGGGCCTTGCGGGCGTTTCCCAACCCCAGGGTCCAGAAGACCTACACCCAGTATCCGAACAACCCGGAGGAGATCCCGGCCGAGCAGCGCGTGATGCTCAGGCTCCCAGCGGCCGAGCCGCACGCTGGCGTAGGACGAGAGACCTGATCGATCAAGGCCAGAGCAAGAAGCTGGGAGGGAACGTGGTTTGTTCCCTCCCAGCTGTCGCCTGTGTTCAGTGGCACTGAGGCGTTGAGGTGAACTGGTACGTGCCGCTGTAATCGTCCGGAATGGCCGTCACCGAGTATGTGTAGCAGGTGTAGGCGCTCGGTGCAGGCACCGACACGGAATCCACGCTCTTCGTCTCTCCAGGGGCCAGCGGCGCGTTCAGGACGGCAATGTCGTCACCGACCTGCTTGGTGCCCAGGGTAAAGGCGACTTTCGCTGAGGTCTGCGCCAGCGTCTTGGTGCCGGTGTTCTTGAACGTGAACTCAAACGCCAGCTTGGTGCTGGACGTGGTCGAAGGCACTTCCTTCACGCTGGTCACTTCCGCTTTGATGCTTCCACCTGCGCTGGGTGCCGGCGTGCTGCCGCTGGGCGTGCCGCCGCCACAGCTGACGAGGGCGCTGAGGGTAAACACTCCGGCAATGATGTGCATCGGGTTGATCATGATTCCTCCAAAGGCGCGTCAGAAGTTCGCCTGGATGGTTATAGCGCCTCAAACATCGGTCGAGACCTTCACTTGAAAACGCTTGTATAGAATGCTGAGGAACATGCCCGCTGCCGCTGGCCGGGCGTGGAACACTGCCCGCCTGCCCAGGTCGTCTGACGAACATCCCAGCGCGACTGAAGTGCGCATTTCCGGCCTCAGCAGGCGTGTCCTGTATGTGCTGAGGAACACGTCTGCGCGCATGGTTGGCTCAAGCAGCCGGGGGTGGTCGGGTCGCGTCCACCGTTCCATTCTAGTTTCACACCAATTTACATTAGTGCGAAAAACGAAGGCGAAACGGCACTGTCTTGCCTCCCGTCCCCCCTGCACCCCACGCACGAAAAACCACCGTCCAGGACGCACTCCAACACACCTTCCTCACAGGAAAGCCAGGAAGGCCCCTCCAGCACGCGCTGAGGGGTACAGGAGGGGGCCACGTCACTCCGGTTGACCGTGCCCTCGAACCGCACATGTGCACGGACGCGGTGCAGCATGCCGCACTCGCCCGCTCTTCCGCGTGAGCTAAAAGCGGCTCACGACCCACCGTGAAGCCCATCAAACATCTTCAGGTGGTGCAACGCTGCGGTCGTTTTAGGGTCAGTCAACATCTCGTCGAGCGGGGGAACCTGAACAGTTGCCAGCACGGTTGACCCAGCCGCCCACAGCGAGGTGGCGCACCGTCGTCGGCCGTCACGGAAGACTTCCACCTTCCGGCATTCCCAGCGGTCCGCATTTGAGTTCGGAATCGATGCGGATGGGCTCATCCTCGAACTCGTGGTGCCAGTCGTAGACCTCGGACGTCAGCGCGCCGGACACCACGTCAGGGTATGGCCGTGGTTCTGCCTCGACTTCGCTGACGTCCAGCGAGGTGAACATGCTTTGCGGAACGGAGATCTGCGAGGCGTTGCTTTTCCTGAAACCCGGGTGTACAGTGCACCTCATCGTTAATAAAGTTTCTTATCGAGGAGGCATTATGGGTCGGCCGCGTGAGCTACGGCGTCTGAATCGTCGCGCCGTCACACAATTGTTGTGTGCAGGGCCTGGGTTGACACGCCCGCAGCTTGCGAACCAGACCGGTCTCTCCAAGGTCACCGTCAATGTCGTGGTGCAGGAGCTCCTCAATCATGGGATCGCCCAGCTCTCCATCTTCCCCGATCAGGGCGTGGGGCGCACGCCTCACCGGGTCGAGTTGCATCCACAGGTGGGCGCGGTGCTGGGGGTGGACCTTCAGCCGACCCAGATCCACACCCAGCTCAGCGGTCTGGCGGGCGGCCCGCCCAAGCAGCAGCAGGTTTATTGCGCTGAAGCGGAGCTCACCAACGTGCTTCTGGACAGCTTCACTCAGGCGTTGGCCGGTTCTGCGTACGGGCCGCTGCGCCACGTGTTGATCGGCCTGCCGGCGCCAGTTGATCCCCAGGGGCGGGTGCGGGAACCCAATGTCACCCATCACCTCGACGTGCATCGTGTCACAACCTTTCTGGACGACGCTGGCGTGACCTACGCCTTTGAGAACGACGCGAACCTCGTGGCGCTGGCCGCCACCCGCGAATCTCCCGGCTGGAGTCACGTTGCTGTCCTGGTCGAACGGCCCAGCGGCACGGGCATCGGTCTCCTGCTCGGCGGCGAACTGTACCGGGGGATGCACGGCCGCGCCGGAGAGATTGGCCGCGCGCGCTGGCCCACCCCGCGCGGCGCGGCGCCGCTGGAAGGGTTGCCCAGCCCCGAACGCCTGGACGCCACGGCGTTCATGCTGGCTGGACTGGTGCATACCCTGGACCTGCAACATGTCGTGCTCGGGCTGCCGCAGGACCGCGCTGCTGCCCTGCAGGAACAGTTGAGCGACCTGCTGGACCTGTCGATCACCACCCACCTGCTGCCGGATGTGGGTGACGCGGTGCTGCGCGGCGCGGCCCTGCTGGCCCGCGAACAGGCACACGCACACCTGCTGGCCCGCGTGGAAGACCTGGGGGGAGCCACCACCGATGTGGCATGACACCTATCTGCGGGTCGTCCTGCAACCCGATTACGACTACGCCTCCGAGCACCTGCTGCCCCACCTGTTCGACGCCCTGAGTGCCCACGCCCTGATGCTGGACGGCTGCGGCGTGGCGCACGCGGACGAGGCGGCAGCGTTGCTGCGCGAGCTGCGCCGCGAGCCCTTCCCCGCCTACGATCCCAGTGTCGAGGACGTGTTCTTCACGCTGGACCGGACGCTGGCCGCCCGCAACGCGGGCGCGGCCGGCGCGCTGCGAACGGCGCTGTCCCGCAACGATCTGGACATGACCCTCTATCGGCTGAGCGCCCGACAGCGCCTGATGCGGGCGATGGAGCGGGTGCTGCAGCTGCGGCGCACCCTGCTGGACCTCGCCGCGCGTGAGATCGACACGGTGATCGTTGCGTACACCCACCACCAGCCCGCTCAGCCCACCACCCTCGCGCATTACCTGACGGCGGTGGAAAACGTCCTGTCACGCGACACGGCGCGCATGCTGGGGGCCATGACCCACCTGAATCTCAGCCCGATGGGCGCGGTGGCGCTGGGCGGCACCAGCGTTCCCATTGACCGGACGCGCACGGCGGCGCTGCTGGCCTTCGACCGACCGATCGAGAACACGTACGACGCCGTGAGCGCCAGCGACTGGCAGGTGGAGATCGCCAGCGTGATCACGGTGGTCTCGACCACCCTGTCGCGGGTCCTGTACGACCTGCTGTTCTGGGCGTCGCGCGGACTCCTGTCGCTGGAAGACGGCCTGGTGCAGGGCAGCAGCGTGATGCCGCAGAAACGCAACCCGGTGGCGCTGGAACACGCCCGTACCAAGTTCAGCAAGGCCATCGGCGTGACGCAGAGCGTGATCATCTCCAGCCACAACGTCCCGTTCGGGGACATCAACGATCCCGGCGCAGACCTGCAGCCCGCCCTGACCAGCATGTGGCACGACTTCCGCGACGGCCTGGACCTGCTGATCTCCTCGCTGACCAATCCCAGGCTCAACCGCGAAGAATGGGTGCGGGAGGCGCGGCAGGGCGAGACGGTGGTCACCGAACTGGCCGACGTGATTGCCCGCACGACCGGGTGCGGGTTCCGGGACGCCCACGCTCACGTCAAGGCGCTCCTCGCGCACCTGCATGCTCAGGGCCGCACCGTCAGCACCCTGACGGCCGCCGATCTTGAGGGGGTCGGCCTGAACCTGCCCCAGGCGGAGGTGCACCGTGCCCTGAATCCAGCAGAGTTCATCGCCCGCCGCACCACCTTTGGCGGCCCTGCCCCGTCGGTGATGGCCGGAGCACTCACGGTGGCCCGCGACCGCCTGAACACCGACACCACCCACCACGATCACCTCACCACCCGCTTCATGAACGCCCGCACGCACCTCGAAGGAGGTCGGCTATGAAGAACCGTTGCTGGTCCGCCCTGCTCCTGTCTCTGCTCGTCGGCGCTGCCAGCGCCCAGAGCACGCCCCCCGCCCCCACCCCCATCCAGACCGGCCCCGGCGGGTACGGCGGCACGGTCAGCGGCCTGGACCTGATGGACGTGGACCTGATGTTCATCGGCGCGCACCCCGACGACGACGGCGGCGTGGGGGGCATTCTGGCCCGCTACCTGCTGGACGGGGGCTACAAGGGCACGGTGATCACCCTGACGGGTGGTGAGGGCGGCGGCAACGCCACGGGCCGTGAAACGGGCCCCGCCCTGGGCCTGATCCGTCAGGAAGAGGAACGCCGCTCGCTGGCGATGCTGGGCGTGGACAGTCCGCACTTCCTGGGGCTGCGCGACTTCTATTTCACGCTGTCCGCCGAGGAGACCCTGGCCAAGTGGGGCGGCCCGGCCTTCGTGTGCGACGTGGTGCGCCTGGTGCGCCTGCGCCGCCCGGAAGTGATCGTGACCATGTGGCCCGGCCCCGGCACCCACGGCCAGCACCAGATGGCCGCCCGCGCCGCCACGCTGGCCTATACCTCGGCGGGTGACCCGGCGCGTTGCCCCGAGCAGCTCAAGGAAGGCATCGCGCCCTTCACGCCCCTGAAGCTGTACTACTACCCCAACAGTGCCGAGGACGCCACCGTCGAGATTCCGACCGACGACGTCTCGCGCACCGCCCGGATCCGCTACGCGGACCTCAAGAACATCGCGCAGTTCAACTACCGCTCGCAGGGCTGGGACACCTTCTCCACGCTCCCCGCCAAGACGGCCAGCCCCGAAACGTTCATGCTGGTGGCCTCGCGCGTGCCCACGCCCATCCAGGAAACCTCGCTGCTGGCCGGCGCGCTGACGCCCAGCGGGTCCTCACCTGCCGGCGTCCGACTGGCCGTGCACCCCACCGCCTACGACATCGGCGCGGGCCAGGCCACCCCGGTCACGGTCAACCTGACCAACACCACCGGTCAGCCGATGACCGAAGTCACGCTGGCCCTGAACGCTCCCACAGGCTGGACGGTGTCGGCGGCCCCGGCAGCCAACACGCTGAAGCCGGGCGAGACCGCCAGCGCCACCTTCCAGGTCACCGCGCCCGCCGGGGCCGCCGCCGAGCGGGGCACCCTGACCGGCAGCTACCGCGCCGTGCAGGACGCCCAGGTGATCACGGGCCGGGCCAGCAATTTCGTGCGCCCGCTGCCTGCCGTCGTCGCCACGTTCGCCCCGACCTTCGACGTGGCGGCCTATCAGGACTTCGCGCGGCAGACCGGCACCGACTGGGTCATCGGCTCGCTGCCCACCCGCCTGGCCCTGGCGCTGGGGCAGAAGACCCCGGTGAAGGTGATCGTGACCAACCGCAGCCAGGCGGCCGTGAACGGCGAACTGAACCTGAAGCTCCCGGCGGGCGTCACGCTGTCCGGCGACACCCGCTACCAGCTGGCCGCCGGTCAGAGCAAGACGTTGACGGTGCAGCTGGAAGCCGTCGCCGCCGCGCTGCCCGCCGGACGACAGAGTGCGTTGCTGCCGGTCAGCCTGAGCACCGGCACCTTCACCGACACGGCCAACGCCTACGTGCTGCCCACCCTGACGATTCCGCGCCTGAAGAAGGCCCCCACCATCGACGGCGATCTGAGCGACATGGCGGCGGGCGCGGGCAGCCAGATCGGCCCGGATGACCTGTGGTGGCGGACCAAACCCGAGGGTGCGGCAGACGCCAGCGCCAGCTTCACGCTCGGGTACGACGACACGTCTCTCTACGTGGGCATGAATGTCAAGGATGAGCTGGTGGCCTGCAACATCGCCCCAGACGACATCAAGGCCCAGCTGCGCTCGGACGCGATTGGCGTGACCGTAGACCCCAGCGGGAGCAGCCGGGACACCGGCACCACCATGCAGGCCGCCGCCTTCCCCTGTACCACGGCGGGCTTCGGGGCGCGCGGCTTCCGCGACGCCGACGCCCGACAGGGCGAGATGGAAGAAACGGCCCCAGGCATGCAGGTGGCCTCCAAGAAAGTGGACGGCGGCTATACCATCGAGTTCCGCCTGCCGTGGGCGGCCATGCCCACGGTGCCTAGACCCGGCGACACGATCGGCGTGAACCTGGTGATGTATGACGGAGATCAGGCAGACGCCCGCGTGGGCGCCAACATCAGTCAGAGCGGGCTGGCCTGGGCCTCGTTCTCGTGGGGCGGGAAGCAGGCGTTGCCGTACCTGTGGCCTCGCGTCACCTTAGGCAACTAACCCCCCCCGCTCAGCTCATTCATTTCAGGAGATGAATATGAACAAGGTACTTGCCCTGGCCCTCGGCCTGTCCCTCGCCTCTGCGTCCGCCGCGCCGGTCACACTGACCTACTGGCAGTACGAGTACGCCAGCAAGGTCGACGCCATGAACGACCTGATCAAGAAGTTTGAGGCCGCCAACCCTGACATCAAGATCAAGCAGGAAACCTTCCCCTACGACGCGTACAGCCAGAAAGTGGCCTCCAGCGTCCCGGCGGGACAGGGACCAGATGTGGTGAACTTGTATTACGGCTGGCTGCCGCAGTACGTGGACGCCGGGTACCTGCAACCCCTCCCCGCCAAGGAATTCCCAACGGCCACCATCGACAGCACTTACGCCCCGATGGTGAAGACCTCCAAGATGGACGGCAAGTACTACGCCCTGCCCACGGCTGTCCGCACCCTGGCGCTGTTTTACAACAAAGACCTGTTCAAGCAGGCCGGCATTGCCCAGCCTCCCCGGACCTGGGAAGACCTGATCGCAGATGGACAGAAAATCGTTAAGGGCGCGCCGCCCCGGTACACCACGCTGGGATTCGGCATCCAGCCCGACGGTCAGGACTACCACGTGCTGCGTGAGGTGCTGGTACGCCAGTTCGGCGGCCAGCCGTACGGCAAGGACGGCAAGACCGTCACCTACGACAGCGCGGCGGGCACCAAAGCGATGACCTTTTACACCGATCTGCAAACCAAATACAAGCTGGGCGTGCCGAACTTCTTCCCCGGCAACAACAGTTACCGCGACGCCTTTATCGCGGGCAAGGTGGGCATGATCATCGACGGCTCGTTTGCCATCAACACCATCAAAGACGGAGCGAAGTTCAACTGGGGGGTGGCGCCGCTCCCCGTGCTTGCCAGCAACCCCAATGAAAAGGACAACTTCGGCTCGTACTGGGTCAATGGCATCACCAAGAACGCCAAGGGCGACAAACTGGACGCCGCCGTCAAATTCCTGAAATTCCTCACCAGCGCGGACACGCAGCGCTACTGGCTGGAAAACGTGGGCGAGATTCCCGCCAGCCGCAGTCTGGCCGCCGATCCCAACCTGCTCAAAAACCCGGTCTACGGGCCGTTCATCGCCAGTCTGCCCTACGCGTCCTCCACGGTGTTCGTGGATGAGGCCGGGCAGCGCAAGGCCTGGGTGGACGCGATCAACACGGTGTTGCTCAAAGGGGCCAAGCCTGCCGACGCCGTCAAGCAGGCCGCCGCCGATGAACAGAAGATCCTGAACAGCTACTACAAATAAACCCGGAGACCCGTGCCCCTGCCTCTCTTCCCAGCGCACGACTGGGCATGGGGCGCGGGCGCGGGATGCTTTGACGCCTCGCCCTTGCATGTCAGAGGTCCAGATGACCAGACCCACCCACCCACGAGGCCCCTCGTGACCGTGACCGCGTCGCCCAAAGCCCGGCGCGGCAGTTCGATGCGGCGGCACCAGACCCGCACGGCCTACACCTTTTTGCTGGTGCCCTTGCTCTTCTTCCTGATTGTGCGCTTCCTGCCCACCCTCTCGGCGCTTCGCCTGAGTCTGTTCGACTGGAACATCCTCAAAGAGCAGCAGCCGTTCGTCGGCACCGACAACTACCAGCGTCTGTTGACCGACGGCAAGTTCGCTCAAGCGCTCAAGAACACCGCGCTGTACACCGTCATCGGCGTCCCGGTGCAGATCGCGCTGGGACTGCTGGTCGCCCTGCTGCTCAACAAGATCCGCGCCCTGCGCGGCGTGTTCCGGGCGCTGTACTTCGCCCCCTACGTCACCCCCATCGTGGCGGCCGCGTGGGTCTGGCAGTGGCTGTTCAGCCCGCAGTTCGGTCCGGTCAACACCTTTCTGGTCTGGCTGCACATCCCCCCGCAGAACTTCCTGACCTCCCCGGATCAGGCGCTGGCCACCACCGCAGCGCTGGTGGTGTGGCAGAACCTGGGGTTTCAGGTCGTGCTGTTCCTGGCCGGGCTCTCGGCCATTCCCCGCAGCTATTACGAGGCCGCCGAGATCGACGGGGCGGGCAGTTCGCAGGCCTTCTGGAAGATCACCTGGCCGCTGCTCAACCCCACCATCGTCTTCAGCGTGGTGACCGGGACCATCGCGTACCTGCAACTGTTCACGCAGGTGGTCAACCTGAACTTCACCGATCAGGGTGGGCCGCTGGGCAGCACCACCACGGTGGCGCTGTACATCTACCAGCTCGCGTTCGGGCGCTTCCAGATGGGCTACGCCTCAGCCATCACGGTGGTGCTGTTCGTGATCATCCTGGCCATCACCCTGGTGCAGCTGCGCTTCCTGACCCGGCGGTATGACCTGTGACCCGGCCCTGGCTCTCCAAACAGACCATCACACGCCCCAGGACGGGGCGTGCCCACCTCACTGCCACAGCCGGTCCTGACGTGGAGTCCACATGACCACAACGCTCCCCAAGACCGACGTCCGGGACTCCAGCGGCACCCCGCGACCCCGCCGCCGCGTCAACCTCCCGCTGCTGCTGGCCTACCTGGTGCTGACCGTGGGTATCGTGGTCACGCTGTTTCCCTTCATGTGGATGCTGCTGACCAGCCTCAAGAGCTTCCAGGAACTGTTCAACCTCAGGTTCCTCCCCGAAGCCCCCACGCTGGACAACTACCGTCAGGTGCTGCTGGAAACCAAATTCATCCAGTGGTTCGCCAACAGCCTGCTGGTGGCCAGCGTCACGACCGCCAGCGTGCTGTTCTTCGACTCCATGGTGGGCTACACCCTGGCCAAGTTCGATTTCCCCGGCAAAACCCTGATCTTCATCCTGATCCTGTCCACCCTGATGATTCCCACCGAGATGCTGGTCATCCCCTGGTTCGTGGGCGTCAGTGACCTTCACCTGACCCGCAGCGTCCCCGGCGCGTACTTCTCGATCATGTTCCCAGGGTTGATGAGTGCCTTCGGGGTGTTCTTGATGCGCCAGTTCTTCGAGACGCTGCCCGATGACCTGCTGGAAGCCGCCCGCATCGACGGCATGAGCGAGTTCGGGATCTTCTGGCGCATCGCCCTGCCGCTGGTCCGTCCGGCGCTGGCGAGTCTGGCGATCTTCACCTTCCTGGGCAACTGGAACGCGTTCCTGTGGCCACTGATCGTGATCCAGAACCCCGAGTTCCGTACGCTGCCGGTGGGGACGGCGCTCTTCAATGGGGAGGCCGGAACCCAGTGGGGCTTGATCATGGCCGCCAGCAGTCTGGCCGTGATTCCGGTGCTGATCGTCTTCGCCATCTTCCAGAAACAGATCATCGAGGGCATCGTCCTGACCGGGATGAAGGGGTGAGCGCCGCGGCTTCTCATCTGGCCGTCGTCGCCCACCCCGATGGTGCGGCGTTGCGCTGTGGTGGAGCGCTCGCTCTGTAAGCGGCAGATGATGACACTGCGCCGCTCCGGGAGAAGATGGGGGATGAGGTCGTGCGGGTGCCAGGTCGCCATACAGGCGAACACCGCCCGTGAGCGCGGCGCCCACGGGTGGTCCTGAGGAACGGCCACCAGGAAGAACTCAACGGCAGACCGCAGAGGGTGCAGGTGGGGAGCGTCCGTGCCATCCGGGTGCCCGCCTTCAAACGAGGTCACCTCGGCGTCGCGGGGGACGTCCGTGTTCAGCAGCTCGTCCGTGGGCACCGGTGCAGCGTACTGGACCCTGGCGGTCTGCCGAGAACGCCGCAGTGCACGCCTCTCCTCGTGCAGGCATCCGCGCGGCTCCATCGTCCCTGCAGACTCCTTGTGGGACAGCGAGTGGTTTGAGTCAAATGAACATCGGAGATGTTGCTTGAAAGAGTTGCATGGTTGTTGTGTTTCCTGCGCGAAGTCGAGTCTCTTCGTCAAGATCTTTCTCCCAACGCTCTTCTGAAACAGACCACCAGCCGTAAAACGTAATGGACCCGAGCATTCCGCTAATGGAACGAGGCCCTCCACGGCCTGCTCTGAACATGTGATGGCCCGTTCGATGGCCTCCAGGAGCTTTGGAACGTCTCGGACCTGTTCGCTGAACAGTGGGTGCTCCCATTCGACATCCTGGACTCCAAGGACAACGAACCGCCTTATCCCGGCGTACCACCCGGCATCGACCATGCGATCCGCTGACGTTCGCGCTTGACGGAAATAACAAAGCCAATGTGCAGACAGCGCTCAAGCAGGTTAAGGCAATGCCCGTGGGGTGCCTGGACAGCCAGCGCCTGCGACAGATGGGCCGCAAGCTTGCCAGTACCCGTTGGCAGGCAAAGCTGAGTGACGTACAGGATGGGTCAGCCAACGCCGATCGAAGATGCCTGCGAACCGACCATGTGAGCAGACGCGGTGCAGCATGCCGCACTCATCCGCGTGAGGCCATGACCCTGCACCATCCATCAGGCGAACCATTCAGGCCATTACACATGCGGCGGAGGTGCCGCCGGCGCCCGCCACGCGTTCATGCGCGCCGACCCTCTCGTGGCCGCTCGTCATTGCCGAGCGGACAGCGCTGGCCGTGCTGGTCCGTGCGCAATGGCCAGCGTCACCGGATGGAGGGGGCAGCGTGGCCAGAAACGCCCGGACCGCACGCAGAATCCCGGCTTCCGCCGCGGCGCGCGTCACCGTGGGCAGACCGTCGCCTCGCTGTGCTCCATACCGCCCGAAGAAGCTGTGAACCGCGCCGGGAATGACCGTCAACTGGGCGCTGGCCGGCAGGCGGTTCAGGCCGTCGCGCACGTCGGCGGGCTCCGCCACCCCATCCTGCTCGGCCAGGAGCGACAGCACCGGAAGGCGGCTCTCCTTCAGGTTCACGTTGCCGGCCGGATACGCGCCCATCAGGATCATGCCGCTCAGCTGATCACGATGCCCTCTGGCATACTGCGCCGCCATGGCCCCACCCAGGGAGTGGCCCGCGATCACCACGGTCTTGCCCGCGCCAAACTTCCTGATGAGCGCGTCGGCGCGGTTGATGCCCGTCACCGCAAGATCCAGGGGAAACACCGGAATGACCGTCTGAACGCCGTCGGCGGCGAGGGCGCGGCCCAGCCATTCATACGCCTGGGGGCGAACCAGGCCGCCGGGGTAGTAGACCAGCAGCGTCGTTGCCGCGCCGCCCGGCTTGATGTCGAGAAACGCGCCCCCTTGGTTCTCCAGCGTGGACGTCACGCCCTGTACCGGACCGGAGGGCGGCACGGCGTCCTGCCCGATCACCAGCGGGGGGCGCACGACGGCACCCTGCACCAGCGCGATCAGGTAGCCGAGGACCAGGGCCAGCAGCAGCCCCAGCCAGAAGCGCACCCGCGGCGGCAGGGGCAGGCGGGGAGGGGGGCGCGAGCTCTGGCGGGTCATGGGGACAGCATAGGGAATGTGTCCGGTGCACTGCACGTGGCCGTCTAAAGTTCAGACGGCCACTTAATCCTATCGACCCTGCGCGGATGACCTTGTCCGGCGAGTTCCGGCAGTTTCTACCCCGGGTGTCGGGGCGCGAAGGGTGAGGGCGACTTACACCTGGGCCGTGCCGCCGTCGACGAACAGTTCAGTGCCGGTGATGAAGCTGCTGCGGTCGGAGGCCAGGAACACCACGGCCTGCGCGATCTCTTCCGGCTGGCCCATCCGGCCCAGCGGCACGCCGGAGGTCAGGCCGTCGAGCAGGGCCTGGGCCTGCTCGGCGTCGGGCGCCAGGTCGGTCAGGCCCGGCGTGAGGGTGGGGCCGGGGCTGACAGCGTTCACCCGGATGTGGCGGTCCTTGAGGTCGAGCGCCCAGGTGCGGGCGAAGGAGCGCACCGCGGCTTTGGTTGCGCTGTAGACGCTGAAGGCGGGGGTGCCGGTGATGCTGGTGGTGGACGCCATCAGGATCACCGAGGCGCCGTCGTTCAGCAGCGGCAGGGCCTTCTGCACGGTGAAGAGGGTGCCTTTGACGTTGGTGTCGAAGGTCTGGTCGAAGTGCGCTTCGGTGATCTGCCCGAGTGGCGCGAAGCTGCCGCCGCCGGCGTTGGCGACCACAATGTCGAGCGGGCGTCCGGCGGCGCGGATCACGGCGTAGATGCGGTCGAGGTCGTCGAGTTGGCCGACGTCGCCCTGAATGGTGGTGACGTGGTCGCCCAGCTGCGCTTTGGCGTCGTCGAGCTGTGCCGTGCGGCGGCCGGTGATGAAGACGTGGGCGCCTTCGGCGATGAAGGCTTCGGCGATGGCGAGGCCGATGCCGCTGGTGCCGCCGGTGACGAGGGCGGTTTTGCCGGACAGTTGCTGATGCATGTGCTGCTCCCTGGAGCGGTCGATTTCTATACCGCTCGGTACATAAGGTGGCACAGGTGGCGGCGGCTGTCAATAGTGTACCATTAGGTATAGAAAGGAGGCAGATCATGACCCGTGGCCGACCCCGCACATTCGACAAACGCCACGCCCTGCAACAGGCCCTCAAGGTCTTCTGGACGCAGGGCTACGAAGGCACCTCGCTCCTGGACCTGACCGAGGCGATGCACATCAACCGCCCCAGCCTCTACTCGGCCTTCGGCAACAAGGAGGCCCTCTTTCGACAGGCGCTCGACCTGTACGCCGACGACTACTTCGGCTACGTGCAGGCCGCGCTGCAGGAACCCACCGCCCGCCAGTTCGTGGAACGCCTCCTGCTCGGCCACGCCGACGCGCAGACCACCCCCGGCTGTCCGGCCGGCTGCCTGACCGTCCAGGGCGCGCTCGCCACCGGGCCAGAGGCCCGCGCCATCACCGAGGAACTCAACGCCCGCCGCGCCGGCAGTGAGCAGCTGATCCGCCAGCGCCTGGAAACGGCCCGGCAGGCCGGCGACCTCCCGGCCGACGTCGACCCCGCCGACCTGGCGCGCTTCGTGGCGACGCTCTCCCAGGGGATGGCGGTGCAGGCCGCGGCCGGGTGCAGCCGCGCCGACCTGCACCGGGTGGTGCACCTCGCCCTGCGCGCCTGGCCGGACAGCATGCCGAGCGCCTGAGACGCTGCGGGTGAGGTGAATCCTGCGCCGCTCAAGGTCAACGCACCAGGACGTGCACGTGCCATGCGCGTTCAGGTCCACGCGGCGGTGCTGTACCCGAAGGCGGAGGGAAGGTGGGGACGTCCGCCCGCATCATGCCCTTACGCGTGTGCGCGGGATACCCAGCGCCTGACGGTTCACGCTGAAGTGAAGGTCGTCCGGGACGTTCAGGTTCAGCCACGTGGCGGTCACGATGCTGTCCGCCAGGAGGTCCTGACCGCTGGTGCGTTGGCTGTGGCGCGGCGTGAACCACCATCCTGCGGCGCCAGGTTGAGCCTCACCGCCGGGCCGGCGGACGAGTCTGGTGACTTCAGCGACCGTTGCCTTGAGTCCAGAACCAGCCCCTCGGCTCACTGATACTGCACCGTGCACCTCGAGAGGGCGCGGCGTGACCACACCCTCCGGCTGCCCCACGGCTCGGAGGCAGGAGACAGCGGGCCGCGGTCCGGAGTGCGCCTGGCCGCCACCGACCACGTCCTGGGCGCCGCTCAGCACGCCGTCCATGGCCTGTTCACGAGCATTGTCGCGTCTTACGGGTTCGGGTTGGTGACGAACACTTCTGTGCTGCGCGCGCTGACGTTGACACCGTCACTGGCCACCACCGTGAACGATTGGGGGAAGCCGTGCGGAATCCAGGGGCTGTAGGACGCACTGTAGCCGTCCGCGCTCTTGGTGGCGGCCAGGGTCGCCATCCTGACGTCCCCGGTGTTGGCGTACACGATGAACTCCTTGACGCCCGCGTTGTCCTGCGCCGTGACCGTGAGGTGCGCAAATCCAGAGCTGTCGGCGCTCGAACTGGCGGGCGTGAACGTGACGTTCGTGGGCGCTTCGATGTCCACGCCGCCGGTGTACGAGACGCTCGCGGTCGCCGTGTGTCCGGAGACGACGGCCGCCGTCGCGCCCTGCGCGTCGTAGCGGAAGCCCTTCGCGATGACGCTGGAGGGGGCGATGGTGTACGTGCCGGGCTTCAGGCCCGTCACCTTGACCGCGCCAGCGGTGGTCACGGTCGTGCTGAACGTGTCCGGGCCGGTGACCGCGACATTGGGCGTCACCCCGTCCGGCACGCTGACACTCAGGTCAAGGGTGCCGACGATGGCGGCGTAGGTGTCGCTGACCTGCTGGGCCTCCCCGGCGGGAAGCTCAATGGAGCCATCCGTGGCGGCGTAGGTGACTTCGCCCGCCGTGACCTGCTCGGCGGTCCAGGTGTACGTGCCCGGCTTCAAGCCGATGAGGTTGACCGTCTCGGCGGTGGTGAAGGTCTTGGTGAAGTTGTCCGGGCCGCGCAGCGTGACGTGTGGGGTGACGCCGGCTGGCGCGTGGAGCGTGAAGTTCAGGGCGCTGTCAATCGGGAGGTACGACACCGTCGCGGTCCTGACGTCGTTGGCCGCCAGGACGACGCTGCCGTTGCTGCCCGCGTAGGTGAAGTCGCCGGCTTTGACGGTCATGGACGCCCAGGAGTACGTGCCGAACGCCTGGGTGTCCAGCCAGGCACTGCCGGTCGTGGTGATGGTTTTGCTGAATCCAACCGGGCCGCTGACGGTGATGTTGGGGTTGACGCCTTGCGGGGCGCTGACGGTGAGGGTGAGGTGCGCGCTCTGGGTGGTGTGGGGGTCGGGCGTGGTCTGACCGCAGGCGGCGAGCACGAGACTGAGGGTGGTGAGGGCAAGCAGACCGGGAATGCGGGGCATGACAACTCCTGGTCCAGAGCGTGCTCTGGACTGAACGGGGGATGACGGAGACCAGGATGGGGGGAGGTTGAGATGTCCATACCATGGCAGGGCGGTCATGACCGAATCCTCACAGCCACGGCGATGATCAGCTCACCCACGCGGCCTGGAACCGAGCACTCGCTTATGCTCAGCGGTGGGTCCCTCCGGTGGACGGGTCCAGCAGGCGCCACCGTCCGTTCACGTCGCCGACGGCTGAACCGCCGTCTTCACGGCGCTGGAGATGGACCTGACACCGACGCGCCCACCACGGCATTGTCGACCCAACATGGACCTCGTGAGCGTGGTTCCGGAATTCGACCTGTACAACCCCCGGTGGCCGCTGCGCACCAGCAGTGAGTTCTCCGCGCCCTCCAAGTTCGTGTTTGAGACGGCTGACCGGCGCGGGCAGGCCATCAACTCGATCATGGCGGGAAGCACCATCATCAGCGGCGGGACGGTCCGCGACATCGTGCTCGGACGCGGGGTCCGCGCGCACAGCTACTCGCTGGTGGAGCGCAGTGTGCTGTTCGACAACGTCGAGGTCGGCCGTAACGTGCACATCCGCCGGGCGACCGTCGACAAGGACGTGGTCGTGCCATCCGGCACGACCATCGGCGTGAACCTGGCCGAGGATGCACAGCGGGGGTTGACGGTCACCGAGCGCGGCGTCGTGGTGGTGCCGAAAGGCTACGTGTTCTGACGAAGCGCACGCGCGGTTCGGGACGCAGCGAATCCATGGCGTCACCTTCACAGGGTTGCGGCGCCCAGCTTCGCCGCTCCCCGCGGAGGCCACCCGGCTGAGCCGGTTCTGGTTTCGGGTGGCCTTCGGCGTTCTCGGGTGCGTTCGGCGCTGTTGGTTCGGTTGCCGTTGCGGGTGGGCCGGAGGGCGCCGCGTTCTGGCCTGCCCGACGACCTGCCGGGTCCGGTCGTCATCCGGGCGCTGTCGGTGTCACAGCCGGGCGGCCTCGCCGTCCACCGCTCGCACGGAGCAACCGGTGGGACCGTCGACGTCGAGGGCGCTCACCGGTTGACGCGCGCCCCGCTCAACTGTCTCTGTGCCCGCGAAGGTGTGGAGGGTGGGTGCGGTGAAGCCAGGACTGGTGTTCACCGTGATGCCGGTCAATTCGCGTTCGATGAGCATGGCGGTCCTGACGCACGAAGTGCCGGTCCGCGCAGGCGGGAGCCACGCGGTGACCCTGGTACTGGCGTGAAGCGGGTGCCGGTGCACCCATGACCCCCTCCGCCGGTCTATCGCTGGCTGGACCGCCGCTGCGGGGCGTGTCCGCCGCTCCCACCGTCACCGCCGGGGACAGGACCACGTCCATGACTGGAGCAGCAGGCCGCCCCTCGGTGGCCTGCTGCTCCAGGGGGCTTACTGCTGGTTGAGCAACCGAGAACCGATGATGCCCGCCAGTCCGACCAGGCCTGCCTTGGCCACTGGATTCTGCAGCAGGCTGCCGACATCAAAGCCGCCCGGCTGGGCCGACTGGCCCATGGACATGCCCCCCAGCTGACTGGCCTGCGGCGTGGACTGTCCACCCATCGCCTGGCCGAACATGCCGAACAGCCCCCCCAGTCCACCCTGGCCGGGAGCGGACAGCGCCTGAGTGGAGGTGCCCAGGGCCTGCGTGAGGCTCTGGTCATCGTCCACCTGCACCGACTGCACCGGGATGCCCGGGTGCTGCACCATCGCCAGACCGAGCGCCTGACGCTGTTCGGAGCTCAGGCTGCACACGTACTCACCGAAGACCTGCTGTTGCGCTTCGGGGGACGCGTGCTGGGTGACGTGCTGGACGTACTCGGCGGCATGGTTCGGATCCACCTGATCGTCCTGGCCGGTTTGCTGCGCCTGGGCGAAGTGCTGACTGGACGCTCCCAGACTGCCCATCTGCTGGAGGATATGTTCGAACATGCCCCAGGGGAGAACGCCAAAGAGAAGTGGGCCTGAACAAAAGGTTGAACGAGCCGTGATCTCACACCCATGTTGACGGTGGCGTGGCGCGGAACTGCGGGCGCGGTGGGCAGCGTGCATGCGCGAACGGCAGGCAGCGGCCGGCGCGATCTGCCGGGGTGACGGGTGACGCCCTGGTCGCGGAAGTGAGCACGATCAGTTCCGTTGACCGTCAGGGATCCGGATGACCCGTTGAAGGTCCTGGCGGCAGCGGCCGCGCCGGTTCAGGGAAGCGCCACAGCCGGCAACGACGCGGGACGTTCACGTGCCGTGCACGCCAGGGCTGCTCCGGGGTGTCTGCGGCCGAGCGTGGCGGACCAGCCCCGTCAGGGAGAGAGACGCCTTCCTGGCCGCAATGACCCGGCCGTGGAGCAACGGGCCGACGGAAGGCGTGGTGAACAAGATCAAGCGGATCAAGCGCCAGATGGACGACCGTGGATCTGTTCAGCCCCTTCGCCAACGTGTTGTGCTCGCCTCCTGATCCCCTGCACCCAATCAGCGGAAGAGCCGCAACACCGGGTGAACCTCACAACGATGTGCACTCCATCAAGACCTCCTTAAGTCAGCGACCACAGGTCAGGCAGCTCGACTCTTACAGTGAAGAGGCACTGCACAACAAAACGGCATTTCATCCCTCTTCGGAGCACGCGTCTCACGCTGCAGTGGTTCACGTGTTTGCTCCGACGCGGGCTCTCAGGAGGAAGACATGGTTGACTCCGTATCCCCGCCTCGTCGATCACATGCGCCCTCAAGGGCGTTCGCGATCCTGCTCGTCGCCCTGGTGAGCTGTCAACAGGCGTCGCCCACCCCGGACCGCGCGGGCACGTCCATTGAAGCGCAGAAGGTCCATGAGTCCCGCCCGGGCACCTACCAGAACGCTCTGACGATCAATGCCGGGCCGCTCGGCAAGGTGGAAACGTGTGCTGACCCAGACATCATGCGCGGTCAGCAACCGGGCGACCGCAATTGGTACCTGTACTGCACGACCGATCCCCTGAACGCCAACGATCGCGACGCACAGGGCAACTTCAACTTCCGCCTCATCACGATGGCGAAGTCGACGGATCTCGTCCACTGGACGTACGTCGGTGACGCCTTTCCGCAGCGCCCGGCGTGGGTCCGTCCGGACGCGGGCCTGTGGGCACCGGAAGTTGTGTACATCAACGGCAAGTACCACCTGTATTACACCGCAAGCGACACGGTGGCGGGCGGCAGCGCGATCGGCGTCGCCACAAGCGAGTCGCCGACCGGGCCGTGGGTGGACAGCGGCACGCCTGCCGTGGAGCCGCACCCTGCGCCCTGCTGCTCAGACAGTCGCCGTTGGACCTATGACGCGGACGTCATTCAAGACCCGTCCGGGCAACGCTGGATCTATTACGGCTCCTACTTCGGCGGCATCTCGGTGCGCCACCTGTCTGCGGACGGGCTCCGCTCCGACCCGGCCACCCAGAAAGAAATCGCTTCTGCCAACCGCTACGAGGGCAGTAACGTCTTCGTGAAAGACGGTTGGTACTACCTGTTCGTGTCTGCCACAGACTGCTGTCGTGGCCCGTTGTCCGGCTATAGCGTGTTCGTGGGCCGCTCGCGTACCCCCGATGGACCGTTCCTCGACCGCGACGGTGTTGACCTGAACGCCACATACGTGGGCGGCACGCCCGTGCTGACCATGAACGGCAACCGCTGGGTCGGCCCCGGGCATAACGCGGTCTTCACGGATGCCGGAGGGCAGGACTGGACGGTGTATCACGCCATTGACCGTCATGACCCGTACCTCGCCGAGCCAGGCGGTCTGAACAAGCGGCCCGCGCTGCTTGACCCGGTGGATTGGGAGGGCGGGTGGCCCACTGTGCGCGGCGGTCTCGGCGCGTCCGACGACGTCATGCCTGCCCCGGCGGCACAACCGGGTCAGCGCAGCACCTACCGCGTGGCGAAAGAGAAAGTGCCGGAACCCGGCAAGCTGCTCGCGGCCTACAGCGACGAGTTCAACGGCACGGCGCTGGACACCGCCTGGACGTGGGTGCGTCCGCCGGCGCCTGCGGCCGCGAGCCTCGAAGGCGGCGTCCTGCGCTTCGACACCCAGGCGGCCGACCTGTTTGAGGACAGCAACAACGCCTCCGTGCTCACCCGTCCTGTGCCGCAAGGTGACTACCTGGTTGAGGTCAAGCTCAGCATCAACCTTCCGGCCTCGGGCTGCTGCTTTAACTTCGCTCAGGCGGGCCTGGTGATGTACGGTGACGACGACAACTTCGTGAAGCTCACCCAGGCGAGCATCTGGGAAACGCGTCAGATTGAGTTCGCCAAGGAGCAAGCCCCTGTCGCCCCGGGCTTCCCAAGGTACGGCAACACCGTGCTGAGTGCGGCCGCGCCCGACGCGATCTGGTTCCGCGTTACGAAGACGACCGAACACGGCGAAGAACGCTACACGGCCTCCACCAGCCGCGACGGCACGACGTGGACGCGCGGCAGCACCTGGACGCACCAGCTCGGGAGTGCCCCCCGCGTCGGCCTCGTCTCGATGGGTGGCGCAGGCTTCATCGCGCGCTTCGACTACGTGCGGATGTACAGCGTCAAGCAGAAGTTCCCACAGTAACAGCGGACACCGAGCCCTCGCACGCCAAGCTCCCTCGCCTGTACGGGCGAGGGACTTGTCATCTTCTGCTTCAAAGTGAGGGGGAAGCTCAACAACGGTTGTATGTTCCGACCGTACCAAAAAGCGAAAACTTTCACGAGCTGGCGATTTCTGTTCGCACCAGAACCACCTCGTCTCCCCCTCCCCCCTTTTCTCCCCGCGCTCGTTCCAGCTCAAGCATGGTGAACCGCACATGCGCGCCTGAACTGAACCAATCTCCCTGTCACGTCATGAGTCTGGCGAAAGCAATGAGCCGACATCACTTCCCCTCTCTCCAGACATTGCAGTCGATGCACCTCGAAATCTTTAACGTCTCACTTCAACAGCAACATGGAAACACATGACAGCCGTACATCTCGGCCATCGCCTCTTCGTTGACGCTCTATAGCCTCCCTCCGTCCCTGCGCCTGTTCGAGCATTCGCGACATGGAGTTGCACCGGTCTACCTCACCTACTTTGCTCTGTGGAAGATGGCGGGAGGTCCGTTCCGTTCTATTCGTACCAAGCAACGAAAATTTTCACGAGCCAGCAAATTCTTCTCCCACCGTAACAACACCCGTCTCCCCCTCCGCACTTTCCCCCAGCCCCCGCCTAAGCACCAGCTTGGTGAACAACAACGGTGATGGAAGGGCCCCGCCAGATCAGCGGCCAGAAGGTCAAACACACCTCAGCCGATCACGCAACGACACGCGCCATCCACACCAGAAACGACTTTCCCCACTCAAGCACCACGAAAAGCGAAGAAGCAGTGGAAGGCGAAAGGAGCTGGAGGAGCTGGTTCAAAGGCGGTGATAAGATTATACAATCCTCTAAATGGTTTAACCTTGCGGCAGATCAATGCGTTGTATCCATTTCGAAATCACCCGGCCCATCACATCCACGAAGCTGGCCCAAATAAGATTGTGCAATCCCAATTGATCAGACGTCACTCGTTGGCTTGGCTACAAGATCAGCTCCCTCCTTTTAAGGCGCGCTCGGGCGTAGTACCCAGGTCCCTACTGGCTGGGACGCGCTCTTCTGGGTGGCGACACTCGGCAGCGCCACTCATTCAATACACTCCTTTTGGCTGCTTCGTTCGTTTCGTCTGATGAACCTAGAGGTGCCCGTGTCGGCCCCATTCGCTCCTACCCCCTCGAACATCTAGGACGCCCAGCGCCACCGAACGGCCCTGCGCACCACCCCTGCCCCGGGCCGCCTCGCCGCCCTCCTTGAAGACCTGTTGCAACAGCTCGCCGCCGGCAAGGCCGTGCAGGTCCTGACCCTCGACCGCGAGATCACCACCCAACAGGCTGCCGACCTCCTGAACGTCAGCCGCCCCTACCTGGTCAAAAAGGTCGGGCAACGCCGCCGGCTCTACCTCGAGGACGTTCTCGCCTATCAGGCTGGCCGAGCAGCGGCAGGCGGCCTTGCAGGCCCTTGCCGATGACCTGCAGGACCTGGAGTCGGATTGACGCCCCGCCGCACCGCTCTGTATGACGCCGTGGCCGCGGATCAGGTTGCTGTCGGGGTGGGGCTGGTCATGGCCGAGGACCAAGTGAGGCGGGCCCTCCTCCTCTGTGGCGTACCCGCGGGCCGCCATGGCCGTTGGGCGAAGACGAACTGCTGACGCGGCAGCTGGCCCTCAACCTGAACCGCGTGGCTCAGGAGCAGGCGACCGCGCCGACGCAGCCCGCACCGGCCTGACCATCAAGCGCCTTGAACACCCCGCTGAACAACGGATGCAGCCGCGCTGGAACAGGGCCGCCGCATAAAATTGACTCTGGGTGTATATCCGGCTAGAATAGAGAAATCAAAGCGGCCTGCGGGCCGACTTTTTTTTGCCTGTGCCAGGGTGTAGGTGAGCGTAGCGGGATGATGGCCCGGACTTCCGGAACCTGGCTCCGGGCCCAGGCGCAGCAGGCCCTTTCCCCGGCTCAAGCGCGTTTGGGATATCGGAAACACCACCACCCCAACGCGTCATCAACCGCCAACCGCACCTCAGCCCATTCAGTCCGAGCCCTCCACCTGGCACTGAAGGTCGAGACGAAGGCGCGGTTGGCTAGACTCAGCAGATGCGGCCATCGTTCGCCCGCCTTATGCTGCCAGCCCTCGTGCTCGGCTGGTCCTGAGCGCCTGCGGGCCGGCCAGCCTCTTCACGATGCAGCAGGCCAGCGTCACGTCTACCGGGCATGGACGCTGCCCGGATGGAGAGCTGGTCAACCGAGGGAGCGGCACGCTGAGGATGGGCACCATCGTTGCTCCACCGGGCACCGGCTTCGCACTCAACCGCATCGGGCGCGACGGGACCATCCTCACCGCGGGAAGGCACACGCCCTGGTCCATGGACTTCACGCTGGGCGTACGGTGTCATCCACAGCGCCCGGATCTGCGGTTCACGGTACAGAACGGCGGGCATCTGCAGCTTGAAGATCCCCCAGACCTCAAGGGTGGACTGTATCTCTTCTTCTCCCCGCCCTACCGGGCCGCAACGTCACCAGGACCACTGGAGCAACGTGCAGGACACAGCGTTCAACCATGGTTCTTGAGTGCCCGGAACGGCTTGCCACGAACGTGCCGCCGGGACGACACCATGTCTTGCCAGTGCCGTTGCGCCTCGCGGACAAGTTCAGATTCCAAAACGCGCTCTGGGAAGTGGTGTCCTTGGACGGCCGGCGCCAGATGATAGGAGCGGTACTGGACGAGTTCCCCTCGCACTTCCACGCCAATCTCTTGAAGTCTCCAGGGTGCGGTCTTCATCGGCAAGCACCGTCGGACCATGGATGGCCAGTGTTCCAGAGACATTCACTGCGAGAGTAGATTTCCCAACTCTTCCAGCACGACGGATGATCTGCATGGCACATGTGCTCAGGGCGGAGGTCTCTCGGGATGTTGAAATCATTTGTATATGAAGCGACGGCGTACGTGGTCTGAGTGAGTGACAGACACGTCCTCGCTGGCTGTCACCTTCAAATGCTGAAGATGAGCCGCACTGCTGCATGGACTGGGGCGTATTCCCCTGAGGTCAGGGTCCCCAGGTAGCGGGACACCCGTGAGGCGTCGAGGGCGCGTGTCTGATCGATCAGGGCGACTGAATCCACCCGCAAGCCTCCAGCCCCAACGCTGAGCACTGGGTACAGGTCAGGAGCTGCCGTCACCCAGGGTTGTCCCCGGAAGGTCGTCACCGGCGCGAGCATCAGCACGGGGAAACGAGGCCGCCCGGCGTTCGTGGGCAGTCCAACCAGGACGGCAGGCCGGGGGCCCTCCTGTTCATGTCCGCTGGGGTCGTGTTCAGGGAAGTCCGCCACGAATATCGCGCCCAGGGTGAGCTTCGCCGTCACTCGCCACCGATGACGATTTCACCATCTGGCCCCACCCGGACAGGCTCGCCCAGGGTGTAGGGGTCGGTCCCGCCCCAGTCGTAGGGCTCGAACTCGCCCAGGTGCGAAGCGTCTCCATCAAGCCACGTTCGCGCTTCACGGTCAGGCCCCGGTACCGTGACGGCGGTCAGCAGGTCAGCGGGACTGACCGGCTCACCGGTCAGTTCCTCCAGCGTACTCATGACGGCCGCCAGGGTACCGAGGTCAACGCGGCTGGCCTCGCCCCGCGCCAGGGCATAGACCGTGCGCTCGCTGACCCGCCCGCGTGCCGCTTGTGCGAGACGGTACGCACTCAGGCCATGGGTGGCGAGATAGTGCCGAAGGGTGAATTCAACCGTTCGCATAGTGGCAACATCTTACCAGTAGTCACGCTGAGGTTTCACACGCGTCACCTGAAGGTCGTGAGCACAAACACCACCCAGCGAAGTGCGGCGTGTCAGGGTTGAACTCAGGACCACCAAGGCCAGGTCCGTACGGTGCTGCACCACCTGGGCTTCAGCCCCTTTCCTCCTGAGAGGACCTGCAGGACCCGGCGTCCGCGCAATTCGAGCCGCTGCCCAATGAGAAGATGAGCCCCAGGGCCATCAGCGGAACGGGAACCGACGAATGTCCGGACGGGACCGTCACGGTGGACGTCGGCATTCCGCATGCGGGCGCCGCTCGGCGTTCCCTCCCCCAGCACACTGCGGGTATGTCGCTGTATTCCGCTCCTCCCGCCCGACACGCGCTGCCCAGGTGGGCACTGATCGCCATCCTGGCCGCCCTGATGCTGCTGCTCGCCGCTATCCTCGTCTGGGGCGGCCGGCGGGGGCAGCAGGTGCTCCTGCAAGCCGGGCATACGCTTGAAACCACCCACCTGCGCCAACCCGGCGGCCGGACCATCACTTGGGCGCAGGTGTTCCAGACCCACGGGCCCCTGCCTACCGCACTTCGGTGTAATGTCGACCGGCACTGCAGCCCGTGGCTCGCGGCGCAGTGGCATCAGGGCTTCCCGGAGCAGGAGGTGTTCGGCGCGGTGACGCTGCTGATCCTGTCGGCCATGGTGACCAGCCGGGCACTCACCCGCCCGGAGCCGTCCAAGAATCCCGGCCAGGCGAAGTGGGCGTCCCGCAGCGACCCGGGCATCGAGGCGATCACGGACCGCTCCGAGAACGGCGCGAAGCGCCGCTCCCACCGGGCGTGGCGCGACGACCCGCGCGGGCTGTACGTCGGGACCCGATTCCCTGGCGGGAGGGCGAGCTGCGCCACGACTACCGCGACACCAGCGCCGCGCTCTTCCCGATGTCGGTGCGGTACGAGAACGTGCTGGTGATGGGTGCGCCCGGCAGCGGCAAGGTGGACGTGAGGCGTGCGGCGTGCCGGATCGCTCGCGCCCACGACCGGCAGGTGAACGCAGCGGCTGATCTCACGGTGTCAGGAGCGCTGCAGCATCGGACAGCCCGCCGAGGGCGAGGCCGTGTCTGGCGATGCCCGGCACCTGGACCGGACGGTCTGTTGAACCTTGCATGCGTCGTTGCGTCCCCCGGCACGCTGAGGAGGTGGAGGCCAACCATGAATGATGAAGCACACACCCCGCCCACCCCTGCCGCGCCCGCAAGCAGCGGCCCCGCGAAATCGAAGGCGCCCTCGCCGCTGCGGCTGAGCGCGCTGCTGGAACAGGTGCCGCCCGAGTACCGCTCGTACGTCACGACGTGGGTGTACGAGACCGTGCAGGCCGGGACCCTGCAGGGCGTGAAACTCACCACCACCGCGAAGATGGATGTGGCGACCGTCCTGCACAACAGGCAGCCCGGGCGCCTCACCTCGCCGGAGGTGCTGTTCCTCGACACGCCGGACATCCGGCAGCAGTTCTCAGCGCTCGTCGAGCAGGTAATGCGGGAACGCCGGTTGCGGGATGGCGGCCGGGGTCTGACGAGTGCGGATATCGATGCCCTGACTGGTGACGATGTGGCGCTGCTGATGGCGCAGCGGCCATCCGGCAAGAAGAAGACGAAGCGATAAACCTCGGGAACGCCGCCCACACGATGAGGTGTGGGCGGCGTTCCGTTGCTGGTGAGTGCAGCCCAGAGCGCGTGAGCCGCGAGAACGGGGCTTCGACGCGAAGGGCAGCCGTGCATCGCGCAGAGCGCCGCACATTGCGCCCTATTGGACGCGGCACGTGTGCGGCACATAACGTCACACTGCATGTCACACCTGCACGGCACTCAGCGACGAGTTTGCGTCATGCGAGGCGTGATACGGAGCGCCGCGTTTGCGCGGCACAGGACATCGCACAAGACGTCACGCCTGCTGGAGCGCATGGCCCAGCACCATCGGTGGAAGGAGCAGTTCGCTTTATCGGCGGTCGGGCAGCTGGCCAGCTGAGCTGTAGGGCACCCGTGCGGAGCCGTGTGGGGTGGAATGCTGGGTGGGTGGTGCGTCTGGACCGGACGTGTGCGTTGACGGCAGCCGAAGTTGACCGTGTGAAGGTTGGAACTCGGAACGTACTGCTGGTGTCGCGGACTCGGTTGACCGGGCTGTCTCGGTGCTGGGACGCGGGCTGTGCGGCGTCGGTGATGAGTGAGGTCAGCGGCACTGCCGGACTGGGTGCAGGGATGGGGGTACCGTGCGTGCGCGTGGACGGGAACGTACTGGCGCCGTCGTGGATGGACGTACGCTCCATGGCCGAGCAGGACGAGTGAGACAGCGAGGGAAGGATGGCACACGGTCGCGGTGGCGGAAAGGGTGACATGCGGGCCAGTCCGGGCACGACACGGCGTCGTCCGTTGGGCTGATGGAGGGGGCGGTGCGGAGTCCGTGCAGGGTGGGCGTGTGGGGCGAGAGGCGGGGCGGCCGCGCTTTGCTAGATGAAGACTTTCTGAAATTAATGGTAGATACTTGGGGCCGATGAATAACTTCACTTGTTAATGACCTAGGAAGACTCCTGGTATTTTTCGCCTATTTTTGGCGTGCGCCTGGCGCGGGTTTTTATTTTTTGGGCTCCAATAAAATATGGCGTCACAATAGAAACCTCTCCGAAACGTAATCTAAAGTATATGTGAGAGCGTTGTGAGTCGCGGGAGGCGCGCCGCGTCCGCCCCACAGGGCGCGCGGCCCACCCCCAGCTGGACATGCTTGAACTCCACCCCGACCACCCACGCTGCCCCCGCTGCCACGGCCCCCACGACGACCCCCACACCCAGTGCGACCAGTGCACCGAAAGTGACGACGAAGCGAACGCGGAATACGCCTTCCAGGCACCCGAGGAACCCCGCGACTTCGACGACTACTGACGCCCTCTTCCCCCAGGACCTGCAGGGCGCCGCGCCGGCTCACGCCGCGCGGCACCCCCACCCCGGCAGACATGACCAAACACCTCTTCCAGAGCACCGCCGGCGAGCAGCACGTCAACGTGGACTGCGGGTGGGACCGCCCGTGCCAGCACTCCTCCCTCACCGTCGAACTCCCCGAACCCCAGGACGAAGATGAGGAGATGGAGCACCTGTACTGCAGCATGTACGACCCCCGCACGTTCGGCGCCGACCGCGGCGTGCTGTATGGCGGGCTCAGCCTGCAGGAGCTGCAGCAGCGCGCCGAGGAACTGTGCCTCCGGCGCCGAGGCGGCCTGATCGAAGCGCTGCGCCTCGAAGGCCTGCACGATGTCGGGAACCGCATCACGCGCTGGGCCATCTGACACGTGGGGGGCGACCAGCTCGCCCCCTCGCTCCTGGGTGTTTTCCCGCTGGACCTGCACGCGGGCCGAGCGGCTTCCGCCGCCCGGCAAGGGATGAACATGCACCTGATCAACACCACTGGCGAACACATTGACCTGCTCACTCCGCACGGCGTGATGACCGTCCCGCCGGACCACCGCACCTTCAGCGTCGTCAGCGTCACACGCCGCGAGATGCTGCCCACCGGCTTCCCCGTCAGCGTCCGCCGCATCCAGGCGGCGACGGTGGTGGACGAGGCCGGCCAGCCGCTCCCGCCCCGCCGCCCGGACGTGATGTACCTGGTCCGCGAGGCGGTGCGGCTGATGCTCCCGGAACGCCGCGACCTGCTGAGCGCTGGGCCGCTCATCACGGACACGCATGGCCAGCCGCGCGGTCATGACGGCCTCATCGGCAACTAACCAGCAGCCCGGGGCGAGCGAACCTCGCCCCACTTCACCCCCCGCGAAAGGAGCAGCACCATGCACCTGATCAACGCCACCGACCACCCCGTCACCGCCTTGCACCTTCACCGGCGAGCCCCTCTTCACCCTGGAGCCCAGCGAGCTGCTGCTGCGCCTACCGGAGACGCCCGGCCCAGTCACGGCGACGGGCATGAGCGTCGCCCGGTTCGGTGCGGTCACCGCCGTGCGCGGCCCCTCCCCCCGGAACAGCCGGGCGTGCTGTACCTGGTGAGCACCATGGTCCTGATGGCCACCCACGACCACCAGGATTTCGTCGCGCCCGCCCCCGTCGTCCGGGACCGCTACGGCATCAGGATCTGCTGCCGGGGGCTGTGCGGGCGCAGCGGGGCCGCGTGATGCAGGTGCCGGTGGACATCCAGGGGGAGCCGGGCGGCGCGGTCCTGCACGACGGGGCTCGCTGTTCGGCGTGGGCTGCCTGCTGCGCCGGCCCGGCCACCCGGCCGTGTCGGTATGCCCGCTCACGCGCCAGGGGCAGCAGGTGACGGTGCAGGCGCTGTACAGCCGCCAGCAGTGGGTGCTCACCGTCCGCCCGGACGCCCTGCTCGCGTCACCGCCCCGGCGCGCGCGGTGCCTCACGGCGCCGCCGCGCCCACCCAGGCGGACATGCCCGCACGAACTCGAGCGGCGGGTAAGCCCTCGTCCTTCAGGAGGTCCACCATGGGCAGTGACATTCACGCGCACGTTCAACGCCGACACGGCGGTCAGTGGCACGACGCGCCCCTCCCCGAAGACGCCCACGAGGTGCTGCACGAACGCAACGATGAGGTGTTCTCGGCGCTCGCCGGAATCCGCAACGCCTACGGCGTCACGCCGATCCGCCCGCCAAGGGGCTACCCGGCGGACCTGAACGCCTCGGTGCACTTCGGTGAGGCGTCGTGGGTCACGCTCCCGGAACTGCAGGGCTACGACTGGACCGGCGGGCCCGGTTGGACCACCAGCGTGCCGTGGGAGGACGGACCGGGACCACTGCACCACACGACGCGGCGTTTCCGGGAGGTGGTGCTCCCCGCGCTGGCTGCCCTGGGGCCGCCGGAGGACGTGCGAGTCCTGCTGTGGTTCGACAGCTGAACCGCCAGGCGCGGTCAGGGCCTCCCGGCCCCGCCGCGCCCCCCCGGGCGGACATGGCTGCGGGTCATTCCCCCGCGGCAAAGGGGAGCGTCATGAAGCACCTTTCGGGACTGGCGTACGGCGGCTGCAGTCTCGCCTCGGGCGGCGTCGCCGCGATGCCCCGGCGGGCCGAGCAGCAGCAGATGGAGGCGACGCGGCGCGCGGCGGCGTTCCAGGCGATGCAGGAGGCGCTGCGGTCCCTGCCGGGTCTGAGCCTCCCGGACCGGCACGACCTGGAGCGGATGGTCGCCCTGCGCGAACTCACGCCCGAGCAGGCCGTGGCGTGGGCCACATCGATCGTCACGTCGGCGCCGTGGTCCGGCCGCTGACGCTCCAGGAGGGGGCGGGCGGCGCGGCCCGCCCCCTCCTACCCTGACGGACATGGACACAGACCTGGAGCGTTCCATCCTCGGCCGGATCGGCGTCGCCCGCACCCTCACCGGACGTGAGATCCCGATCCTGTATGCAGAACTGCACGTCGGCGCCAGCAGCAACGGCGTCCTGATGCAGTTCCGCCTCGACGGCGTGCAGACGATCCTGGCGTTTGGGGATCTCCTGCGCGGCGATCAGGTCACCTGCCACGAGCGCCAGCTTATCGGGGACTTCGTGGCGTACACCCGCTGCGACAACGCCTTGCGCGGCGCGGAACTGCCGAACTCCGGCGGCTGCCGCGAAACCATCCGCGTGACGTTCCCCGAGCTGGACAGCGCGTAATCACCGCGAACAACCTCGCCCCCTCGGGCTGGCCGTCCTCCTCGGCAGCGAGCACGGGCGGGGCACCGAACACCTCCGTGCATTGTCGTGACTTCGGTCAACTTGAACGTACGCCCTTATCCACCGAGGGCACGCTCGGTCATGGCCACGCTTGCCTTCCATACGTTATCAGCGTGCTCCGCTGTCACGATGGAAGGCAGGTTCACCCGTCGTCCTCGATCATCAAACATGTTCCCGCTCGCTCCCGTGACGGCGGACGAGCTGGCGAGATATTCAACAACGACGCAGTGATCCTTCGCGAACCTGTTGAAGATCGCCCCGATCGCTTTTGCAGCGATGGTGCCGCCACTCAATAAATTCGAACGGATCAGACCTGGGTGGAACACGTTGATGGACGGGCCACCCGGATGTGTGACGGCCAAATGGTGGGCAAGTAAGAGTTTCCAGGCCACCGCTTGATTCATCAGCGCGGTCGACGACATCTCAGGACCGACAGCGCTGTAGCTGACGGTTCTGAGCCGCCTGATGAGCGCCGGCATGACACCGACGATGAGGATTCGCCCATCTGGCGCAGCGTTGAGCAGAGGCAGGGCAGCACGAATCAGGAAGAAATGCCCGAGATAATTCGTGGCGAACGCGCGTGGGATGCCAGAAGAGGTCACCCCCTGTTCACCGACTGAGCCGGCAGCGCTGACCAGCACAGCAATATGCGGGATCTGCTTTTCGAGATCGTGGATGAGGGCCTGAACGGCGACAGGGTCAGTGAGATCACAGAGGGCGAACTCCACTGCTGGATTTCCGGTGATCCGCTTGATCTCGTCCACCGCGCGTTTGGCGCTCTGTTCCCGGCGGGAAATAAGAATCGTACGAGCACCGAGCCGAGCTAAGCCCTTCGCGGCCGCCAGACCCACGCCGGATGATCCGCCCGTCACCACTGCAATCCGCCCGTCCAGCCGTTCCACATTCATGGGCTCTCCTCTTTGATGACTCACTGTGTCATCAGGATATCACAGTGAGTCATCACCGTAAGATGGTGCTATGCCACGTTGGGATCCTGACGCCGAACTCCGGCTTCGCGCCGCTGCTGCCGACCTGTTCGCCGAGCGAGGCTACAGCGAGGTCACCACCGCAGAGATTGCTCAACGTGCTGGGCTCACGCGGCGTTCGTTTTTCCGGTACTTCGCTGACAAACGCGAGGTTGTCTTTCCACGAGTCGATGAACTGGCCATGGCCCTTGAACGAGCATTGACGGCCCTGCCCCAGGAGGCGAGCCTCAGCCAGCTGTCAGAAGCTGTATTCGGGGTGCTCGCGCAGGCAGGAGAATTTATAACCGCCGACCGCGAGGGGCAGCGCAGACGGCAAGCGTTGATCTCGCAAAGCTTCGAGTTGCAGGAACGGGAGCGAACAAAGCTTGCCGCGAGCGCGTCAACGATCGAGCAGTCGTACACCGCCCGTGGACTGGACTCGGGCGCGCTGTTCGGAGCCGTCGCGATGGAAGTGTTCCGTGCCGCTTACCAAGCAGCGCTCCACGATGAAGGCACCGTACCTTTTCGTGCGCGACTCGATGCGGTGCGATTGTCGACAGGGGCGTTTCTGACGCCAGGGTAAATGAGTGCGCGCTGTTCCGTATCGAGTCCCTCGATCATCAGTGGTCATGCCAGAGCAGCGGTGACTGCTCCAGCTTCCTTGTCGTCGGCGACCGTCATTGACAGGCGAAAGGAGCAGAAGGACATGCTCATCCAGATCCTGACCAACTTCGACGCCCGCCGGAAGGCATCGAAGGCGGCTGTGACCTGCTTTCACACCTCGAATATGCTCGTCTTCCTGCCGAACCGTAAGAAGGTTCCGTACGACCCGGCGGGACTGGAAGCGTCCCTAGCGTGCGTCCAGCAGGTGCTGCACCCACAGAACCCTGAAGCCATCACAAGCGCGGACGCCAGAGGAGGCGTCCGCGCTGCTCGTGGACGCCGCCCGGCCCCGGATGCCCCTTCGGCATTCCTGCCGCGTGCTGGCCCGCACGGCTCGGCGCGTGGCCCTTGTATGCTCCTGGCATGGCCACCGTCACCCCGGAGCTGATCATGGTCGAAGCCCTGCGCACCTTCGTCGGGTCGGTGCACGGCACCCCAGGCGACACCACCCCCCAGCAGCCGCTCCCCGAGGACGCGGCCGAGTCCCTCCGCCAGGCGGAGTGGCTGCTGCACGGCTCGCCGCTCAGTACCCTCCCGGATCCGCTGCTGCTGCTGGCGTGCCACGGCAGCGCCGTGATGATCGACCGCAGTGGCCCACCCGACGCGAACAGCCGTGACGAGCGGGAGCAGGCGTGCTGGGAAGCGGCGTTCCGGGTGAAGACCGAACGGCGCCGCCGGGAAGCGAAGCTCGGCCGGCCGCTGCGGGACCTGGACCCGTGGGTGCAGGCGGCCCTGCAGACGCTGCCGACCACCTCGGCGACCCTGCTCGCCTGACCCAGCTCGACCAATCGAGGCCGCCTCCCTGACGATTCGGGGAGGCGGCCTCTGCTGTGCGACAGGCGGCGCAGGTGCCGGCGGCTTGACCAGGCGCGGGTTCCTCGGGCACGGCGGTCGTGTCATTTCGGCGGGCAGGGTTTGTTCCGGGGAGGTGCCGTGCGTTGCGTCCCCGCACACGGCCAGGACGGGCAGGACGCGTGGTCATCTCTTCACCTGGGAGGGGCGCACAATCAGCGGCTCCGCCCCCCGGCTGTCGCCGGAACGCGGACCGAACCCGGGCCGGCACCACGCTGGAAGAGGGCGCACCCGGGCGCCGCTCACGACTCAAGACCAGCGAAGGGAGCACCCCATGGCACGCGGCATGAACCACATCTTTCTGATCGGCGCCCTCGCTCTTGACCCGGAGCTGCGGTATAGCCCCAGCGGCATGGCCATCTTCGAGGTGACGGTCGCCGGCGAGGACCACCTGACCGGCTTGGGCGGCCAGGTTCGCCGCCTGCCCTGGGCCCACCCGGTCCACCTGCTCGGCCAGGCCGCCGAACGGCTGGCCGAGCGACATCTCAAGGCCGGGGACGGCCTGATGGTGGAAGGCACGCTGGAGTACCGCAGCTGGGACACGCCAGATGGTGGGAAGCGCAGTACGGTGCGCGTGAAGGGCCTGCGGGTGGAGGTGCTGGGGGGCGCGCCCGAGACGACCCAGGACGCCGGGGGTGGCGTGCGCATGCCGGGCGGCATGAACATGGTGCTGGTGATCGGCAACCTGACCCGAGACGCAGAACTGCGGTACACCCCTGGCGGCGACGCGGTGCTGAGTCTGGCGCTGGCGGTGAACGAGACCTGGAAGGACGGAGGCGGCCGGCAGCAGGAGCGGGTCCATTACGTGGACGTAACGGTCTGGCGGGCGCTGGCCGAGATGGCGAAGGACCTGAAGAAGGGCGATCCGGTGCTGGTGCAGGGCCGCCTGATGAACGAGCGCTGGACCGACAAGGACGGCCACACGCGCACCACCAGCAAGATAGAGGCGTCGCGCGTTGAGGCGCTCACCCGCGGCCCCGCCCTGGGGCAGGCGGCCGGGGGCCGGACGGCCAGCCGCGCCCCCGCTCCGGCCCGGGCGGCGGTGGAGGCGTTGCCCCCGGAGGAGGACCTGCCGTTCTGAGCACCTGAACCACACCAGAGAGGGGGCGCGGACGCGCTCCCTCCTGTTCATGGGACTCGGTGGCGGGGGCGCTGCCCTGGCTTCACGGTGCTGAGCGGGGCCGGGCCTGACGGCCCATCCCGCCCTGGGCAGGACCTCTCCCCTGAACACCGCCGTGTGGGCGGACCAGCTGCACGACATCGGCAGCTGCCTGCACCCGGACTTCCGCATCCGTGCGGACGGCACCATCCACCTGCGCTGCCAGGCGCGCGAATTGACGCTGCACCAGGTGCCGGGCAAGGACCCGGCCGGGCCGGGTGAGCTGATCAGCCGCGCGGGCACGCTCCAGGTCACTGCGGACCTGGAGCACCTGCTGATTCAGTGGCACCCGGGTGAGCCGCGGTTCCCGGTGCTCCAGGTCCGGGTACCGCCGGGTATCCCGGGCCGCGCCGCTCATGCGCTGCGGCTCTGCGCTCCACCGGCGGAACAGCGCCGGGTCTGCGCCCGCTTGATACGCCATCTGGCCGATGCACGCTCACACCACGCCCGCTTACCCTTCGTGGGACATGCGCATGCTCCTGCAGCACAACGTACTGGTACTCGTAAGTTACGGGGAGAACCGTAGCTGACGTTGCCGATCCGCACCAGCGAGTCTCTCCCCAACCCACAGCGGTTGGGGAGTTTTTTTTTGGAGGAAGACATGACACCGACCATGACCGGAGCCGCGCTGCTCCTCCACGCCCTCAGAGACCACGGCATCACCACCCTGTTCGGCATTCCTGGCGCCATGAATCTCCCCATCTACGACGCGTTGGACCGGTCCGGCATCCGGCATATCCTCACGCGCCACGAGCAAGGGGCCGTGCACGCCGCAGAAGGGTTCGCCCGCAGCAGCGGACGGATCGGGACCTGCCTGGCGACGTCCGGTCCCGCCGCCACCAACCTGATCACCGGCCTTGGCGACGCCCTGCTGGACCACCTCCCGCTCCTGGCCCTCACCGGCAACGTCCCGACGCACCTGCAGGGCACACGGGCATTTCAGGAGCTTGACATCGTCTCCATCGCCCGTCCGGTCACCAAGGGGGCGTTCCAGGCCCGCACGGCCAGTCAGATTCCCGCTCTGGTGCGAGAAGCGGTGCGACTGGCTCAGAGCGGGAAGCCCGGTCCCGTCCTGATCGACCTGCCCCACGACGTGCAACTCCAGCAGACGCCCATGGGCGTTCATTTCCAGCCGGAGCCTCAGGCGCGCGTCACGTCCCACCCCCGGTCCTACCGCGCGGTGATGGACCACCTGAAGGCGGCGGACCGGCCGGTGCTGTTGATCGGCGCGGGGGCACAGGACGCCACGAGGGTTCAGCCGTTCGTGGACACCACGGGCATCCCGGTGGTGCACACGCTGCAGGGCATCGGCATCCTGCCTGCAGCTCACCCACAGCGCGTGGGGATGCCCGGCGTGTACGGCAGCAGCAGGGCGAATCAGACGCTGAGTCAGGCGGACCTCATCCTCGGGATCGGCGTCCGCTTTGATGATCGGCTGACGGGCAAGCTGGCCCTGTTCGCGCCACAGGCACGCATCATCCACATTGATCTCGATCCTCTGGAATTCGGCCGGTTGCTTCAACCGGCGCTGAGTGTCCAGGCCCGAGCAGAAGAGGCGTTTGAAGCGCTGTCGGCGCTGGCAGAACCGTTGAACCTGGAGGCCTGGTGGGCGCAGATTCGGAGGTTCGCTGAGTACATCCCACCGGCTCAGTGGAGCATGACCCAGGTCCTGCAGACCCTCCGGACGGTGCTCAACCCAGATGACTTGATCGCCACGGATGTCGGTCACCATCAGATGCTCGCGGCCCACCACTGTGCGCCGTCCAGACCGCGGCACTGGCTCACGTCTGGGGGGCTGGGCACCATGGGCTATGCGCTGCCGGCAGCGGCGGGCGCCGCCATCGCCCATCCGAATCAACGGGTCATCTGCATTTGCGGCGACGGGGGGTTTCAGATGACCCACCAGGAACTGTCCACCCTGACCGCCCACCAGCTGAACGTGAAGGTGCTGGTGCTGGATAACGGTCATCTGGGCATGGTCAGGCAATACCAGGACCTCTTTACCCCCTCCGGTCGTCAGCAGGTGGAACTCGCGTCCAGCAACCCGGACTTTGCGCGGCTGGCACTGGCGTACCACATTCCAGCCGTGACGGTCCGCCATGGCGAACAGCTCCGCGACGTGATGCAGCAGTGGTTTACGCATCCCGGCCCGTCGCTGCTCCATGCGATCGTTCCTGCGGAAGAAAATATCCCGGTGGTTCCCGCGGGACGTCAACTGACCGACTGGGTGGTGCGCGCTGAGCCCCCCACTCCAGCGTGCCCAACATCCGCCCGGTGAGGGTGTGGGCCCTGGGTCGGAGCCCGGGCGGGGTGGGTCTGGGTCCGGCGCCTTCAGGACCCTTCACCTGGACCGGTCGGAGGTTCGCCACGCACCGGCCGCGCCGTCCGGGCGCCTGGACGCACCCTCAAACCGAACCGTGGGCCTGCCTGACCGCCTGACCTGACCCGCGCTGGCCGGGCAGCTGGTCTCACGTCGGCCTTGGGTTCGCACGTCAGAGACGCTGGCACGCCTCACAACGCGCCAACGCTGCGGCCGCGACCCTGCACCCCGAGTCCGGCATTGACCGCCCAGGCGGGGACGGCCCGCCGGAACGGCCGCTCGGCTCGACCCCCGTCCGCGGTGGTCCTCGCGCCAGCGGGAAATCGTGTGGACCGGCTGGCGCGCATCGTCAGCGTGCCGTGGCGCGCCTTGAACCGCCGGCGCGGGGACGTGGTGCTGCACGGCAGCGTGACCACCGGCGAGTGCCCGCTGCACCGCGCGTCCCTGCCGGTGGTCGACGAGCTGGCGGTGCTGGAGACGGGTCGAGATGGCACCTCCCACGCGACCGTGCCGCCGGCGTACCCGGCCACGCGGCGGAGGCGGGCGGCTGCGCGGTGCAGGTGGGTGACCCCGCCGGTGGTGGCCGTGGCCTGGGGATCGGTTCGAAGCGCAGGCGCTCAGCCAGCCGGAGACGGCCGGTTGGCGCTGCAGGGCGCCTGAACAGAACGCGGGTCCGTCACGAGCGGACCCGCCGCGCACGAGCCCAGCAGTGCCCCGGGGCCTGACGGTTCAACCTGGGTGTCCGGACCACGGTGAGGTGGAGCGGGCGGCCCCACCGGAGGTCGACCGGCGGACCCTGGATCCATGGCTGCACCTGTCGACTGCCGCGCTGTGCATGGGCGGTCCTGACGACCAGCTGTCCTGCCGGCACGCGTGAGCTGCGCGGGGGTGGGCCTGGTGGCGTGCCCTTGCATTCCGTCCGCCATGGTATTAAGCTCTTAACATTAATCTCCTAATATTAGGAAGTTAACGTCAAGGAGGCGGCCCGTGCCTGAATCGACCTCGTATCTCCTCCACCGGCTCGTCGCCGAGCTCGACCGCGCCGCGGACCGGCTGCTGCGGGCGCACTTCGGCATCTCGTACAGCCGGGCGCTGTTCCTGTTCGCCCTCCACGAGCATGGAACGGTCACGCAGCACGAACTGGCCACCGCCCTCGGCTACAGCGACCCGGCCATCAGCACCATGGTCCAGAGCCTCATCCGCGACGGCCACGTCGAAACGGCCCGCAGCCCGGAGCACGGCCGCAAGCGCCTGGTCACCCTCACCCCGCAGGGACGCGCGTTCGTGGCGCAGGGCCGGCACCTGCTCGACGACAGGTTCAACGACCTCGTGCTGCAGGCCGGCGTCGACCTGCAGCACTACCGCGCGCTGACCCAGCAGCTGTTTCAGGCCCTGACCGGCCAGAGGAGCCCCCATGAAGGCTAATGTCGCCCCACCCAGCGCGTCCTCCACCGTCGTGTCCCGGGACGGGACGAGCATCGCGTACCACACGCTCGGCCAGGGGCCAGCCGTGATCGTCGTTCCCGGCGTCCTGTCGACGGCAGCGGCGTACACGCGCTTCGCGGGCGCCCTCTCGCCGCACTTCACCGTGCACATCCTCGAACGCCGTGGCCGGGGCCTCAGCGGCCCCCAGGGCGAGCACTACAGCGTCCTCAAGGAACGCGAGGACGTCCTCGCGGTTCAGCAGGCGACGGGCGCCGCCCTCCTGGTCGGTCACAGCTTCGGGGGCCTGATCGCCCTGGAAGTGGCGCGCACCACCCGCGCCTTCTCCCGCATCGCCGCCTACGAACCGGGCGTGTCGATCGGCGGGTCCATCCAGATGAACTGGACGAGCGCGTATCAGCAGCACCTCGCCCAGGGCCGGCCGCTGGACGCCTTCGTGGAGTTCACCCACGGCGCTGGACCCAAACGGGCGCGGCGGACCCCACGCTGGCTGATGAAACTCCTGCTCCCACGCGTCGTGAAGCCCGACGAACTGCGGGACCTGCTCCGCCTGCTCCCAGAAAACCTGAGAGAGCACCAGGCGCTCGCGGCGCTCGACAGCACCGTGCAGCAGTACCAGGACGTGGCCGCGGAGGTGCTGCTCCTCCAGGGTGGGCGCAGTGAACTCGAGTGGGTGGACCTCGCCATGAACCGGCTCCCCGAGGTCCTGCCCCACGCCGAGACGCACGTCTTCCCCACGCTCGACCATTTCGGACTGGACAAGAGCGCGCCCGAAGAGGTGGCCCGCACCGTCACCGCCTTCTTCCTCCGCTGAGGCGGACGGCGTCCAGCGCCAGGACGCGCCGTGGAGGCGTTCAGGCGCACCGCCCCCAGGTCCCGGCGAAGCCGCACGCGTGGCCGCCCGCTCGCAACCGGGCCAGGGCGCACCGGGTCGACAGACGCTCACGCCGGGTCACCCCGAGTGGAGGCTAACCCGCAGCCTTATCCATGGCGCGGGAAGTGACGCGCACGCCGCTGGACCGAACGGCGCTGGACACGCAGGTGCGGTGGCTGGACGGGCAGCGGCGGGTGCGGCCGGACGCCACAAGTGGGGTGACGGTCGATGATCCGCTGACGCTGAGCGACCCGCACTGGCAGGCGTGCCTGACCGAGACGCTACGGAACCGCCTCCCGGATGGCCTGCGGTGGTGCGCCTGACTCAGCGCAGCGCGTCACGGAATCCGCCGCCGACCGACGCGCGGCGGGTGTCGGCTCAGCGCCGCCAGGACCGCGAACGCCTGCCAGGGCGGGCACTTCAGGCGCATGTCCGCACCGTGCCTCAGGGCGCATCACACGCCGCTGACCGGGCGGGACGGGCCGCCTGGGTCCTGCGCCCCTTACCCGTCCAGTTGGTGGGATCGTGCGCGCCGCTTCCCGTCCAGATCGTGGGCATGCACCGCCCCTCGCCCGTCCAGTTCGTGGAGTGGCGTGGCGGCCCTCACCCGGCCGACGGGTGGAGCCGTCCACACCGGCCGGGCACAGCCGGTCACGTTCACCCGTCCGGCTTGTGGTGTTCGGCCCATCCACGTTGTGGAGTCGCGCTGCGCTGGAGCCTTCAAGATCGTGGGCATGCGCCGCCCCTCACCCGTCCACGTTGTGGCATTCGCGCAGACAACCGCGATCGGCAAATGAACCGCCCCGTTTCACTGAAGATGATCTTCTTTTTATGGTTATCTTTTATCTCTCTCTATTGATGACGTGTGTCATGTTGTCGCGGATGACCTCAGTCAGCCTTCTGGCCCTGCGGTCCAAGTCCGATAACCTGAACCTGGCGGAAGCCTCCCTGATCAGCGGCCTGACCTGTCTCAACGCTGGGAAACGCGGTGGGAGCACGCGTTCGAGATCGCAGGACGTGAGCTGTACGTAGCGTGCCGGGGCAACTCGTGTGGCGTTCCTCACCTCCCGGACAACGACATGATGCTGGTCCTCACCACCCTGTCCCTCGAACAGGGGAAACCGGAAGACAACGCCGTGCCGTGCAGCGCGCACGCGCTGCTCCGGATGCTGGGCTGGACGGACGGCAGCCACAACGACCGGTCGTGGGAGCTCGGCGGCCTGATTGACGGACCGCGATGTCGGGCTTGAGACGGGTCGCTCCGGGGAGACGCAGATGTGACATGACGCCCCAATTCAATAGGTGTACTCAAACATGGGTTGAGAGTACGTCTACTTTGGGCTACGTTGATTGAGTTCAAATCAAAGGTCTGATTATGCCTGCAAAGGAACCGTTGCATCCGCAGACGCGCCGTCATCTTGTAAATAGCGACCGTTTGCGGTGTTCAGCCATCAAAGAATTCGCTTTATACGGCCTGACGGGAGCCAAGGTTAGCAACATCGTCGCTAATGCGGAACTGACCCAGCCTTCTTTCTATCGTGTCTGGCCGAGTAAAGAAGCGGCCTACCACGACATTATCGAGAACACCGCGGAAACGTGGTACAGCGCGGCCGCTTCCATGTTCCACCAAGATGTTGCCTGGACGGCTGAGAATCTCCTCGAAAGGATTGAATACGGGATCAATACATTATTCACCGCACTCACGGAAAACATGGACCTGACCACCCTCGTCATTCGCCATCAACTGAACAATCCGGCGGAGCGAGACACCTACCTCGCCATCTACGATCAGGGATTTGACGACCTTCAACAGGACGGCATCATCGGACAGGACATCCCTTCAGAAGTGCTGGCCCAGGCCTACCTGGCGTTGACCGAACGGTTTTTCGTGGCGCGGCTGCTGAATGGTCAGGGCTCGCCCCTGGCCGTCAGCCGGGAAGTCGCGCCGCTGATGGTCGGCATCCTGAACAGCGCCACATCCGGGTAGACCCACGCCCAGGTGGGAACCACCGTCACCGCTCCGCTTCTTTCCTCACTGGAGGCCCCACATGAAAACGCTTCTCGGCGCATTCGCCGGCGTGCTGCTGACCGCGACCCTGGTGGCGCACGCGGCAACGACCACCCCCACCTCGTACCTCAAAGCGCCGTTCACCAAGGAACAGGCCGCCACCGGCGCCAAGGTCTACAAAGCCAACTGCGCGATGTGCCACGGGGACAAACTCAGCAACGGCGGCGCGCCGAAACTCGCGGGCAGCGTGTTCCTCACGAAATGGGCCACCAACACCCTGGACGACTTCCATTACATCATGTCCACCACCATGCCCCAGACCGCGCCCGGCACCCTCAAGCCGGCGGAGTACCTCGCGGTGACCACTTACATTCTGCAGCAGAACGGTGCAAAACCCGGCAAAGCCGCCTTCAAGGCCGACGACCTGAAGAAATACGGCTTCAAGAAGTAAACACGCCACACCCCCAGCGGTGCAGCGTCCGACCGGACGCCGCATCGGCGTCCTCCCGCCCATCAGAGTCCATGTTCCACCAGGAGACCTTGTGAAGATGACCCGTTTTGCCCTGATGACCGCGATGCTGTGCACCTCCGCCCTGGCCGTCCAAGGCCCCAGCCAGAGTGAACTGAACGACGCGGACAACGCCACCGACTCCTGGCTGATGTCGAACAAAGGGTACATGGGGCAGCGGTACTCGCCGCTGGACCAGATCAACAGCAGCAACGTCGCCAACCTCAAACGCGTGTGCACCTTCGACACCGGCGATGACGGCTCGTTCCAGGTCACGCCGCAGATCTACAAGGGCGTGGCCTTCATCAGTCAGGGCAACCGCAGCTTCGCCATCGACGCCACGACCTGCAAACTGCTGTGGACCAACAAGTACACCCCCACCGGTCCGCAAGTGCTCAACACCTCCCGCGGCTTCGCCATCGCCGATGGCGTGCTGTACCGCGGCACCGGCGACGCGCACCTGATCGCCATCGACGCCGGCACCGGCAAGACGCTGTGGGACAAGAAGGTGAACGACTCAGCGAACGGCTACTTCCTGAGTTCCGCGCCGGTGGCCTGGAACGGCATGGTCTTCGTCGGCGAGGCCGGCGCCGACTGGGGCGTCAAGGCCAAGATGTACGCCTACGACGCCAAGACCGGCGCGCAGAAGTGGAACTTCGACATGATTCCCACCGGCACGCAGGTCGGTGCCGACAGCTGGAAGAAAGCCGACTCGACCTCCACCGGTGGCGGCAGCATGTGGACGAGCTACACCCTGGACGTCGACAAGGGCCTGCTGTACGTCTCGGTCGGGAACCCCGCACCGGACTTCGCGTACCAGTACCGTCCCGGCGCGAACCTGTTCACCGACTCGGTGGTGGTCCTCGACGCCGCCACCGGGAAACTCGACCACTACTACCAGCAGATCCCGAACGACAGCAAGGACTACGACACCGCCGCCGCGCCGGTGCTGTACGACATCGACGGCACCAAGCACATCGCGGTCGCGACCAAAGCCGGGTACCTGTTCGGGTACAACGAAGCGACCAAGAGCCAGACCTTCAAGCAGGCGGTCATCAAGGTCCTCAACCAGGAGAAGAACCCGACCGCAGAAGGGCTGCCGATCTGCCCGAACTACTCGGCGGGCACGCAGTGGTCCGGACCGGCCTTCAAGCCCGGCGCCAACAACATGGTCGTGGTCAACTCGGTGGACTGGTGCGGCACCGTGAAACTCGGTGAAGTGCGCCTGATCAAGGGCCAGCTGTTCTTCGGCGGCGCCATGGCGCTCAACCCGGCCAGCGAAGCGGTGGGCAATACCGTCGCGTATGATGGCGCCACCGGCAAGGAACTGTGGCGCTACAGCACCCCGGGCATCCGCATCGTGGGCGGCGTGACCACCACCGGCGGCAATCTGGTGCTGTCCGGCGCGGCCAACGGCACCCTCTACGCGCTGGACGCGACCACCGGCAAGGTGCTGTTCAAGTCCAACATCGACAAGGCCCCGATCGGCGGCGGCGTGGCGACCTACACCGTGGGCGGCAAGCAGTACGTGGCCGTCGCCGCGGGCAACACCTCCAAGGGCCTGAACGGCGTGAAGAACGTGACCAGTCGCGTGGCCATCTTCACCCTGCCATGAACGTCCTCCAGCGGTTCCGAGTGGCCGCCGTGCTCAGTGCGGGGGTGCTGACCGGCTCGGCCCTGGCCCTGACGCCGGTGCTGACCCCCGCGCTGACCGATCAGGCCGTCAAGGAAGGCGACAGCATGTCGCGCACCACGGGGGTCTACACCTGGGGGTCGTACCTGCTCAAGACGTACACGGATGACATCCGGCTGACGGCGAATTCCCCGGAAGTCGACGGGATTGCCCTGGGGACACCGTACGAGCGGCTGCGGTACGAATCGTTCCTGGACACCTTCCAGGACCGGCCGTTGACCGCCGCCCAGGCCAAGGTGTTCGCGCAGAAGTGGAACAACAAAATCACCTTCCTGCTCTACACGCACAGTCCAGGTCCGGTGAGTCAGGAAGAAGAGTTGTGGCAGCAGGCGTACAGCCGGGGCAACGCGACCGAGACGAAGGGACGCGAGCACAGCTACCTCGATCTGTACCAGTCGGCGACCCTCACCGTCGGCGGGAAGACCCTGACGGCGAAGCCGGAGATCGACGGGCCGTACGGCGATCAGTTCACCCTGCCGGCCGGAACCCCCGAGTTCCGCTACCTCGGCGTGGTGCACTACACCTTCGACCTAACGGGATTGCCCACCAGCGGGACCGTCACGCTGAAGTTCAAAGACAGTTCAGGCAAAACCTACGCCCAGCAGGCCAATCTGAGTCAGTTGCGCTGAGGCGCAGGAACAGTCGCCGGGAACCGCATGGGCTTGCGGTTCCCGGCGACTGTTCTCATCTGCGGTGGTGAGCGTGCCGCTGAACACGCGGTCCGCAGGTGCACGAGCAGCGGCAGGTGGACCATGCGCGCCTGAACATTCATCAAGGATCAGCGGTGGAACCACACGTGAGGTCGCTCGACGTGCAGCCGGCCACCTGGAAGGGCCACGCGCGGGAGACCCTCCTGAGCGGGCGGACCCTGCACCCCGCCAGCGATCGGGGGGCCACCCCGCCGCTCTGGGCGGGCATGGGCACTCAACCCGGGGTGCCGAAGTCTGCTGGGCCAGGTGGACCGGGAAGCGGTCCATCTGAGGCTTCGGACGACGTTCGACCGTGTTCCGCCCGTGGTCGACAGCGGGCTCGAAGCAGATGTCGAGGCCCTGATCCCTCTGCCTGGGGAGGGTCACCCGACTCCCCCGACGGTGCGGGTCGTCGCGGACGCGCTGCTTGAGGTCGCGGTTGCCCGCCACTCCCGCGTGGAGCACGAGGGGGTAAAGGGGGCCCGCACGCCAGCGCGGCACGGCGCTGATCGCGTGGGTGAACTGACCGCCACCCTGATCCCACGCCAGGCGTGGACGCCCAGCCATGCGCGGTCCGCGGTGTGACGCCGGGCTGGTGATCGCGCCGTGAATTCCGGCGCGGCTGGGCGGGGTGCGCTCCGGTGGGGGTTCACCGGGGCAAAGGTCCCCACCGGCAGGTGGTGCACCAGGGAAGCTGTTCGTTTCACCCTCACGCCGCCGTGACCCGCGTCCGCGCCCGTGACCCCCTCGGCCCGGTCTGGAGGGCCCTTGCCGTGGGCGCCGCCATCACCTACGGCGTCGGGACGTCCGCGGCGTTGGCCTGAATGTTCGCCATGCACGCCCGCACCGACTCGATCAACGCCCGGATGTGCGGAAGTCCGGATCGCCCTGGCTTCACCACCACGCCCAGGGTGCGGGTCAGAGGAACGGGGAGGGGCAAGGCCAGCAACTGCGGAGAGAGTGGCCTCATGGCCAGGTCGGCCATCACGGTAACGCCCAGACCATGCTCCACCATCGACAGAATCACGTTGTCATCAGGCACTTCAGACAACGCGCCCGCCACGCCGGCGTGCCGGTCGAGATGTGCCCGGACATTGGCGTGGCAGGTGTCAGACGCGGAGGGCATCAGCAACGGCTGCGCCTGAAATTCATGCCAGCTCACCGGATGGCGGCCTCTGGATCTGGGAAAGACGGCGAAATATTCGTCCGTCATCAGCGGCCAGGTGAGGAGTGGGGTGGCGCGGTCCAGCTGCAGGAGGCCCACATCGGCTCTTCCCTCCTCGACCAGCCGGTAGCCGCCATTGCCGTCGCTTTCTCCATCCAGGAGATGGACGGTCAGCTTCGGGTGCTGTCGGTGCAGGGCGGCCATGACAGCGGGCAGCACATGGACCCCCAGACTGCGGTAGGTGGCGACGTTCAGTGACCCCGTCAGGGCGTCGTCGTCGTCGATCACCGCCTGGACATCGTTGGCGGCTTCGATGGCGCGGCGTGCATACGCCAGGGCACGCTCACCCGCCGGGGTCAACCGCACCCCGCCCGCCGAGCGGTGGAACAGCGGGCGGCCCACCACCCGCTCCAGTCCCTGAACCCCGTCACTCAGGCTGCTCTGCGACATGTTCAGTTCAGCGGCCGCGGATCCGAATCCGCCTGCGTCAGCGACCGCGACGAAGGCGCGCAACTGAGCCAGCGTCAACCGGGAAGTCATGGTGCATGGTACCGCGACGTTCCGGCATCACATCGATACAGCCGTTGGCGCCCTGCCCAGGTCGCGCCTGAACCGGGTGGCCTTGGGCTCCGCAGCGCGCCACACTCATCGGGAGCCCCACCCGCACCCCGTGGGAGGTCCCAGATGCAGCTCGCCCAGGTGAACATCGCCCGGTTCCACCATCCGCTTGCCGCACCGGAAGTGGACGAATTCCGAGCAGGGCTGGATCCGGTCAATGCCCTGGCCGACCGCGCGCCGGGATTCGTCTGGCGGCTTCAGGACGACACCGGGAATGCCCCTGCCCTGGGCAGCCTGGATGACCCGAGGCTCATCGTCAATCTCAGTGTCGGGGAGAGTCCGGCAGCGCTGCGCGATTTCACCGACTCCGGACGTCATCTCGCCTTCCTGAAACGGCGGCGCGCGTGGTTCATGCGGCCGCGCCACCCCAGCCGTGGCGCTCGCGTGTCCTTGTCCTTCGACGGGTGACCCGCAGCGGAGCAACCCTGAGTTCCGCCGGGATCAACACACCACCAGCGGCGCGCCCGGGAGCGTGACCCCAACCCTGCAGCGCAGGCGCGGGCGGTGAGGGCCAGCATCCAGGACGGGCGTGAATGGGGCCGCCGCGCCTGTGGTCAGCATGGCCGAGGCGAGCTCCCGGACCACGCACTGGACAGTCCGCCTGTGGGAGGGCTGCGTGACCTGGCGGCGTGCAGGCCGCTGCCGCCTGTGGCGGCGTCCACCACCGATGGTCTGCCCATCGCCGCGCGCCGCGGCGGGTCGACCGTGGGCGTGCTCACCTGGGTTCCAGCTTGCCCAGCAGGGCGCCTGAACGCACGGAACCGGCGTCGCCGTGGCTGGACGCGTCCCCTGCTCCGGCGTCACCGAAGCTCCCCCACCGCGCCGCCAGGCTGCAGCCCCCACGTGTTGAGCCCCCGTGTCATCTGGAAGACCCCAGCGTGCATCCTGCCCATGACCACGCGGCGCGCGTGAAGCGGTGCGGGTGGAACCTGTCACGTTCGCGCCGAGGTGACGCCCAGGTGACGCCTCCCTCCGCACACTGGGGACTCATGAACGACCCACCCAGATCATGGTCGGTACGGCAGCCTCTCGTCGCCCTGGAACGCGCCGGTTGATGCCCGCTCCTGTGGCGAGCGTGAATCCGCGTTCGCCCCAGCACCTTCACCGACCGGTCCCGGACGCTCACCAGCGTCAACCGATCGGGCACCCCGCAAAGGAAGCACCATGATGAAGTCCCTGCTCGCCGGCGGCCTGCTCGCTGCGCTCCTCGTCGCCTGCGGAGGCGGCCCGTCAGGAGGCCCTGAAGCAGGTCCAGCAGGACCTCACGGCCCTGCGGGCGCTCCCCGACGCCGAGCGCGTCGACGCGCTCGGCGACCTGCTGCAGGAGGCCGAAGGGACGGACAACCCCCTCGTGGAGGAGACGGCCTCGTCCGGCACCGGGAAGTCGTTCCTGACGCTCAGCCTCGCCGATCAGCTGCGCTCCGCGGCGGACGCCGTGCGTCAGGAGGGTGATCCCACGAACGCCCTGAAGCTCTACCGCGCCAGCTTCGACGCCACCCCCGCGGCCCTGCGCGCAGGCCTCGTCCCCCCACAGCAGCTGCAGGGCGGTGATCTCCAGGCGCTGCAGGCCGCGCAGCACCAGCTGGAGCGGGCCCTTGAGGGCAAGGGCACCCTCGACCGGGCGCGTCCGGAGGCGCGGGACCGAGGCCCACAGGCACCAGGCACGCCCACCGGGCCTCGCCGACAGGGCCTGTTTAACCCGCTCGCGGGCAACGGCTCGGACGGCCCCGGCGACTGCCCGCACTCCAACGCCGGCATCTACAGCAACTTCTGGTGGCCGCTCAAGCGCTTCATCACCCCCATCCGGGACCAGGGTGGGCGGGGCACGTGCTGGGCCTTCGCGTCCGTCGCGGCGGTGGAGAGCCGCGACATGGTCGTGTCCGACGTGACGCGCAACCTCAGCGAGCAGTACTTCGTGAACCGCTGGAAGGTGTTCAGGGATGAGCTGTACCACGACGGCGACGTGGCGGAAATCGCCCTGAGTTTCATGGTGAACTTCCCCGGGGTGAAATCCATCATTCCGCCCGAGGGGTACTGGAGCTACAACCCATCGTGGGGTCGCCAGAGTGACTTCAGCCACTCGTGCGACAACAACACTGGGGACAAGCGCGACGACTACGTGGGCACGTGCAACAACACGACACCGCAGGCACCGATGGTGTGCACCTCCGGTGTGTTCTCCTACTGTGCCAGCCTGGTGACGACGTACACGGACGACGGCCATTCGGGCGCCGGGTATTCACACACCACCCAGGTATGGAAGAGCGGCCACGACCTGCCGCTCGGCACCCTGCGGGCCCTGCTGTCCGATGGCCGGGCGGTCCTCGCGTCGTTCAAGGTGTACCGCGGCTTCCAGCAGGCTGGAGACGACGGCTTCGTCACCGACTACGCGAAGGTGACGGCGGACGGCAAGAAGAAGGGCGGCGGGCACGCCGTCCTCATCGTGGGCTTCATCGACAACGCCACCCTCAGCGCGCGCCTCCCGAACGCCCCGCAGGCGTCCGGCGGCGGGTACTTCATCGTCAAGAACTCCTGGGGCTGCGAGGCGGACGGCGGGTTCTCCTACGTGCCGGTGGACTACGTGAAGAAGTTCTTCGTGCGCCTCTCGGTGCTGGACGTGCCGGCCGAACGCAGCGCCCGCTGGAAGAGCGAGGTGGGCGGCGCCAGCGCCACCGTGGGACCGACCCTCACCATCACCGCGCCGGCCAAAACGTCGACGGGCGCCATCGTCATCGGCCCGTCCTACATCGATTTCACGCAGCCCTTCACGCTCTCGGGGTTCGCAAAGGACGCGCAGGACGGCGACGGGTGCTGCCAGCAGACGTTCCGCTGGACCTCGGCGGCCAGAGGGCCGCTGACGGCGGGCGACGGGACCGGCGCGTTCACCGTCTCGAACCTGACGGACCTCACTGCCGACAACCTCACGCTCAGTGCCCGCGACAGCGACGGCAACACCGCGCAGCTGACCCTCTCGCTGGCGGACGCGTACCCGGTGGTGGACGTCAGTGTCCCCGTGCCCGGACAGCCGGTCGCGGTCGGTGCGCCGCTCACCCTTCACGGTCAGGTGCGCAAGTTCGGCACGAACGACACCTACGCCTGCACCGGCCTCATCTGGAAGACCAACGTCCCCGCGGACGGCACCCGCACCGGTTGCGTCGTCACCTACACCTTCCTCTCCCCCGGCAGCCGCACGGTCACCGCGACCTACACCGCCCCGTTGAGGCCCGCGACGAGCGGCACCGTCAACGTCCAGGCGCTGCAACCCACGACGAGCGGTCCGCCCACCGTCACCCTGAGCGTGAACCACCGTTCGAGCACCATGGACCCGAATGCCGTCGTGGCCTGGACGTTCATCGACCCGGGCGGTCCCGGCCCGAGCGCTCCGGACAAGTACGTCCTGAAATGGGAACTCAGCTTCGACGGCGTCACCAAGACCATCACCCCGCCGGATTTCCTGGGCCTGCCCGGCGAGAAGCTCATCCGGCTCGGCGACGCCTTCACCGTCCCCGGTTGCCTGGGGGTGCCCGAAACCCGGACAGTCGGCGTGCGGCTCACGGTCACCGACCCCGAGGGGCTGAGCGGCAGCGGCACGGCCAGCTATCCGCTGTACATCCCCGAGTGCATTCACTGACCTGGCCCGCAGGACGGGACGCGGGCCCTCCACACCCCGGGTCATGAACCTCAGCAGGGCGTTCAGGTGATCAGCCTGAACGCCCTGCCCGGCTGAACCCCGGTCGGCGCGGCCATCCCCAGGGTGGCGGTGGGCTCGGCCACGGACCGGAGCACCCCCGGTGAACGCCTTCCCAGCCGGGCGGCACGGTGGGGGCCATGCCGCGGCCACCCCATCCGGGCGTGCCGGGCCCCAGGACTTCACCCTGGCCGCCGCACTCGCGCGTCACCCCGCAGGCCCGCTCCCCCAGCGCCCCAACCTGCTGGAGCAGCGCCAGGGGCAGGACCTGGTGAACCGCTGCCGGCTCGCCAGCCGCAGCCGCACCGTCCACCTGCTCCAGCAGATCCTCGGCACGGACCCCGAGGGCGGCTGATGCGGAATGTTCAGCAGCTCCCCTCCCCGGCCTCCCGTGAGCGCTGCCCTGGCGCCACCACGCCCATCGATCGGCTGCAGGCCCCGCCTCACGCAGGGCCCGGGACCCGGTGGGGTGCGGCCCGCGATGAGCGTCGACCGCTTCGCCGCCACCTTCACCGGAATGTTCGTCCGTGGGGCCGCCGACCCGGCGTTCCGGGCGGACCGTGACCTGGAGAACGGGCTGCTCCAGGGCCAGCCGCCTCAACCCCCGGACGAGCGGGCGACCGAAGGGGGTCCCAGGCGCCGGAGTGGCGCCGGTGGCTCACGCAGCTGTTCCGGTATTACAGCTGGCGCGGGCATTACCACCTGCAGATCGACCCGGCCCTCCCGGCGCCCACGGCGGTGCTGCCCGAGCGGCGCCTGCTGCTGCACCCGGACCTCGAGCGCTTCCTGACGGTCAGCGTTAGCGACGCAGGGGGCGGCGAGCGTGAACGCATGTAGCCACCAGACGACGAGGCTCCAGGGTGGCGGGAACCTGTGACTACACACACGTGGCGCTCCGCCACGGGTCGGAAGCAGGAGCAGGGGCTCAGGCGTGTCGGCCACGATGCCAACTTCCCCTTCGGGCTCACCAAGGGGCGCCGTTCCGCACCTGTCAGCGGGCAGGTAAAGGGCGGCCACGAAACGGGCGTTAAAGCGGGAGCATGGGTGAGTTTGGCCCGCGAGTCATCGATCAGCTCGTCGCGGCGCGGTCCGGCAGACAGCCGCAGGGCTGGTGGCAACGCGCCCAGCCGCTCTCTTGCGTTCGGCCCGACGGGCGCTCATCACCAATCGCGTTACTCGCTCGAGCCGTGTAAACGCGTTTCCTTGTTGCCCAGGGTCGCCTCGATGGCCGCCATCACCTCTTCGGTGAGCTGGGGCAGCAGTTCGAGCGCGGAGAAATTCTCCTCCACTTGCGTGGCTTTGGACGCGCCCGTAATCACGGTGCTCACATTCGGATTCTTGAGGCACCAGGCCAGGGCCAGCTTCGGCAGGGTGGTGCCCAGGTCGCCGGCAATCTTGGCCAGGCCCCGGACTTTGCCCAGGTTGGCTTGGCCTTCTTCACTCTCGAGCCGGGCTTTCAACCATTCGTACCCGGGCAGGTTCATGCGGGTGTCGTTCGGGACCACATCGTTGTACTTGCCGGTCAGCAGCCCGCTCGCCAGAGGCGACCAGACGGTGGTGCCCAACCCGATGGTGTCCGCGCGGTACAAGCGGCTGTATTCGACCTCGACCCGGTAGCGGGTGAGCATGTTGTATTGCGGCTGCTCCATAGTCGGGGGAATCAGGTTGTACTGGCGGGCGACGGCGTAGGCTTCCATCAATTCCTGCGCCGACCACTCACTCGTACCCCAGTACAGCACGTCACCGCGCTGGATCAATTCGGTCATGGCCCGCACTGTTTCTTCGATGGGCGTGGCGCGGTCCGGGCGGTGACAAAAATACAGATCCAGGTACTCGCATTGCAGGCGTTCGATGGCCTGGTAGCACGCCTCGTACACGTGCTTGCGTGAGAGTCCCCGTTGCGTTGGGCTTGGGTTGTCCACCGATCCGCCGAACACTTTACTGGACACGATGTAACTGTCGCGCCGCCAGCCCGCCTTGGTCAGGGCCTGGCCCATGATGGTTTCCGCTTTGCCGCGAGCGTAGGCCTCGGCGTTGTCGAAGAAATTACACCCGCGGTCATAGGCGGCGGACATCAATTCCAGGGCACCATCCACATCCAACTGCGTGCCAAACGTCACCCAGGCCCCAAAGGAAAGCGCACTGACCTGCAACCCGGACTGGCCCAATCGACGATATTCCATAGCGTCACCTCGCGTTCCAACCTAAGCCAAAACAGCGCCGCCCTTCTTGTGCTCAGGTTTAGACTGGGATTGTCTCCGCTGGGCGCGGGTGCACAGACGAACGGCGACCCATCACAGAGAAGCTGGGGGATGGGAGCACGCAGGATGTCCGCTCCTGAGTCGGACGCCGTGGCAACTGTCGAAGGACTTGCGAGCTCAGCTGGAGAAATGGCGCCTGGCTCCAGTTCAGGTCACCCAAGTGGGCAGGCCGACCAGGAGATCGCCGACCGGTGCGGCAGGACATGGCGCCTCCAACGCAGGCGGCCAGCGTGTTCAAGCTGGCCTGGGTGAAAAGGGGCCGCCTTCAGATGAAGACGGGAGATCAAAAGATGGGGCTGGTCGTAGAACTGGCCGGGCTGCACCTGAATGAGCGGTGGGGGATGATGGGCTATGGACGAACGCGAAGAGCTCCGTCAGCTGATGGCTTCAACCTGGTCGATGGTGCAAGAAGCCCAGGCCCAGCTGCAGGACATGGAAGAGCGAATCCAAAGTTCCATGCAGCTCAACGGTGAGGCGCGCCTGCAGGTGCAGCTGACCCGGCCCAGGAACCGCCAGGACTGGGTGAGCCAGCAACTCCCTGTGCAAGCTGAACAGCTGCGGCAGACTCAACTGGCCCTCCATCAGTTGAAGGCCAATCCAGCGCTGGTCGGGATGTTCCTCAACGACGACGACACGCTGGGCTGATCCGCGGCCGGGGCAAGTCACGTCCGCATGCACCCGCTCGATGGGGGGGCCTGTTCAGGCCAGAGTGGGCTGCTGGGTCGCCTCCCGGTGGACACGGTAGACCAGTGACGAGGGTATGCCCCGGGAAGGGTCAAGGCGCCCTGGCACATCGGGGCGCCCGGTTGCGCTCGTGTCCTCCCGGCCGTCCGGCCACGGAACATGCCCCTGGAGGATGGAGTTGCCCTTGACCGGGAACCTGGTGGTCAGCGGCGACCGACAGAGCAGACGGCCCGCTGGTGAGGGCTGGGGCAAGAGGCCTTCAGGTGAACAGAGGGAGAGCTCAGACTCTGGTGAATTCAGCTCCAGCGAGGCCGTGCTCGTGTGAAGGCCCCGCCCGCTACGGTAGCGACATGCATACGGACAACACCCTCATCCCCGACCTACAGGACCGGGCGCTGGCGGTCATCTCGGACGTCATGTTGACGGCCAGGCAGTGTCCTGAGGCGCAGCTTGACGGTCTTCTGCTCACCTTGTTCGATTGGTACCTCCACCTGGCCACCGCCGTTGATGCTTCGGATGCGGAGCAGGGCTACCGGGAGTTCATTGCCTTTGCGTACCGGGTTGGGCTGCAAATAAAACAAGAGGCATGTCGAGTCCATGCCCCATCAAAGGTCGTGCGCCAGTTGCATTGAGCTGGCCTGAGCGGATGGGTCGCGTACAGGTGGACGTAAGAGGTATGGCCACGGCACTCCCGTCAGAGGAGGAGCACCCGTGAGGCAGACGCAACATCCTGCCCACGCTCCTGAAGCATGAACGCTTGGGCACAGAAGCTGGAGGAGCGCGTGAGGCGCAAGGTAGCCGTGCTGCGCGAACACCCTGTGCGGTTGGTTTTGAAGGGCAGGAAGGTGACCTTAAATGATGACCGTACCGGTACCCATCTGTCCCTGATCGCCCACCTGGTGGAGAGCAAGTGGAGGCTGAGGGACAGGTTCAGCAGGTTCTGCCGCGATCCACTCTTGTCGACGTGGGGCACCGTGCAGGGGAACTGGGCGAGCCATGCTCCATCACGTCGCCGGGTTCACGGAGGCCCCCAAGCCGGCGTTCCGTGCGCATGGTCATGAAGACACGCCTGCAACCCATGGAATGAGCGGATGACCTGAACACCACAGCGAACCCCTCAGCACCCTGCCCGCATGTCGGTTGAGCGCCTGGCGCAGCAACGCCAGGCGCTTAACCGGGGCCTGTCGGATGTGACACGGCGGACCACTGGGCGCTCAGCAGAATTCATCTGAGTCAAGGTGAAACAGCTGAAAGTTGGAGCCAGCCTTCGGCCGAGCGGAGTGAGTCCCGCGCCGGAAGCGCTCAGAATGTGCCGTCGACGCGGCATATTGACGCTGGCAGTCCCGGTCGGTGATGTCCTGGGTGAGCCGTGCGGCGCTCGTGTCCAGGATCGTTGTGGTTCACGCTCGACCGAGATGACAGAAACCACGGATCACGGTTGGCCAGGACCTCCCGTGATGTTGCACGGCAGCGCTCATCTTCGGTCTCATTGAGACGTGGCACCGTGACCACCTAAATTGCAGTCGGCTCGGCAACCTGATCGGCGCAAAGCCGTTGCCACTTGCACCGGTCGTTGTGGCCGGTGTTGCCCGGGCACCGATGAGGCGCACAACCGCCGGAGGGCCGTCTCGAGTCATCGCCAGCCGTGATGGCCGCCTCCTGCTGCTGTGCCGGGCGCATCCCCCAGGCATATTGGTTCAAGTCGACAATCTCCGTGAGCAGCCGGATATTTTGTCCGTCGCGCAACAGAGCGACAGGCCAGGCGAATAGGCGGAGAACGGAGCGGGGCTGCTCAAGGGCCGCACCGTTTTTCTGAGATTGTACCGGGTGCGGTAGAGGGTAGGACGCTCCGCCGCTGGCCCTCCACGTATTCGACCTGTGCGTTGGGGGTATGAGCCTGGGGAGGCGGGACGTTATTTCCCTTTGGAGGACGCTTTCTCGACAGTTTGTTTATACGTGGTCGTTGGACTGCTCTTTATTTTCGCGTTCGTGACAAACCGTCCATCCTTGGCACTTTTGTTCACCGTTGTTGATGTCTTCTTGGATGGCATGTTTCCTCCTTGATCGTTGTTGACTTCTATTTTATTATTTTATTGAGACCGTCAATCAAAACCATGAATCTAGCATTCAGGTCATCGATGATCGTCTTTGAGCAACCATTAGAGAAATGTGTCGTCCAAGTAAGAGCGAATTAAGAGAATAATAAAGAACCTATAGTCAAAAAGTATACTTTCTGTTCTGAACACATGCTTGTGAACATGGCAAGGCCGTCAATCAGGCATAAATACTGTCCCGCCATACTTCAAATGTGTCCTCCTCGTAGCGTGAAGCGGTCCGCAACCGGAGCTAACGGTGCTTCACTCGTCTGAACTTGGCAGAGGTCGAGACGCCCGATGAATGGCGCTGGTTCGCCAGTAGTCTTCCTCGCGAACATTCCGTGGTGGAGGCGGAGGCCATATCCTCCGGGCTCTGCATCGGTCGCGCGCCGGTGGGCGGCGCTCCTGAGATCGCTCCGCAGGCCACCAAATTGAACTTGCCTAATCGTTTACCCCGCCACACATATCCCGGCGGTGCTGACCGTTCGGGATGTCCGGGTCAAGTAGCACCACCGGGGCTTCCCGCAGTGAAAGCGCCGCATGATCCAGGTCATGCCTCCGGTGGTTTTTCGTTCCGCTGGGGCGGACCACATCGGTTCAGCAGGTATTCCGCAGAGGCCACAAAGGTGAACGCGGAACTGTGCCGCGAACGTTGCGGCTCCATGGCGCCACGGACCGTCAGTCCGGAGTTCAGGAAGCGCGGTTGAACCGCCAGCGCAATCTGCGCGTGAGCAAAGGCGCTGATTCGTCCCCCGATCCCGCCCACCCGCGCCTCCAGAATGCGCGGGTAGAAGCTCGCGTAGGTCGGTCGAATTGAACTCGGGACGTCATGACGCGCCGCCCTCGCCAGGGCCGGCAACGTGCTGGCCCTGGCTGGGGACCGGGCGGCCGCCCGCTGGTCAGGGAGGGGTTCTGTCCGGTGAACCGGTATGAGATTTGCCAGTCCAACCGCTTCCCATTCGGGTTGCGGGAGGTGCAGAGGCTGCTCCAAAAGCGCGGCATTGAGGTCAATGACGACACAGACCAGGCATGCGTCATGCGTCAAGCATTCTGGACGTCGTTGAGCAGGATGCGCTCCGCCTGTGGCCACTGGTGCGCTGCAGATTGGCGGATGCCTGCCGTGCAGACGATGGCGCCCCAGAGACCGCAGATGATCGCGCCCTGCCTGCCCACGCCGCCGGTTCTTCTTGGTGTGGGCAGCGGTATCTACCTCCTGAACGCCGAGCTCACCTCTATTTACTTTCTGAAAGCAAGTAGTTACAGTGAGGGCATGACCGCCAGCGACGACGACATCCTCGAGCTCGGACAGACGGTGTTCCGGTTCGTGCAACGTTCCAACCGCAACCAGGCGCGCGACCACGACCCGGTCCGGGTGCAGGTGCTGGCCCTGGCGCTCACGCTGGACGGCGTGACCCCCAGCCTGCTGGCCGAACAGCTGGAGCTGTCCCCCACCTCCATCACCCGGCACGTGCAGGCGCTCGAGGACCAGGGGCACGTGCACGTGCTGCCCAACCCGCACGACGCGCGCTCCTGGCTGATCCGCACCAGCGAGGCGGGCATGGCCGAACTGCAGCGCATCGCCCGCACCGGCTTCGAGCTGTGGCGCGGCGTGCTGCACGACTGGAGTGCCCAGGACGTCGCGACCCTCACCGCGCTGCTCACCCGGCTGATGGGCGACTGGGACGCCCACGGCCCCGGCCTCAAGGCGAAATCGGCCCGTCGGCGCCGCCGGGTCCAGGCTGAGGAGCCGGATGTCCCGCCGGTCCCGGCCCCCTGAAGCTGCTCCCCGAAGCGCGAGGTTCCGCATGCCAACGATGAACGCCCCAACCCGCCCGACCACCCGCCGCCTGACTGTGCCCGCGCCCCTGCTCGTGGACGTCGTGGCGCCCGTCGCCCTGTACTACCTGCTGTCGTGGGCCGGCCTGACTGACGTGTGGGCGCTGAGTGTCGCCGGCCTGATTCCCGGCGCGAGCGTCCTGCTCCACCTCGCGCGTCGTCGCCGCGTGGACCGCATGGGGCTGATGGTGCTGACGATGTTCGCGCTCGGCGTCGCCCTGACCGTCTGGACCGGCGACGCCCGGCTGGTGCTGGCCAAACCCGCGCTGTTCGTTGCCGTGGCCGGCGTGTTCTGCCTGTCGACCCTGCGCGGCCGGCCGATGCTGCACGCCGTCGCTGAGCCGATGGCCACGCACGGCGACCCGGCCCTCACCCGCGCGTGGCACGACGCCTGGGCGACATCGGTGCCGTTCCAGCGCGCCCTGCGGGCCAGCACCGCCGCGTTCGGCGCCGCGCTGCTGATCGACGCGGCGGGCCGCGTGGCCGTCACCTACACCCTGGACCTGCACCGGGCGGTGGCGCTCGCGAACCTGCCGGGCCTGCTGGCCCTCGGCGGCGCCATCGTCTTTCACCTGCGCCACGTCAAACCGGTCTTTCACCGCTACCTCGACACGCGCAGCGCCAACGCTGCCCCCGAGCGTCCCTTGCCCCGCTGACCCGGGTCGGCGACCCGGCAGCGGGGCAGTTCTCAGGGTGCCACCGCCCACCGCTGGCCTCACCACACGTCAAAGCGCCAGGCCGACGGGCGCGGGTGGACCTCGGGGATTCGACAGGGCGAACACGGTCGATGGCCGTCAGCGCTACATCCTGGTCGACACGTTTGGCTTGATCCCCACCGCGGTGGTGCATCCGGCGAATCCCCCGGGTTGAGCACGATCAGGATGCCCTCCGTGCCGCCTTGCGAGCCGGAGTGGCCGCCCCACGGCTGCCTCGAAGGTTGGACGTGGGGCGCCTTTCTCCCGGTCAAGGCGGAGCAACCGGTGCGGGCCCCTGCATACCCCCCCATCCTTCAGGAGGTGGGCAGAGCCTGGGCCGCGCCGCGTCGGCGCGGCCTTCCTCGTGTCCATCGGCCACGCCCGTAGTCACCCCCACCCGCTGCAGCGTCAGCGTGGTGGGCAATTGCTGAGGCCTGTGCATTCGTACAGTGCATGACGTCCCTGAGGTCAGGCGCACGACGCGGCGCCCCTCAACGGCCCCGAAACCTCATCATCGCGCCACAGGGACCGGCGGTTGAGAGATGGGCGCCGCGAGCACGGCGCAGTCATGCGGCCGTGCTCCAGCTCCAGCCAGACGCGAGCACCCCCAGGTGGAACGGAGCTGTCGGCTCCACGCCGAATGGCCACAGCGGTAGGAGAGAACAGCGGCACGGTGCGTCATCGTCCCATGAAGCTGGCGACGCTCCGGTCCACGGAACCAAACGGCCTGCATTCTTGACCGAACTTGTCCACTAAGATGAGGCATGCTTGTCCTTCTGCTCTCCTGTGCCCCGCTCACCTGCGGACAGCCATGCTGATTCGCGAGCGTTCAGACCTCCTGGCGGCCCTCGACCGCATCAACGCGGTGGACCAGGCCGCGGCCATCACCTTCAACACCCACATCACCGGCCTCGCGATCGCCCGTTCGCTGGGCCGGGTCGGCGTGCCTGTCCTGGGGCTGGACCGGGAGGCGGGCGGCCTCGGGCACCGCAGCCGCCACCTCACGGCCCTCGCCGTGTGTCCGGATGTCCAGGACGGCGGGCGGGCGTTCGTGGACTTCCTGATGGAGCTCGGGCCCCACTTCCGGCACAAGCCGGTGCTGTTCCCGACCAACGACGACTGGGTATTCGCGGTCGCCCGCCACAAGGAGGAGCTCGAAGCCCACTACCGGGTGCCGTTCAGCGGGCAGGCGGTCATCGACACCGCCCTGAACAAGACCGCGTTGTATCAGCTCGCCGAGCGGCTCGGCATCGCGATTCCCGAAAGCTGGTACCTGGACGGCCTCCCGCTCGACGCCCTCGCGGCCGGACCGCACCCGGAGGTCGCCGCCCTGGCGGCCCGGATGGCGTACCCGGTGATCCTGAAGCCCGACGAGTCGCGCGCGTTCTACGAGGCGTTCCAGGCGAAGGTGTTCGTGGTGCAGAACGAGGCGGAGTTCGCCGAGCGGGTGCAGGCGGCGGCACGCCAGGGCCTGCGGTTGGTGGCGCAACGCATCATCCGCACCCCGCCCGGCGGGTTCTACAGCGTCTGCAGCTACCTGGACGCCACTTCGTCTCCCCGGGGCGTGTTCGTAGGGCGGAAGCTGGAGCAGTTCCCGCCGGACTTCGGCACGAGTTGCCTCGCCGACGCCCGCTACGTGCCGGAGATCGCCGAGCGCGGCGTGCAGGTGCTCCAGGCCCTCGGCTTCCACGGCATCAGCGAGATCGAGTTCGTGCAGGACCCCGACAGTGGCGAGCACCTGCTGCTGGACGTGAACACCCGCAGCTGGAAGTGGATTGGCCTGCCGGTCGCGAGCGGCGTCGACCTGCCGCTCCTCGCGTACCGCGACGCCACCGGCGCGCCCTTCGACGCGCCGCTGCAGCGGGACGGCGTCCGCTGGACCTTCCTGCGCGATTACGTGAAGCTGCTGCGCGCGCGCGCCCAGGTGATGCCGGAGGAGATGGTCACCCGGGAGGAATGGCTGGGCCTGATCCGCGGCGAGGTGCCGGCCGCCGGCACGCTGGTCGACGGCATTCTCGACGCGGGCGACCCCGAACCCTTCTACGACGTGCTTCAGGGCGAGCTGTTCGGCTTTGCCTACACCTGCGCCTGCTGAGGAGAAGACCCATGAGATTTGGTTACTGGATGCCCATTTTCGGCGGCTGGCTGCGGAACGTCGAGGATGAAGAGATGAGCACCGACTGGTCGTACGTGCGGGACGTGGCGCGCGAATCCGAGACGCTGGGCTTCGACCTGAGCCTGATCGCGGAGCTGAACCTGAACGACATCAAGGGGCCGCAGGCCCCGAGCCTGGATGCCTGGACCCTGGCCCCGGCCGTCGCCGCGGTGACCGAGCGGCTGGAGCTGATGCTGGCGGTCCGTCCGAACTACCACGCCCCGGCGCTGACGGCCAAGTCCATTTCCACCCTGGAGACCATCGCGCCGGGCCGCATCAGCCTGAACGTCGTCTCGAGCTGGTGGGCCGAGGAAGCCCGGCAGTACGGCATGCCGTTTGACCAGCATGACGCGCGCTACACCCGCAGCAGCGAGTGGCTGACGGTCCTCAAGCGGCTGCTGACCGAGGACGACGTCCACCACCAGGGCGACCACTACACCCTGGTGGGCACCCGGCTCGAACCCAAACCCCAGCAACCGGTGCCCATTTACATGGGCGGCGAGTCGCCCACTGCCAAGGCCCTGATTTCGCGCGCTTCAGACGCGTACCTGATGCACGGCGACCCGCCGGACGTGATCGCCGCCAAGATCGCAGACCTGCGCGCGCGCCGCGAAGCCGCCGGCCAGCCGCCACTGCGCTTCGGCATGGCGGCGTACGTCATCTGCCGAGATACCCCCGAGGAGGCGGAAGCGGAGCGGCGGCGCGTCACGGACGTGCAGGCCAGCCCGGCGGCGTACGCCTCGTATCAGGACTTCGTTCGTGGCAGCCAGCTTGAAAGCGACGTCAGCCTGGAGGAGTACAGCGTCAGCAACCGAGGGCTCCGCCCGGGGCTGGTGGGCACACCGGCGCAGATAGCCGCGCGCATCCGTGAGTACGAACAGGTGGGTGTTGACCTGCTGCTGATCCAGTTCAGCCCGCAGCGCGAGGAGATGCGCCGCTTCGGTCAGCAGGTCATCGCCCGGCACTTCGCCCCAGGAACGTGAGGCTGCCCGGGCGCGCCAGGCGGTGACGACCGCGGCCCAGCCTGGACGCCCCTGCCAGCAGAGACGAGCGGACCGCACCGTCGGGCGAGTGGGCCGGACGCGCCACTTCCTGCCATCGCCTCAGCCGTGACGGCCGGAAGCGGCACGTCACGGCAGGCCGGCCAAACCCCTCTACAGCCGGATGCCGGTGCACCCTCAGCCCGGTGGGGTCAAGACAAGCTTGATTGCAGGCCGTTATTCATTGTTGGTCACGTGCGTGCGACTCAGGTGTTGCTCGGCAGCACGCTGCCGCTGAGCACGCAGAGACCATGCCCATCAGGCTCAAGACTGACGGCGCTGGATCTGCTGGACCGCAGAGAAAGCAGCGGCCTGAACGTCATCCAGGCAGCTGCAGAGGCCCTCATCGGCGGTCGAGGTTGATCAGGGCGCGGGGACGATCTTGATACTCAAGTAGGCACCGGGGTTATAGAAGTCGTACTTCCCGCCGAAGTAACCTCCGTTCGGAAAATAGCCAAACAGGCTCAGGAGCGTTTGATCGGGCTCACCCGGGATGCCGAGCGCGGTGAAGGTGAAGGGCCGCCGCATGACGTGTCCATCGCCGGTCATGGTCCCGACATTTGTCACGTCGTTGAAGTTTCCTCCAGCCGCCTCAGAGAGATGCAGATCGCGGAGCGGGGTGTCCAGCGGGGGTTCCACTGTCACGACCGCGACCCCAGGAATGTTTTCCTGTCCCGAGTAGGCGCTTTCGGGAACTTCAAGCCGGATGCTGATCTTCATCAGTTTCTCCGAGACGTGCAGGGGGACGCTGGCCAGATCTTTCCCCTGCTGGCTGGCCACCAGCCGGTAGTCCTGCTCCAGCAGCGGAAAGTAGGGGTTGATGGAGGTCAAATATGGAGCCGTGAGGGACAGGGCGACGTCCCCGTTCCCAGACGCCTGCGTGGTGGTCAAGGCAATGGAGCCCTGCGTCGGCGCCTGGTAGATCCCATCGTCAGAAGGCCGGACGAAGTCCAGCCGCAGGTTCACGGGACCGGCGGGGAAGTTCGTCAGGTGGGCCTTCAGGGCCGCGGTATGCAGGTGGTAGATGTCCACGGTGCTCTGATCCAGGGTGAGCTTCGCGTTCGTGACGGCAGAGCAGTTGATGACGGGGTTGGCCCAGTCGGCGTGGTCATAGAAGTTCCCGTCGCCCGCGTCCGTCACCACCAGACGCAGCTGTTTCTTCCCGGTCAGGTCCGCGGTGATCCGCCTGGCCGGGAAACTGCCGTAGATCACGCCGCTGTCCGCCACCTTCACGCCATCGGCCCACACCTGAAAGACCACGCTGCCCTTGCTGCCGACTTCGTTGTCGATGCCGACCAACGCCGAGAACTGGGTGCAGGTGGCGCCGGTGCCGGTGAGGTCATAGCGCAGCTCCGAGTTGGAGTGCACGCCGTAGCCCTTGCTGTACACTTCACCGCCCATGGTGAGCGGGTTTCCGTCCAGCTGGGCGCGGCCGCCGTTGCTGCGGTTCACTTCAATCGGACCCCAGCCGCTCGTGGCATACGTGGGCTTTTCGTAGCCCAGGGTGTTGGTGCCAGACGTCAGGCTCAGGGCGGACAGGTGGGTGGACACCCAGGGGTCCGAGGGATGGGCGGCGTATTCCGCGGCCCAGGGGTCGTCCGCGGCGGTGGGGGAGCTGGACTGCTGACCGCAGGCGGCGAGCAACAGAGACAGGACGAGGGGCGCGGTGCGCTTCTTCATGCATTCCTCCCGGCCCGCCGGGTGAAGACGGTGGAGTGTGAATCGTGGGCCACCACGACCGTACCCCGCCAGGAGGCCACCTCGGGCCGCACATGCGGGTGTCCCCGCTCATCCAACCTTGAGACAGGCGTTCGAGCCGCCTGAAGCGCGCCTGTGTTCGTTCGAGGCATGACCCGGCGAGCACGACGCGGCCGCTCACCACAAGCCAGCCGGCACGCACGTGATCTCAATCGCCCTTCGCACGTCCAGGCGTTGCAGTGGCGTACGCTGCTCTCATCGGCGTCAAACCTCGCAGCGGCCTCCTCCGGTCCAGCTGTGGAGCACGTGGTGAAGCATCTTCGTTAGCGATCCATGGCCGGAAGCTTGGATAAACATCCGCATGGACTTGGGGACATCAGGAGTTCATGTGTCTCCTCGACACTGAGCGTATCCAGGGGAGTAACCGCCTCAGCGACGCTGAGGACGACGCGACCGTCAGTACGGAGGACATCGTCTTCCCGGTGCGTCGAGCGAGGGCCAGACCTGGGCAGGAACGCTGCGAAGCGACTGCCCAGGCATGGTGGAACGCTGTCCCGCCTGTGCGCCCGGTCCCTCCCCAGCGGTTCCGAAAGGAAACGGAATGAACGTCGTCGATGCCACGTGGCTGGGCACCCCCGCCTGGATGTGGGTGGTCTTTCTGACCCTGATTCTTGGGTTGCTGGCCTTCGACCTGGGCCTGCTGAGCCGGCGGCGCCCCGGGCACGCCGAGCGTGAGGATGAAGATCCGGCGCAGGAGATCGGGATCGCGGCCAGCCTCCGCCTGAGCATGTTTTACATCTCGGTGGCCCTGCTCTTCGGGGTGTGGGTGTGGTTCTCGCTGGGCGCCCAGCGGGCCGTGCAGTACTACACCGCGTTTGCCGTCGAGAAGGCCCTGTCGCTCGACAACGTCTTTGTCATCAGCCTGATCTTCACGGCGCTGGCCATCCCGCGCCAGTACCAGCACCGGGTGCTGTTCTGGGGCATTCTGGGCGTGATCGTGCTGCGCGGCGTCATGATCGGTGTCGGCGCCGCCCTGGTGTCCGGCTTCGACTGGGTGCTGTGGATCTTCGGGGCCTTCCTGGTGATCACCGGCCTGCGCCTGCTGATGCAGCGGCATCAGGAGGACACGCCGCCGGACATCGAGCGCCATCCGGTCGCCCGGCTGGTCCGCCGGGTGCTGCCGGTAACGCCGGCCCTGTCCGGCCAGCGCTTTTTCGTCCGGACCGCTGACCGGCTCGGGCGGGTGCGGCTGCACGCCACCCCCCTGCTGCTGGCCCTGGCGATGGTCGAAGTCGCCGACGTGGTGTTCGCGGTGGACAGTATTCCGGCGGTCTTCGCCATCACGCAGGAGCCGTTCCTGGTGTACACCAGCAATATCTTCGCGATCCTGGGACTTCGGGCGCTGTACTTCGCCCTGGCGGCCCTCGTGCACCGCTTCTCGGGCCTCAAACCCGCCCTCGCGCTGGTGCTGGTGTTCATCGGCGCCAAGATTTTCTACAGCCACTTCTTCGGCAAGCTCGACCCGCTGATCAGCCTCGGCGTCACCCTGTCGATCCTGGCGGGCGGGATGGTGTACAGCCTCTGGAGAACACGCGCGGGAGGCACCACGTCGCTGCGTTGACCGTCGGTGCGGCGCCGGCCGGGCTCAGCTCCAGCGAGGGAACCGGTCAGGTTCCGCACCTCAGGGTGCAGCAGGCGGACTGTTGGACGTGAGCCTGCTCCGATACGGTTCCTGGTGATCGGCACAGGGGCGAACCACGTGATCCGGCTGCGGTGCATCCTGCTCGAACACCTTCGGACGCTGCACTACCGTCCGGCCCCCCTCGGGGGTCCCAGATCGCGCTGAGCACCTGCAGCACGCAGGGCGGCACCCCACCTCGGGGTGCCGCTCTTAACACGCTGGGCTGGGTACGGTCGCCCGGGTCAGTGGACGGACCTGGACGCACCGTATGGCGGTCCGGCGATGTGATCGACGGTCCAGACCTCCCCACCCATGTTGACCACGTACGCGGTGGTGCCGATGATCTCCATCGAGGTGGGCCGATCCAGCGGGCCGGCCACGACTGTGAACGTCCCGTTCCGCCCGCATCAGCGAGCCGGGATTGGGATTCGCCGGCGTCCCTTCAAATGGACCGTTCCCAAAGCCCTGGGCCAGCGCAGAGAGGGTCAGACCGCGCCTGAACTCCACATTCACCAGGAGCCGGGCACCCGAGGCGACCACGGTCGCGGCGCCGTCACCCGGATGGAACGCCATACCCTGCCTCGGGCGCCGAGTCTCCAGGCGGAGCTGCTGGCCATCCTGCGTGCCGCCCTGCCTGAGGTCACCGACGCGTCGGTCGCGGTGGACCTCCTCGTTCTGTTGGGCAGCCACGGTGTGAGGGACCTGGACCCGGCGGTGTGGACCTGGTTGCCCCAAGCGCAGGGACCGGAACTGGATTGGCTGGTGCGGGCCCTGAAGACTATGGCGGGGGACTGGGTGCGCGGCTGCGGAGTGGGTGCTCGCCCAGGACACCAGCAAGGAAGCGTCGGAACGCGTGCTGTGTTTGCTGCAGCGGGAGAACGCCTGACCAGGAAGGCCATCGAACTTGGCTTCGGCTCACAGCATGTCGTCAGCACAGCCTTGTACGTCAACCCATCTCTGCCTTCACCCCTGCCCGTTTTCGAAGCGTTCTTCACGCACGAAGACGCGCATGTGCGGTGGAGGACCTGGCGCCGGCAGAACTCCAGGCGCGTGTTCCACTGCTGCTGACCTTGCTGGATCAGGAGCAGGACCGTGTTGTGCGGCAAGGCTGGGTCCTGACCCTGGGCCGCGTGCCACAGGACGAGATGCGGGCGGCGCTCGTTCGTCTGCTGCAGACCGAGCGAAGCCCGGTCGTGCTGTCCGCCCTCATTCGACGGGTCCGGGATCAACGGCTCGTGCAGGCCATCCCGGCGCTGGTCGCCCTGACGGAGCATGAGGACGGCGTGTTGCGGCTGGAGGCCGCGACGGCGCTGGGAGAACTGGGCGATGAACGCGTCCGCCCGGCGTTGCAGCGCCTCCTGACCCAGCACGAAACGCCAGGACGGCAAGATCCGTCCGGTAGCGGCATGATGGACGGGCACACCATCGCCGCGGCTCAGGAAGCGTTCGCGCGGCTGGGTCAGGACTGCAGCCCAGACTCGGCTCCACCTGAGGCGCAGCCGTCCGCTGCGTCCTGATCCACGTCCTGGCCCCCGCAATTCACATGCGCGACCAAGCCCCTGGCCTTCAGGGGGCGGATTCGTGGAGGATCAACACAGGAAGCGCCAAACGAGGTGATGGGCGGGGAGGTCACGTGAACGGCGGTGCAGTGCGGGCGGCCGCCGTGCCGCATGTGTCTCCCGTAGGCCACCCTGACAGCGCACGAGCGATGAACGGCGCCGTCTGGACCGATGTCGTTCGGGGCTCAGCGGGGGTCGGTCTGGTCCAGGAACACGTACCGCGCCCGCGGTTCCGGTTCCGTGCGGGAGACCACGTCAATCCGCATCCGCAAGGCGGGGCGGTCCGCGCGGTGCTGGCTGGCCGGCCAGTGCGGGAGACCGTCGCCGTTCGGGTCTCCCGCCTTGATGAAGTTCGCGAAGTAGCCCTGCATGGTCTGGGAGACCGTGTGGTCGTCGGGCGTCCACCCGAAGACCGGGTTGAGTGACAGGTTGCCCAGCGCGTACTCAATCTCCGCGGAGTGCACAGCGCCTGTGGCGGGCGGGTCACGCGGCGCGTCGCTGGTCCGGGTGACGCCGCCCGCGAGATTCGCGGTGACGCCCGCCTCGACCGGCGCCGGGCGCGGACGCGTGTAGAAGTACCGGTAGACCGGCTGCCCGCTGGTGCGCTGATGTTCCTCCATCCACTTCCATGTGGGGTAGCCCATGAAGTGGTCGCTCGCGACGTCCGTGAGCGATTGCCTGGCCTCGTCCGCCGTCGACACCGGGTACAGCCGTTCGGCCTGGGCGGCGCGGGCGCCGAACCGCTGGGCGAGCACCGCCCGCGCGGTCTCAGGGGCGGGGTCGTCCGGGAGCAGCGCGCGCCAACCGAGTTCTTCGGAATTCCATCCGGCGAGCAACGGCACCTGGGCCTGCTGACCGGCGGCGAACAGGTCCGCTGGGCGCGCCGGGAGGAACCAGCCGTCGATGTTCGCCAGGAACGGCGCCGCGCCCGGCTGTCCCGACGCTTCGAGCAGTTCGGTGGCAGACCGGGCGCGCAGGTCCGCGAGGGACGCCGCCCCGACGCGCGTCGCGAACGCCTGACCGTGACGCTGCGCGTCGTCGTGGGTGGACACAGAGCGCGACGCTCCGAAGTACGCGCCACTCTCACCGATGGCGCGCGCGAAGAGCCCGCGGCTGAGCGGCGACGCCATCAGGGCATTGACCGAGTACGACCCGGCGGACTCGCCCGCGACCGTCACCTCGGCCGGGTGCCCGCCGAACTGCTCGATGTTGTCGCGCACCCAGGCGAGCGCCGCCACCTGGTCGAGGTGCCCGTAATTGCCGGACGCGTGATGCGGTGATTCCGCGGCGAGTTCCGGATGCGCGAGGAAGCCGAAGACGCCGAGCCGGTAGGTGAACGTCACGACGACCATCCCGCGGCTGGCCATGCGTTCTCCGTCGTAGCGCGGCTCCGAGCCGTCGCCCGCCACGAACCCGCCGCCGTAGATGTACACCAGCACCGGGAGGTTCGCGCCGGGCGCGGCCGTGGCGGGCGCCCACACGTTGAGGTACAGGCAGTCCTCGCTCATGCCGGCGTTGCGGAACATCATGTCGCCGAAGACGCGCGCCTGCATGCTCTGGTGCGCGAAGCGGTCCGCGAGCCGCACGCCGGGCCACGGCAACGCGGGCTGCGGCGGTGTCCAGCGCCGGTCTCGGACGGGCGGCGCCGCGAAGGGAATCCCGCGGAACGCGCGGACGCCGCTCGGGAGGGTCAGGCCCTGCACGACACCGCTGTTCGTCTGGACGCGCGGCGCGCCACTCGGCAGGGCACGGGGCGGGGCGAGCGCGGCGCTCAGGCGGTGGAGCGAAGCAGTGGTTCGGGTCATGCGAGGCCCTCCAGGGCGGACGTGGACGCGGTGTCGTGTGCTGTGGACGAGACTACCGAATTCCCTTGAGGGAGGAGAAGAGTCCACAGGGAGCGCACGGCGGAAACGGGTCTCCCTCCAGGGCTCACCATCTCACTAGGGTCATCGCGTTCTGCCCATCGACTCCTGAATCCCGGAACCCACCTGAACACGTTGCCCAGAGGAAGGCCCCGCTAAACCCAGCCGAAGGGTACGGGTGAGGCAGCCACCCATGACGACCCCCTAGCCGGCCCGGCACCGGTCCATCATGGGCACTCGCGCCATCCGGTGACGTCCACACGCTGCCGGCCGCATCAGCGGCCGGCAGCGTGTGGAGTGAATTGGCGGGGTCGGCGTGACCACCGAGCTCGGTCTCTCGAAGGCGGCGTCTGTCACTGCTCCCGGTTCAGCAGCGCTCCAGTCTGCATTCAGCCGAGGCGGTCCTTGGCCGTCGTGCTTTCCGGCGCGTCGTTGAGCGCCACCGTGACGACCCTGAGGGCCGGCCCGTCGGTGCGCTGGCCCTCAGCGTGGCCCGGACTGGACGTGACGGACTTGACCTCGGTGGGCATGCCGGTGGTCGGATGCAGGTGGGCAGGTTCCTGCAGCATCTCCCGCGGCTGCTGGTCCGCCTGCCCCCGGGCGCGTTTGCGGATCATCTCGCGCGCCTTGTCGGCCACCTGCTGCGCCTTGTCGGTGAGTTGCTGACGGCGCTGCGGGTTGCGCCACACCAGCACTCCACCTCCGGCCACGCCGGCCAGGGCCAGCAGTGCCAGCGGCAGCCTGGAGCTGGAACTGGCGCCTCTACCCCTGGTCCGCTCGTAGATCACCCGGTCGTAACGATTCAGCTCCGGGGCAGGGAGGTACGTGGGGTGTGCATCGGTCGGAATGATGTAGCGCTGTTCCATGCTGGCTCGTCTCCTGTGCAGTGAGGGTGCTAGGCCCCGACATCATGCGCAAGGCCGTGGGGACCGCAACGGATGAAGGGTCGCGCCCCGTCCCTGGGGCGGCGGACGGTCCCATCCAGGACACCTCACCCTAGGAGCTTTCTCCACCCGTTCCTTCCCAGCTGAGCCAAGGCCTGTTGAGCCGTTCTGGACAGCACTGGAGAAACGGCCCAGGCCACCTTCATGCAGCTGTTCACACCGGGTGTGTTTGGGGTGGTCGGGAGGCGCCCTCAGGGCCTGAGGTCCGCCGGTGGTCAACGCCAACAGGTTCGCCCCGGGCTGGCATGCTCGCCCTTCCCTGAACGCACCCGGTTCGCGCTGTTGTCAGTCAACTCCCGCCCACTCGGACGCGTGAGGGACGGCCGCGGCTTCGTGCGGCTGGGCGTGGGCCGCACGAGCGAAGGTTGGCGGCGCGGCCAGCAGGACCAGACGAACAGAAGCGCGCGGCTCACGATTGGAGGGACGCTCGGACACGCGGTGAAGCTCCTCTCCGCTCCTCCCTGACGGTCGTGGCTGAAGGAACCTCCTTTGGTCTACTGGCCAGCGATGAAGTGTTCCGAGCCGGTTCAGGCTGAAGTCATGCTTGTTCGACCGCATTTCACGTCTGGGCGCTGGCCATCCGGTCCTGACTGAGCGGTCCGGGGGAGCCATCGGTGGGAAGCGGGCTGGCGGCGCGTCGCCGCCCGCCTGTGGTCGACCGGGCTGGACCGTTTCAGGTCGATGGTGAACGGTCCGGGCACGCTCACGGGCCGACGAACCTCCCGCACGTCCTTTCACTGCAGACGCTGAGGCTGCCATTGTCGTGAGCTGCTCGCCTTCAGGTCGAGCTGTGTCTCGCAGCGTCCTTCTGAGCCGGACCGATCGGCCAGGTCCGCGGCAGGCGAGCACCGGCGGTGGGGTGACCGCCGGTCTTCCGGCGCGTTCGGTCCGGTCACTCCACGACAGCGCTCATGATGGGGGGTGGGGGACGGTGCCTCGCCATTGCCCGGGCGATCGCCACGCTGCCCACGACGGACGGGACGGCAATGTACAGCGTGAAGAGCACCGCGCCGCCCCCGAGCGGCTGGACGTTCACCAGAAAGGCGGTCCAGGCGGCGATGTAGGACGAGCCCATCAGGGTGATGTGGCGGCGCACCAGGCGTCCCGCCACCTCCACCTGTCCCGCGGCCCGTGCCCGGAGCGACCGGCGCAGCGCCCACCAGCCCCCGATGACCCAGAACAGGGTCAGCACGCCAATGGTCAGCAGGAGCCAGTTCCCCTGCCGCAGCGAGAGGGGGATGGACAGGACTCCCATCCCCACCATGCTCACCGCGTACGCCCGCCCGACCACCCGGTGCCACCGGGCAGTGCGCCCGAACTTGGGCAGGACGATGGCGAAGGCGCCGAGCAGGAAGCCGCCCATGCCAAAGAGAATGTGCGCGGCGCGCAGGACCACATGGAGCACTTCGGACATGATTATTCCTCCGGCGGGGGAGCGGTCCGCAATCTGGCTTCGATCAGGGCGAGCTGGTCGCGCAGCGCCAGGAGGTGCGCGGGCTCGATGGTGCCGAGGGTGTAGTCGGCCAGGCCGACCGCGCGCGGAACGGCGCGTTGCAGCAGGGCCCCGCCGGTTGCCGTCAGGGCGAGCTTGTGAGACCGGCGGTCCTCGCCGGGGCGCCGCTCGATCAGTCCCCGTTCCACCAGCACGTTCCCCAGCACGGAGACGGTCGCGCGTTCGACCAGGAGGTGCTCGGCGAGGGCCGAGGGGGCGATGCCGGCCTCTCCCCCTTCCTCCCACACGGCGAGCAGGAACCGGAATTGCGCCTGGGAAAGGCCGAGGGGCGCGAAGTGCTGATCGAAGCCGGTGGCCATCTTGGTACCGATCCGCATCAGGGCGGTGCAGACGCGAGAGGCCAACAGGTCATCCATGTAATTAGCTATATAATGGTTATAGCCCTAACTATTTGGGCGTTGGCCTACACCGTTCACGGTCATCCAGGGGAAGGGGCCAGAAATGACGTGGTCCGCGTCGCCCAGCTCAAGCGGCTCGTCCGACACGGCCTGGCAGAAGGCGGGAGCGACGGAAGCGACGAGGTGATGTTGACCACCGACATGCCACGCCCTGCGAGGAAGCGGCTGAGGCAGGATGAAGCAACAGGCCAACCCGCCTGAACCTGGCCCAACACGGTCTCGGATCACCCCACGGACGTGGCGAACAGTCGAGTCAGTGGCGGGAACAGCCCTTCATCACCGGGCCACCCGCCGGGGCGTCCAGTCCACCCGCTGGCTCCTCAGCCCGTGCTCCTCCAGTGCGCGCCACCGTGACGACCTCGCGGCCCCGTCGGGCGTTGATGCGCGGCCCGCACACCGGGCAGGAGCTGCGTCCGCAGGCCAGTACGTTGGTGAAACGCCTCCCCAGGGCGAGGGGTAGAGGCCCAGCGGCGCGCTGGCGGTGATCCGCACCCGGTCGCGGCACGGCAGGCGCCGGTCATCGGGCAGCAGGATGCGAGCGACCTCGGGCAGGCGGAGCTGCCGCAGCGCGTCGCTGAGCTGCTGGACGTGTCCGGGCTGGGATGGACCTGCACTTCCCGATGCCGTGCGGAGCGGCTGTGGTGAGGGCGGGAAGGGTTCGGCGGATAAGCGGGTTGTCGAAGTCCCGCGGGCCGGGCCTGCGGCATCCGCGGAGTGCCAGAACCTGCTGGGACCGGCCCACCACCTGCGGCTGCAGGTCCTGACCGGCAGCTGGGGCATGCCTTGACGTCCCGCCAGACGTTCACTGCAGGCGCCCTCTCGTCCTCAGGTGGCTGCTGCGCCAGGGCCACCAGTCAGCTGAGGGGCCAGTGCTTCTGGAACGGCCGAGCGGCCTCGGCCATGCTGAAGCTCCCTTCTGCACCCTGCCCGCCAGCTCAACGCGCTGCTGGGCCTTCCGCTTGGGCCGCTCGCCTCCCACCTCTCAGCTCAAGCCGGATGTGTGGTGGGCCGCGGCTGCCTGTCCTCCAGTCGAGGGTCACGCCGAGGAAGCTGCCCCGTGCAGCAGGCTCCTCTACACTGCCGTATGACAGACGATCTCCGGGCGGGCACCAACGCCGACGATGCCGACAAACGCGCTGAGCGCCACATGGTGGACGCCGCTCGGCAGCACGTGGGCGCGGCGGGCTTTGCCCAGCGCAACGTGCTCGAGCAGCTCATCGCGGCTGGCCGTGAGCAGATCGCGTACACCGGGACGCTGCGTCAGGTGGTCGCGTCCACCCTCCGGCAGTTGGGCGAAGAGCGGCTGGAGGGCGAACCCGGTCAGCTGGTGGCCCTGCAACAGATCGTGACCTCAGGGCAGCGGCAGATTGAGACCGCCCGGCAGCTGACGCTCAGCATCCAGCACACCCTCTCCAACGTCCGGAGCACCCCGTTGGAGCTGGTCAGTGCCCACTTGCTGAGCCTGCTGAGCGAGTCGGTGCACCACCATGCCAGAAATCTGGAACTGCTGATCCAGGCCGCGCTGGAGGAGGCGAGTTCCAGCGAGCAGGTGGCGCAGCTGAAGCAGGTCCGGGCCGACATGGTGGCGACCGTGCTGGAGATTGAGCATGACGGCGAGGAGCGGGCGCTGGCCCAGCTGGACCTGATGGCTCAGCAGGCGGTCGAGCAGGTCCGTTCCCTCGAAGCCGAGGGTCAGACCCACGCGGTGCAGCGCACCCAGCTGGAACAGATGGCCGTGACGTCACAAGAAGCGATTGAGCACCTCCGCGCGAAAACCAGGCTGAACCGAGAGGAACTGGAACGCCTCGGGCAGGAACGGGACACCCTGCATCGTCAGACCGCGCAGCTCACCCAGGAGGGAGACGAGGTGCAGGCGAAACTGGATCAGGCGCGCTTGGCGGCCGAGGACCAGCGCGCGGACACGGATTAGCCTGCACGAGCGATCTGGACCGCTGGAGTTGGTTGGGCACCTGCGGGTCAAGGTGCAGGGTGCGCCGAACCGTCAGTTCAGTGGGAAGATGGCCCGGACCTCCAGGGCGTGTTCGGGCCCCAGCCGCAGCACGCCCTCCAGGCGGCTGCTCCCAAGGTCCCACCCCAGCACCGCATGTGCGTTCAACATCGTGATGGGCGAGAACACGATGCCTGGCAGGCCGGACTCATTGCTGCCGAAGTCGGCCACCAGCCCGGACCCCACGCCCCCGCCGTAGTACACGCGGCCCGCATGGTGCAGCAGCGTCAGGTCCAGCCGGACTTCGGGCAGGCGGTTCAGCCCGACGTTGCCCTCCAAGCTGCTGCGCAGGTTCAACGTGTCACTCACGTGGCCTTCGACGCTGAGGTGCACCCCAACCGCCAGCGCGGCGCCGGGAGACATGGGCCCACCAGATCGGGTGCCGGAGGTGAGTCCGGTGACCTGGACCCCCGCCGCCCACTCCACGGCAGAGGCGGACGAAGCGAAGAGGCTGAAGGCGGTCAGCACAGTCATCAGACGCGGCAGCATCCGCTGAGCTTAGGGCACCCAGTAACTCCCAGGCGCGCATGTGTGGCCTGCCCGCTCGGGGCGTCTGCTGTGCTCAGGCCACCCGGCAGCTGACGGTGGTTGGGTGCACCTGGAAGAATCGGGCGGCCTCGGGCATGCTGGAGCGTCCCTCCTGCACCCCGCGCACTGGAGCTGTGCGCTGTTGGGCGGTGAGCTTGGGCTTGCGGCCGCCAACCCGCCCCTGGGCTCGGGCACTCTCCAGGCCAGCGCGGGTACGCTCGCGGATTATCTCGCACTCAAACATGGCAAAGGCCCCGACCATCTGCAGCATCATCCGGCCGGCCGGGGTGGTGGTGTCGATCTGCTCGGTCAACGAGCGGATCCCGACCTGCGTGCTGTTCAGCTGGTCCAGCAGTCTTTGAAGCTGCGGCTGAGCCGGTTCAGCTTCCACATCTGCAGCACGTCACCGGGCAGCAGCTGATCCAGCAGGCGGTGCGGCTCCGGGCGATTCCAGCGGCCTCCTGATTGATGCGCTCGGCCCCCGCTCGGGTGAGCGCGTCGACCTGCGCGGCAGTGTCCTAGTCGTGTGCCCGGCTGACGCGGGCGTACCGATGAGCATCTGCTCCTCCTGTTGCACAAACCTGTCGCCTTTCACTGTGGTTTTGCGACAGGATTGTGCGCGTCTGCGACGCTGTGCTGGTCAGCCGACTGATTCCGTTGCGTCATTGACCAATGACGCAACGAAGTTGATCGCCTCCGCTGAACGGACTGAACTGCACTTTCGTTACCGTTGAAGGAGAGCGACGGATGGGGAAGCCCAACGGCCCCCACCGCTTTCCATAACTCACCTGCCGTTCTTCCCGCATCACGGCGGGAGGATCGGGTGAAAAATCTGGATCATCAGGCAAGTGTGCGCGTGCTCGCCTCCCTAGAGTTTTTGTGTGCCGGGGCAAGTCCCACTCTCCCCTTCCCAGCCGCACGGGGCAAGTCCCGCCGGCCACACGAAGAGGAGATGAATGGCGGCGTGTTCCACCGCCTCACGACCGGACTGGCACCCCACAAGGAGCGGAGAAATGATTCAAGACAAAGTCGTGATCGTGACCGGGGCGTCCTCCGGCATCGGCGAGGCCACCGCGCGGCTGCTCGCCAGCAACGGGGCCCGGGTCGTGCTGGGCGCGCGCCGCGAGGCGCAGCTGAAGCGACTCGCGGCAGATAGTCAGAGCGCGGGCGGGCAGGCCGTGTACCAGGTAATGGACGTGACGGACCCGGCCGACCAGACCCGGGTCGTCGAGCGAGCGAAAGAGGTGTTCGGGGCGTGGACGTGATGTTCTTGAACGCCGGGCATCATGCCCACGGCGCCGCTGTCCGCCTTGAAGACCGACGAGTGGAGCCAGACGGTGGACGTCAACATCAAGGGCGTGCTGCACGGTGTGGCGGCCGTCCTGCCGACCTTCATCCGCCAGAAGCGCGGGCACATCATCACCACCTCCTCGGTCGCTGGGCTGAAGTACGACCCAGGCGCCGCGATCTACGGGGGCACGAAGTGGTACGTGCGTAACTTCATGGAGGTGCTGCGCCTGGAGTCCGCCCAGGAGGGGACGAACATCCGCACGGCGACCATCTACCCCGCTGCGATCACCAGCGAGCTGCTCGGCGGCATCACGCATCCGGGTGCGGCGGAAGTTATGAGCGCCCTGTACCAGCAGTACGGCATCTCGCCGGACCGGGTGGCCAGCGTGGTGGCGTTTGCGGTGGACCCGCCGGACGACACCAACGTCACCGAATTTGCGGTGCGGCCCACCACCCAGCCCTAGTCACCCTGCCGATGGATCGCATGGGCCCGCCTGCATCCACCCCGAACAGGACAGGAAGAGCAAGCAGTTGACCCTCACCGCCGGACAGAACATTCTGACCATCACCCCCGGGACTTCGCGTCCCTGCTGCCCCTCACCATGACGGACGTCGCCGGCACCGAGAAGATCAGCGACCTCCCCAGGCGCCTGCTCACCAGAGGAGCGCCCGCGGGCAGCACGGGGCAGTGGAGAAGCCTGGCGTACGATGCCCCCTGGGGTAACCTCGCGATCTTCAGCCGCGATGGCGGCGTTGCCTCCGGGCTCATGCCCCTCGATCACTTCGATGGCGGCATCGGCGTCCTCCAGCAGCAAGGCGCCGTGCGCGTCACTCGCACGCTCACCTGAGCGCCCACAGGAGTTCACCATGAAGATCCACCGCAGCGGTTCCCGTCCCTCCACCACTGGCCCCACGGACTGGTTCACCGGCGCCGTCCGCCTGGACCCGTTGTTCACCGCCGAGGGCGAGGCCCGCGCCGCCGGCAACGCCGTCACCTTCGAACCCGGCGCCCGGACCGCGTGGCACACGCACCCGCTCGGTCAGACGCTGATCGTCACGGCCGGCGCCGGCCTGGTGCAGCGGGAGGGTGGTCCCATCACCGAGATTCACCCGGGCGACGTGGTGTGGTTCGAGCCGGGAGAACGGCACTGGCACGGCGCGGCCCCCACCACCGCCATGACCCACCTGGCCATCCAGGAAGCGCTGGACGGCACGCCCGTCACCTGGCTGGAGCACGTCACTGACGAGCAGTACCGGGGCCACTGACCTGGTGATGAGCGTCACCTCGCCCCGGACCGAGGTGCTCACCAGAACGGTGAAGGCCGGAGACAACCGTGGGAAGGTGAAAGGAGCGGCGCGGATGACGTGCTCGTCCACCACCCGGACGCAGCGAGGTCATGGCGGGCTGGGACCGCCAGTGTCCGTGCTGAGAAACGAACCGCTCCCATTCTGGAAAACGAGGAACGGGAGTAGCGATGGGGTACGTGAAACTGGGCCACACCGGACTGGACGTCTCGCGCATCTGCCTGGGGTGCATGGGCTTTGGGGACCCGGAGCGCTGGATTCACACCTGGGTGCTGAACAAGGAGGACAGCCGCCCGGTCATCCGCCGGGCGCTGGCCCTGGGCATCAACTTCTTTGACACGGCCAACGTCTACTCGCTCGGGGTCAGTGAGGAGATTCTCGGCCGCGCCCTGCGCGAGTTCGCCCGGCGCGACGAGGTCGTGATTGCCACCAAGGTGCACGGCCAGATGCGCGACGGGCCGAATGGCGCGGGGCTCTCACGCAAGGCGATCCTGAGCGAGATCGACCACAGCCTCACGCGCCTCGGGACGGATGACGTGGACCTCTACCAGATTCACCGCTGGGACCCAATCACCCCCATTGAGGAGACGATGGAGGCGCTGCACGACGTGGTCAAGGCGGGCAAAGCGCGGTATATCGGCGCGTCCGCCATGTGGGCCTGGCAATTCCAACAGGCCCTGCACGTGGCCGAACGGCACGGGTGGACACGCTTTGTGTCGATGCAGAACCACCTGAACCTGATCTACCGGGAGGAGGAGCGGGAGATGCTGCCGCTGTGCCGCGCCCAGGGCATCGGCGTGATTCCGTACAGCCCGCTGGCGGGTGGGCGCCTCACGCGGGACGTGGGCGACCTGAGCACCCTGCGGGGAGAACACGATCAGGTGGCGCGGATGAAGTACGACGCCTCGGCCGAGCAGGACCGCATGATCGTGACGCGGGTGGCGGAACTGGCCGAACGGCATGGCGTATCGCGTGCCCGCATCGCGCTGGCGTGGCTCCTGCAGCAGTCTCCGGTGACGGCGCCGATCGTCGGGGCGACGAAGTTGTCGCACCTGGAGGAGGCCGTGGGCGCGCTGGACGTCAAGCTCACGCGCGAAGAGGTGACGTTCCTCGAGGCGCCGTACGTCCCGCACCCCATCGTCGGCCATCAGTAGCGCGCCGGAGCGTCACGTCCTCGCCACTGCCCTTTCCTGATGTGACGCTCCCTGACGTTCAGGAGACCCACCCCATGAATGCCGAGAAGAACGCTCCCCCTCTGCCGCACCTCGACGCGCCCCTGGCGCCGCACCAGGGCGACGTGGCGCGCCTCGGGACACTGCTGCGCCAGTCCACGCCGCACGACGGCCTCGTTGACCTGCGGCTGTCCGGGGTGCATGCTTCACGGTCCACGCACATCCACGAGGACCTCATCCACAGCATGCAGCAGCCGGCGCTGTGCATCGTCGCGCAGGGCGCCAAAAGCGTGTTTCTGGGCTCGGACGTGTACGGATACAACCCGTCGCGGCTGCTGGTGTACTCGGTGGACCTGCCGGTCGCGACGCGCGTGACCCGCGCCCGTCCACGCGAACCGTTTCTCACTCTGAACATCGACCTGGATCCACGCCGCATCGCGGAGCTGACCTTGAAGGCGTATCCGCACGGGCTGCCGAGGGCACACACCGCGGGGTGTCCGTGAGCGACACCAGCGCGGGAATCGTGAGCGCCGCGGCGCGCCTGATGGAGGCGATGGCGGACGAACGCGAGGCGCCGCTGCTGGGCCCGATGCTCGTGGACGAGATCCTGATGCGCCTGCTGCTCAGCCGCGTCGGGGGGCGCGTGGCGCAGCTGGGACAGGCGGATTCCAGCGTAGAGCGGGTGGCGCGGGCCATTGAGTGGGTGCGGACGCACTACGGCGAACCGCTGAGCGTGGAGGCCCTTGCGGAGCTGGTGCACATGGGCACGTCGACGTTCCACCTGCACTTCAAGGCGATCACGGACCTCAGTCGCGTCCAGTACCAGAAGCTGCTGCGGCTCCAGGAGGCGCGCCGCCTGCTGGCGTCCACCGCGATGGACGCGGGCGCGGCAAGCCGTCAGGTGGGCTACGTCAGCGCGTCGCAGTTCACTCGGGAGGATGCCCGGCTGTTCGGCCGCACGCCGCTCAAGGACCTGACGCGGCTGCGCCAGCCAGGAGCAGTCAGCTGAACGGTGTGGAGCGCCGGCGGTGGATGGCCGCTGGAGGAAGCCGCAGGGCGGGGTTGCTCCAGAAGCGGATGAGCCCCTCCACCGCCTCCATGAGCGGCTGGAAGCCCGGGGGTTTGACCAGAAAGGCATTCGCGTAGCCTCGGTAACACGCGGTGATCTGGGAGGGCATCGATGAGGTGCTCATCATGATCACAGGCAGGCACTGCAGCGCTGGATCCGTCTTGATGCGCTGCAGCAGCTCCAGGCCGGACACGCCCGGCAGGTTCACGTCCAGCAGGATCAGGTCGGGCCGGTCGTCATCATGGGCGAGCAAGGCGAGCGCCTGTTCCGCGGTGGTGCAGCTGGACAGCCGCACCTCAGGAACGACCTCTTCCACAGCACTTCTAAACAGTTCAGCTTCCTCCTGCAGATCATCGATCACGAGCAGGTGCAGGGAGTGTGCAGGCATGCGGTAGTTTGCCACAGGCCTTCAAACGCTGTTCTGACCGTTCAGCCGGGACGGCACCAGGGTGGCGGCGCGCAGCCAGAACGCTGACAGCGCCTGCAGCGTCCGGATCCGGTCCTTAGATCGCTCGGGCTTCATCAGGCAGCTGGACGCGTCTTCCTGGTCACTGGCGAGCACAGCGCAGGTCGCGTGGGACACGCTCAAGATCACGACCGGAATGCGGCAGCGCTGTGGGTGCCGGGTGAGCTGCTGCAACAACGTGAGGCCGGACCTGCCCGGCAATTTCCGGTCCAGCAGGATCAGGTGTGGGCACTGCCGGGCCGTGGTCGATGCATCCAGACGCGCCAGCGCCGCCTCACCCGAGGAGACGATCCGGCAGCGTGGCCCCGGCGTGACGTGGACAACCCCATGGCCGCAGCGGCGAGGACCGGGCTGAGCAGGACACCGAACGCGGAATACAGCACGCTGGCCGCGACGGGGATCAGGATGATGGTGTAGGCAAACGCCCAAATAGAGATTCAGGCGGATGTTGCGCAGGGTTGCCTGGCTGAGCGCAAAGGCGTCCGGGACGCCGCGCAGGTTCCCGCTCAACAGGATCATGTCCGCCGTCTCCACGTCCACGCCCGTTCCCGTGGCGCTGGCCCTGCCCACGTCCGTCTGAGCGAGCGCAGGCGCGTCGTTGATGCCGTCTCCACGAACGCCACCCGCTCTCCTTGAGCCTGCAGCGGCTTCGCGGCGTCGCTCTTCCCGCTGGGCAGCACCTCTGCCAGCACCATATCGATGCCCATAGCGAGGGTGTTCATTTCCGGGGAAGCGTTTTTGAGGCTCTTCCAACCCAGACGGGAGAACCGTCGTCCGGAACCGAACTGGGTCGGCTGGGCCAGCGCCAGCATCACCCTGTTCAGCGTCCGCGTGACGTCATGCCCGAAGGTCATCATCGGCAAGTTTTCGACCCTAGGGATCAGCATGGGGACCATGGCCAGCAACAGCAATGGAAGCGCGAACACCGCGCTGAACACCACCTGACCGCGCAGGTGGGTGACTTCGCGCTCTCGCGCCTCGCGTTGCTGATCATTGCGGCTGAGGCCCGCCGGTTCCTCCAGCACCTCATATCCGGCGTCCCGGATGATGGGGCTGACGCTGCCGGGCAGCTCCCGGACCGTGGCGCGCTCAGTGGCCAGGTTGACCCCGGCGTTCAGGTCCCCATCGACCTTCTTCAGACCACGCTCAACCCGTCCGACGCACCTGGCGCAGGTCATGCTCTGCCCGCCAGCTCCGATGGTCTTCGGCATCTCCCGTTCCTCATCCCCCTGGGGAGGTATCAATGCGCTCAGCATAGATCCCGGGGAGGGGTAGTCGCAAGTAGCGGCCACTAATGGCCTATCCAGTCATGTTGGAGACTGCAGCGTATTGACACCCTGGGGGGGAGGATATAGCCTGGGAGCAGGAGGAAGACCATGAACCAGATTGAACTGAACATCAGCGGCATGACCTGCGGCCATTGCCAGGTGGGCGTGACCAAAGCCCTCAAGGGCGTCCCTGGCGTGACCGACGCGCACGTGGACCTGAAGACTGGCAAGGCCGTCGTGCAGGGCAACGCCGCACCGGAGCAACTGGTTACGGCAGTCGTCGAAGAGGGGTACGGCGCCCAGGTGGCGAACCCGTAATGGCGCAGGAGACAACCGCTGAGGTCCCTCACTAGGGGGACCACCACGCGGGTCACCATCTGTGCATGCCGGAGGACAGCCGCAAGCGGGCCGCGCGTCGTCTCGCCATCGCCCGCGGACATCTGGAGAGCATCCGCAGGTCGCTGGAGGACCCCAACGCGTACTGCGTCGATGTGCTGCGGCAGATCAAGGCGGTTCAGGGTGCTCTGGACGGCGCGGCGAGCGTGGTGCTGCGCGGCCACCTCGAAGCGCATGTGGCCACGGCGGCCACCCGCGGCGACGAGGTCGAACTGGTCGAGGAGCTGATGGAAGTCATCAAATACGCCTGAACCCACGCGATCAGTTCAGCGCCAGCGGGGGCGGACGTACGTCCGCCTCTGTGAATGGGGGTCCCCATGCCAACGGTCATCCTGTACGCCACGCCCACCTGCCCCGACGGCCACGCCCTGCGGCTCTGGCTCACCCGGCACGGCATTCCCTTCGAGGAGCGAGCCCTGACCCCTTCAGCCGTGGCAGATGAGGCCAACGCCCGGTACGGCGTGCGCGCTGCCCCCATCACCGTAGTCGGTAAACAGGTGTTCTCCAGTCCCTTCGACCAGCAGCGCCCCAGGTTGGAAAAGCTCCTCGCGTGACGCTGTATAGCAGCTGAACAGGCCCGGCCTACGGTCGCCGGGTGGACAGGAGGCAGGCATGACGACGCACGACCACAGCGGGCATCACCCAGCGGCAGCGGCCGTTCTGGAAGTCGCCTTCCAGAATTGCCACGACGGTTCGGAATTCGCAGACCTCGAGCGGCGCCTTGCACAGGTGCCGGGCGTGACCGCCGTCCACGTCGACCGTACGCGGGCCGTGGCGCACCTGGGGTACGAGCCGCTGGCCGTGACGGAAGCGGAACTCCGGCACCGGATGCAGGAGGCTGGGTACAACTGCGCCTGCTGCGACCGCAGGCCATCCACCACGCAGCCGGGGCATCCGGTGGCCGGGCATGATCACCAGCAGGGAGGGGCGCCTCACACCCCCACTCCCTCGCAGCACCGTGCGGCCGAACTGCAGGAGCGGCCCGCGGCGGGCGAACACGACCACCATCACGGCATGACCCACACTGCCGATGACGCGCATGCCGCGATGGGCCACGGTGAGCACGCCGGACACAGCGAGGCCATGGTGAACGACATGCTGCGGCGCTTCGTGGTCAGCCTGCTGCTGACCCTGCCGGTCGTGCTGTACTCACCCATCGGGGAGACGCTGGGCTTCATGGCCACGCCGCCGCTCGGCCTCTCGATGGCGTGGTTCGGGCTGTTGCTGGCCACACCCGTCGTGTGGTGGGGTGGGTGGCCGTTCAGCTCCGCCGCGTGGCGCGCTTTGAAGCGTGGCGAGGCGAACATGATGACGCTGATTGCCACCGGCATCCTCGTGAGCTGGCTGTTCAGCGTGTACGCCACGTCCTTCCTGCAGGGCAGCGACGTGTTCTTTGAGGCGGCGGCCATGCTGACGACCCTGTCCCTGCTGGGCCACTGGCTGGAGATGCGCTCGCGCTTCGCCACAGGACGCGCCGTGGAGGCGCTCCTGAAGCTCGCCCCGTCGACCGCCCGGGTCGTGCGGCAGGGGGAGGAGCAGGAGCTGCCACTTGAGGAGGTGGTCGTTGGGGACGAGCTGAGCGTACGGCCCGGGGACCGTGTACCGGTCGACGGTGAAGTGATGAGCGGCAGCAGTTACGTCGACGAGTCGATGATCACCGGCGAGCCGATTCCCGTGGAAAAGACGGTCGGTGCGAAGGTCACGGGCGGTACCGTCAACCAGACCGGAGCCTTCCACTTCAGGGCGACGGCGGTGGGGGCCGACACGGCCCTGTCGCGCATCGTGCAGATGGTGCAGAACGCGCAGGCCAGCAAGGCCCCGGCGCAGCGCCTCGCGGACCTGGCCGGGAAGACGCTGGTGTTCGTGGCGCTCGGCGCGGGACTCATCGCGTTCCTCGCGTGGACGTTCCTGGGCCATGAAGGTGTGGTGTTCGCGCTGACGGCGGCCGTGTCGGCCATCGTGATCGCCTGCCCGGATGCGCTCGCCCTGGCCACCCCGACCGCCATCACGGTGGGGGTCGGCAAGGGCGCGCGGGAGGGCGTGCTGTTCAAGAACGCGGCGGCACTCGAAGCGACCGCCGGGGTCGACACGGTCATCTTCGACAAGACCGGCACCCTGACCGAGGGGAAACCCGCTCTGACGGACACAGTGCCGGCCCCGGGCGTCAGCGAGGCGGAGCTGGTGCGCCTGGCCGCTTCGGCCGACCAACCGTCGCAGCATCCGCTGGCAGAGGCGATCGTGCAAGGCGCGAAGGCCCGGGGTCTGTCGACGCAGGCGCCAGAAGCGTTCGACAGCATTCCCGGGCACGGGGTGGAGGCCACCGTCCAGGGCCGGCGGGTGCTGATCGGCAACCGCAAGCTGATGGACCGCGAAGGAGTGGCTCTGGGCGACCTGCCGGGCGAGGTGGATCGGCTGGCGGCGAACGGGAAGACGGCCATGTACGTCGCGGCGGACGGACAGGCACTGGGCGTGGTGGCCGTGGCGGACACGGTCAGGGAGTCGGCGAGGCAGGCCGTGCGGGCCCTGCAGACCCTGGGCGTTCAGGCGGTGATGCTGACCGGCGACCACCGTCACACGGCCGAGGCGGTGGCGCGGCAGCTGGGCATGGACACGGTCATCGCCGAGGTGCTGCCGCAGGACAAGGCCGCGAAAGTGCAGGAACTGCAGGGGCAGGGCCGCACGGTGGCAATGGTGGGCGACGGAGTGAACGATGCGCCGGCGCTCGCACAGGCGGACGTGGGCATGGCCATTGGGGCCGGCACCGACGTCGCGGTGGAAACGGCGGACGTGATTCTGGTGCGGAGCAGCCCGGCGGACGTGGCGAGCAGCATCGACCTCGCCCGGAAAGTGCGCGGGAAGATCGTGCAGAACCTGTTCTGGGCAGCCATCTACAACATCCTGGCCATCCCGTTCGCCGCCGGCGTGCTGTACCCGCCGTACGGCATCCTGCTGCGCCCCGAGTGGGCGGCGCTGCTGATGAGTGCCAGCACCGTCATCGTGACGGTGAATGCCCTGCTGCTCAACCGCGTCCATTTCGAGCGGCCTGGCTCGCCCCCCCACCCAGCGCCGGTGGCCGCCTGAGCACGGCTGGACCACGGTGTGCACCGTGGTTCAGCAAGGCGTCCGCTCTTCACCCGGGGTGCACGGCCGTGAAGAGGGCTCACACCAACCTCAGTCCAGTGGGGAGCGCAGGAGCAACATGGCTGCGCACCCCCTGCTGGTTATCGGTCGGCACGGGGAGGTCATTGCGTTCGCCACCACCTCCCGGCCCCGGGACTGTTACGCCGGCATTGCGGCGTTCAGCGTATACGTCGAACGCCGCGCGCGTGCTCGCGGAGCGGGCAGGGCCGCGATGAACGCCTTGATCGCCGCGGCCCGGGATGCCGGGTACGGGAAGCTCGTCCCCCCACGCCAGCCGCTACTTCCTCGCCTTCCGGGAGGTGGGTACCTACCAGCGGCATGGGCAGCTCGAAGGCGTCTGGAAGGACGTTGTGAGCGTCGAGCGGCTGGTGTGAAGGTCGGGCCGCGACCGGGCCGCCCTGAGCGTCCTCAGCGCCGATCACAGCCCCTGGCCGGACACGAGGCGGGCCCACGGCACATCCAACACCAGCGTCTTGAGGGCCAGCAGCAGGACCGTGGCCACAAACAGCTGCCGGATCCGCCGTTCCTCCAGGCGCAGGGTCCAGCGCGCGCCGATGGTGGCGCCCGCGTACATCACGCCGCTGAGGACGACCCCCAGGCGCCAGTCCACGGCACCCCGCGTGGCGAAGATCACGGTGGCCACCAGCGAGGAGGCCACGTTGATGACTTTCGTGGTCGCGACGGCCCTCAAGAACGGCAGGCGAAATGTCGTGAGAAACGCGGCGGTCAGCAGCGTGACATAGCCGCCGCTGAAGAAGCCCCCGTACACCGCGAGCAGCAGCGTCAGGCCGTAGCCCACCACCTGACGCTGTCGGGTGGGCGCTTGAAGCGCTGCTGCGGTGCGGCCGGGCCGCAGCACCACCACGGCGACGACCAGCATGGCCGCCGCGATGATCAGCGGGAGCAGCGCGGGCGGAACCACGAACACCAGCAGGGCCCCCAGCAGCGAACCCGCCCCCGTGAGACCCAGCAGCAGCGGGAGCCGCAGGCGGTCCAGCGCGTCACCCCGCCAGAACGGCACCGAGGCCCCCACACTCATCACGGTGAGGGCCAGCATGTTGGTTCCCAGGGCCGTGGTGGCGGGAACGCCGAAGGCCAGGAGGGCGGGCACGGTGATCAGCGAGGTTGCGCCCGTCACGACGCTGATCACGCTGGTGCAGAAAAAGATGAGGGTCAACACGAGCACGTCAAGCGGCGTCACACCCAAGGAGTGTACGCACTTCCCGCCGCGCTGGACATCCTGTCGGTGGGGTACCGGCTGGTGCGCGGAAGCCTCAAACGCCGGCTGGACGAGGCAGCTCCTCTGGAGGTGCAGCAGCGCATCAGCCGGTACGCGCACGGCGCACTGGGAGCGCATGACGTTCGGACCCGCAGGGCCGGTCAGGTGACGTTCATCGAGTGTCACCTGGTGGTGCCGGGCGAGATGCCGGTCGAGGTGACACACCGTATCTGCGAAGCGCTGAAGGACAGCCTCCGGCGGGTCTTCCAGGGCAGTCTGGTCACCATCCACGTCGAGCCGGAAAGCAAGGCCAACCCCCAGGGCATCGTCGTGCGGTGAAGTGAGGAGGACGCGGTGTGATGCGGGGCGACAACCGATCGGTAGGCCGCACGTCTCACGCAGAGAGGGGGCGGTCGGGAAATCAGGGGGCCGTTCCCTGCACCACGCCCTTCATCCGCGGGTGCACCCCGCAGAAGCAGGGGAAGGTGCCAGCGGTGGCGAAGGTCACCGAGCCGGACTGCCCGGCGGCCAGCGTCCCCGTGGTGAAGCTGCCATCGTCCGAGGTGGCGGTGTGCGGCGCGGTAACCCGGTTGGTCCAGGTGACCATCGTGGCAGGACCTCCGGTGAGGTCCTCGGGCGAGCACGAAGGTCTGAATGACCCCCCTCGGTGGGTCCCAGCATCGGTGAACAGCGGACCATCACGGGGAGCAGCACGGGGTACGGCAGCCATCACTTCATGGTGGTCCTCCTGGTCCGGGTGGTTGCAGGGATGGAAGCCTTTCATACTCGTTCCGGCGTCTGGGTGTCCGGCGGCCTGTCCCGGATTCCGCGCTGGATCCAAGGCCAGGACATCCCCGCGGGTCAGAAGCCGCGATGGACCTCTGCTCGTGCCACGCGCCGCTGATGCGCTGGGGACGGGAGGCGCTGGGGGCGCACGGACCCTGCTTTATGGAAGAGGCAGCCCGGATGGGCTGCTGAAGGTGATGGGCTGGCGCGACTCGATTGGGCTGACATCTGAGTAGCTGTTCAGATATAGTGGAGGCATGACCGGATCTGTGCGTCCCCCAGAAGGTACCCCACCAACCTTGGACTACTTTGTCGAGGGGATGGACTGTCCGACCTGCGTGCGGAAGATCGAAGGGGCGCTGGAACGTCTTCCAGGCGCGCAGAACGCCCGAACCAACCTCACCACCCAGACGCTGACCCTCACGCTGGACGAGGCCACCACGCCACGCGAAGTGCTGGAGAAAAACCTGCGGGCCTTGGGCCATGAGCCACAGCTGCTCAATGGCACCACGGACGCCAAGGCCACGCAGCCCAAGCCCTGGTACCGCACCCGCCAGGGCCAGCTGGTCGTGACCTCCGGCGCCCTGCTGGTCCTGGCCTATGTGTTCGGCCTGCTCGAACCACGTCTGGCCTTCTGGGGCTACCTGGCCGCCACCCTGCTGGGCACCTGGCCGCTCGCCCGCAAGGCCTACGCCGCGGGCCGGGCCGGCGATCCCTTCAGCATCAACACCCTCGTCACCCTGGCCGCCATCGGGGCGCTCCTCATCGGGCAGGCCGCCGAGGCCGCGGTGGTGGTGTTCTTCTTCGCGGTGGGCGAGCTCCTGGAAGGGGTGGCCGTGGGCCGGGCCCGCAGCGGCATCAAAGCCCTGTCCGCCCTGACGCCCAGAACCGCGAAGGTGCTCAAGAAAGGCAAGGTCTTCGAGTTGCCGGTCGAGAGCCTTAAGGTCGGCACCTTGATTCAGGTGCAGCCGGGCGACCGGATTCCCGCCGACGGCGTCATCACCGAAGGGCGGGCGGGTGTGGACGACTCCCCCGTGACCGGCGAGAGCATGCCGCTGAACAAGGGGACTGGGGACGCGGTGTACGCCGGCAGCATCAGCACCGACGGGGTGCTGACCATCCGGGTGGAGAAGGAGGCCAGGGACAACACCATCGCCCAGATGATCCACCTGGTCGAGCAGGCCGAGGCCAGCAAGGCCCCCACCGCCCGCTTCATCGACCGCTTCTCCCGGGTCTACACCCCGTTTGTGGTGCTGGTGGCCGCCCTGACCGCGGTCCTGCCGCCGCTGCTGTTCGGCGGAGACTGGGCCGCGTGGTTCTACAAGGGCATCGCGCTGCTGCTGATCGGCTGCCCCTGCGCATTGGTGCTGTCGGTGCCGGCGGCCATCACCTCCGGGCTGTCCGCCGGCGCGCGGCGCGGCCTGCTGATCAAGGGCGGCGCGGCCCTGGAAGCGATGGGCGGCGTGAAGACAGTGGCGTTCGACAAGACCGGCACCCTCACGGCGGGGCACCCGCAGGTCACGAACCTGGTCCCGTTCGGCATCGGGACGGCGGAGCTGCTGCGGCTGGCCGCGGCGGTCGAGCAGGGCTCCGGCCACCCGCTGGCCCGCGCCATCGTGGACCACGCCAAGGCTGAAGGGGCAGTGGACCTGCCCACCGTCACGGACGGCGCCGCGCTCCCCGGCCAGGGCGTCCATGCCGTGGTGGAGGGTCAGACCGTCCTGATCGGCTCCCCCCGTTACGCGCAGGAGCAGGGCGCCCTGCAGGACGAAGCGGCGCAGCGAGCCGCGCTCCTCGAAGAGCAGGGCAACACGGTGGTGGTGCTGATGCGTGCCGGGCAGACGCTGGGCCTGATCGCGCTGCGCGACGAGCCCCGGGCAGATGCCCGTCAGGGCATCATGGACCTCAAGGCGCTGGGGGTCACACCCGTCATGCTGACCGGTGACAATGCCCGCACCGGCACAGCCATCGCCGCAGACCTGGGGTTGGACGTGCGCGCCGAACTCCTCCCGGCCGACAAGCTGCGGCTGATCGGTGACCTGAAGGCGGCGGGGACGGTCGCCATGATCGGCGACGGCATCAACGACGCGCCGGCGCTGGCCGCCGCGGATGTCGGTGTGGCGATGGGCGGCGCCACGGACGTCGCCCTGGAGACGGCGAGCGCGGCGCTGCTGCGCGCCGAGGTGCGCGGCGTGGCGGAGCTGGTGGAGTTGTCGCGGGCCACCATGAACAACATCCGCATGAACGTGGCGTTCGCCATCGGTCTCAAGCTGATCTTCCTGGTCACCACCCTGCTCGGCATCACCGGGCTGTGGCCCGCCATCCTGTCGGATACCGGCGCAACAGCGCTGGTGACCGCCAACGCCCTGCGCCTGCTCAGCTGGCAGGCCAGGACCCACAAAGCGCAGCGCCGCCCGACCGGCACCAGCGTGCCCCAGACCGCCTGACGCTCGTGATCGCCGTTCATCCTGCCCTCCAGCTCGGTTGAGCGCTCCCCTGACCCAGATGTTCTCGCTGTCGCTCGTTCCGGTGCCTGCCACCCTGCTCCCGGGCACCGGGCGAGCGGCGGCGCCGCTTCGTGCAGCATGTCGCAGCTGGGGTGGGGTTCGCTGTGGTGGCTGGCGAGCGGCTTCCCGCGATGACCAAAGGTCACCAGCCGGTCGGGGTGGTGATCGGTTTTGCGTTGGGCGGTGCGGCAGTTCACGGCCACGCCCGAACGCCGACGTGGGCTTCGCGGCCGGAGCAACAGTCGGAGGCTTGCTGATCATCGCCCTGACGCTGGAGCTGCGGTGCATAGGCGTTGCCGTGGCTTCGAGCCTCGGCCAGGCGGGCGCACGGTGCCACGTTGCTGACCGTCAGCGGACTGAGCCGGACGGTAATCCTAAGGGCCCTGCTGGGCGGCACCCTGCTGCATGGGCCGGCGCTGGAGATCGTGCGGTCCTTCGGGACCGCAGCGCTGCGGTCCCTCGTTCCCGAGGAACTGCTCACCGAATGAGGGACAGGAAACGCCCCTGATCACGGCCGCCTGTTGTTGGCTTCGTGCTGTGGTACCGGATTGAACTTTCCCCCTGAAGGCGGTCCATTATGGCTCACGAACACGGTCACACCCATGGTCATGCCCACAGCCACGGTCATACGCACGCGCCCGCGGACTTCGGGCGGGCGTTCCTGATCGGGATCGGCCTGAACACCATCTTTGTGGTCTTCGAAATCGTCTACGGCACGCTGGCGAAATCGCTGGCCCTGGTGGCCGATGCGGGGCACAACGCCAGCGACGTGCTGGGTCTGCTGCTCGCCTGGGGGGCCTACCTGGCGGCGAAGCGCCGGCCCTCGCAGAAACACACGTACGGGCTGCGTCGGAGCAGCATCCTGGCCTCGTTGACCAACGCCGTGCTGCTGCTGATCGCCCTGGGGGCCATCATCTGGGAAGCCATCCAGCGGTTCTCCAACCCCGCGCCCGTGGTCGGGGGCACCGTGATCTGGGTGGCGCTGCTGGGCATGGCCATCAACGGGATCACGGCGTACCTGTTCGCGTCCGGGCGCAAGGGCGACCTCAACCTCCGCGGCGCATTCCAGCACATGTTCGCGGATGCGCTGGTCTCGGCCGGCGTGGTGGTGACCGGAGTGCTGATCGTCTTCACCGGCTGGGACTGGCTCGATCCGCTGGTCAGCCTGCTCCTCGCCGCGGTGATCCTGTACGGCACCTGGGGCCTCCTGCGCGAGTCGCTGGACCTCGCGCTCGATGCGGTGCCGGAAGGCGTCAATCTGAAGGAAGTCCGGGCGTTCCTGGTGGACCAGCCGGGCGTGTTCGGGGTGCATGACCTGCACGTGTGGGGCATGAGCACCACCGAGACGGCCTTGACGGTGCACCTGGTGGTCCCGGATGGCCTGTCCGACGAGCGGCTGCAGCACCTGAGGCATGAGCTGCACGAGCACTTTGGCGTGGAGCATGCCACGGTGCAGATCGAACAGGGCCGGGTTCCCTGCGATCTGCTGTCCGATGAGGTGGTGTGATGTTGGTCCGGGAACGGCCGCTTGGGCCCGGGTATGATCAGGAAATGATGCTCACTTCTCAAGAAGACGCCTGCGAAGTGACCTGCGTTCATCCGGAGGCGGTTCTGAAGGCGAGAGTGGCCATGCCGGACACCGGTTGTGTGGACAACGCCAGCGCGCTCCTCAAGGCGGTGGCCGACCCGACCCGGTTGCGGCTGCTCAGTGCCCTGAACACCGGCGAGCTGTGCGTGTGTGATCTCTCGGCGGTGGTGGGGATCAGCGAGAGTGCGGTCAGCCATCAGCTGCGGTTGCTCCGCGCCCACCGGCTGGTGACGTTCCGCAAGGAGGGCCGCATCGTGTATTACCGGCTGCTGGATCAGCATGTCACGGCGTTGATCGGGAGTGCCCTCGATCATGTCCGGGAGTAGATGGCGTCTGGGTGCCGGACTGCTGGCGGTGCTGCTGATCGCCGTGGTGGCGGGGTGGGGAATCAGCGAGCGTCGCTGGTCCGGGCCGCTCTCCTGCCTCCTGCGTCGCCTCCGCTCGCTTCCATTCCACCACCACGAACCGGCCCGCGTGATCGTGCGCGTACAGGTCCATGTCCCCTACCCCGTTGAGCAGCTCGCGGTCCAGGACCTCCAATCCCGGCTCGATCACCTCCGGCCGCCGCGCCAAGGTCGCCTGCAGCTGTGACGCGCCGCCAGAGCAGCGGCCTTTGGCTGCAGCCGCTGCTCATGGATCACCCCACATGCTCGAGCAAGCAGACGAAGGAAACCGTGCGCACGTGCGAGACACGGGGCGCGGAGTTCTGCAGAGTTGCGTACCCCGAGCGTCTCATGGTGAAGGCCCACCGTGGCTCGCGCGGCCGGAGGTGCCGAGAGCCGGTCCGCTCGTCGACGCGGGTCATCGTCCCTGCCGCGCCCCATCCGCGAGCGGGCGCGCGGCAGGCGCCGGCCAGGTGGCCTCCGGGGCCAGTCCTCCCGCCCGGCTCAATCGCGGCTGATGACGTGCACGTCCGTGCCCTGCGTCCCGCGCAGCACGGTCTTGATGATGTCTCCGTGGAACAGTTCGGCCCAGCGGCTGCGGCTGGTCTCCCCCATCACGATCTGGGTGGCGTGGACCCGGCGGGCGTACGCGACGAGCGTCATGCCCACGTCGCCCGTGCCGTCCAGCAGCTCGAAGTGCCCGCCGAGCGCCTGCGTGATCTCGCGGCAGGTGTCCAGCAGGCGGGACTGCTCCTGCGTCAGTCGTCCCGGGCGGACCGACACGACATGCAGCTCCCCGCGCAGGCGCTCGGCCAGCTGACCGCCGCGGCGGATCAGTCGGGCGGCGGTGGCCTCAGCGGCCATCGCCACCACGATCACCTCGTGGGCGGCCGGCTGCCCGTCCGGGACGTCCAGTTCCACCGCCTGCGCGACGTGCCGCAGGGCGATCTCGCGCAGGGCGGTGAGGTTGGGCACGGTGAAGAAGTTGGCGAGCGCCTGCTCGATCTTCTCCGGCCCGTAGACCTTCCCCGCCCGCAGCCGGGCCCGCAGGTCCTCGGGGGGCAGGTCGACCAGCACCAGCTCGTCGGCATCGTGCAGCACGTGATCTGGCACCCGCTCACGCACCCGCACGCCGGTGAGGCGGGCCACGACGTCGTTCAGGGACTCCAGATGCTGCACGTTCAGGGTGGACAGCACGTCGATGCCCGCGTCCCGCAACGCCTCCACGTCCTGCCAGCGTTTCCCGGCGGCGCTGCCGGGCGCGTTGGTGTGCGCCAGTTCGTCCACCAGCACCACCCGCGGGCGGCGGGTGATCAGGCCCGGCACGTCCAACTCCTCCAGGGTGACGTGGCCGTGCCGGATGGCCCGCCGGGGAACGACCGGGAGCCCCTCGGCCGCCTCCAGCGTCTCCCGCCGCCCGTGCGTCTCCAGCACGCCGATCACGGCGTCCTCCCCGCGTTCCAGCCGCTCGCGCAGGTCGCTCAGGGCGCGGCAGGTCTTGCCCACGCCCGCCGCCATGCCGATCACGATGCGGTGCGTACCGCGCGGGGCGGGGGCGCCCGGTGGGGTCAGGCGGACCGGCCCGGGCATCTCAGCGGCTCGCGTCCAGCGCCAGGTTGACCGCCAGCACGTTCACGTGCGGCTCGCCCAGCACGCCGAACTGCCGGGCGGTGAGGTGAGCGCGGATGACCGCCTCCACCTGGGCCGGGCGCAGCCCGCGCGCGCGCGCGATGCGGTGCACCTGGAGCAACGCCCCCGCCAGCGTGACGTCCGGGTCCAGGCCGCTGCCGGAGGCGGTCACCAGGTCCACCGGGACGGACGTGCCCGCGCCCAGGTCATTCTCGCGGCGCACGTTGGCCACGCGCGCCCGCACGGCGTCCGAGAGCTTCGCGTTCGTGGGTCCCCAGTTGCTCGCGCCGCTGTTCTCGGCGTTGTACGGCTGCGGCCCGCTGCCGTCGGTCGTGTTCGTCATCGAGGGCCGCCCGTGCAGGTACCGGGCGGCCGTGAAGTGCTGCCCCAGCACCGATGAACCAACGACGCGCCCGTCGCGAGTGACGAGGCTGCCGCTCGCCTGACGGGGGAACAGCACGCCCGCCACAGCGGTCGTCAGCAGCGGGTACGCCAGGCCGGTGACCAGGATGAACAGCACCGCGGCGAGCAGGGCACTCAGCAGCAGCCGGGCGAGCGGCGCGGGGCGCGCGGGGACGTTCTGGGACGTCATTTCAGCACCACGCCGTTCAGCATCTGCAGGTGATCGGCCACCGGGCCGAGGGTGAGGGCGGGCAGAAAGGTCAGCGCCCCGACGATCACGATCACGACGACGGTCAGGCCGCCGAACAGCGCGGTGTCGGTGGGCAGCGTGCCCGACGACACCGGCACCCGGCGCTTGGCGGCCAGCAGGCCCGCGACGGCCAGCATCGGCAGCAGCGTGAGGTACCGCCCGATCAGCATGGCCAGGCCAATGGTCAGGTTGAAGAACGGGGTGTCCGCCCCCAGGCCCGCGAACGCCGAGCCGTTGTTCGCCGTGCCGGAGGTGTAGGCGTACAGCAGTTCCGAGAAGCCGTGCGGGCCGGGGTTGTTCAGGCGCCCGAGCGCGGCGGGCAGCACCGCGGCCAGCGCGGTGAAGCCCAGGATGCTGAGGGGATGGGCGAGGACGGCGAGCATCGTGAGCTTGACCTCCCGCGCCTCGATCTTCTTCCCCAGGAACTCGGGCGTTCGGCCCACCATCAGCCCCGCGATGAACACGCCCAGCACCAGGTACTGCACGAAGTTGATGAACCCCACGCCCTTGCCGCCGAACACGTTGTTCACCATCATCTCGGTCATGGGCACCAGGCCGCCCAGTCCGGTGTAGGAGTCGTGCATGCTGTTCACGCTGCCGGTCGTCGCGGCGGTCGTGGTGGTGGCGAACAGGACCGTCTGCGCGATCCCGAACCGCACCTCCTTGCCCTCCATGTTGCCGCCCGCCTGGGTGGCCGTGATCGCCTGATCCGCGCCCAGGCGCGTCAGAATCGGGTTCCCAGCCTGCTCGAAGGTGTACACGGCGGCGAGGCAGCCCACGAACATCACCAGCATCCCGCCGAAGATCACCCAGCCCTGCCGGACGTTGCCCAGCATCCGCCCGAAGGTCGAGGTGAGCGCCGAGGGGAGCAGCAGCATCGAGAGGATGTGCAGCGCGTTCGTGAGCGGCGTGGGGTTCTCGAACGGGTGCGCGGCGTTCATGGCGAAGAAGCCGCCGCCGTTCGTGCCCAGGTGCTTGATGCTCTCCAGCGAGGCGACCGGGCCGAGCGCGATGCGCTGCACGGCGCCCTCCAGGGTGGTCGCGTTCGCGGAGGCGCTCAGCGTCTGCGGCATCCCCTGCCACACGAAGATCAGCGCGAGCACGAAGGAGAGGGGCAGGAACACCCGGTAGATGATGCGGGTGAGGTCCACCCAGAAGTTCCCCAGGTCCGTGCCGCGGCGGCCCGCCAGCCCGCGCATGAACGCCACCGCCGCCGCGAAGCCCGTCGCGGCCGACACGAACATGCAGGTCGTGATGACCGCCATCTGCGAGAAGGACGACAGGCTCTGCTCGCCGCTGTACGCCTGCCAGTTCGTGTTCGTCACGAAGCTGACCATGGTGTTCCACGCGAGGTCGGGGGCCTGGGCGCCGAGCCCCGCCGGGTTCCAGGGGAGCAGGCCCTGCAGCCGCAGCAGCAGGTAGCCCAGCAGCAGCAGGACGAGGTTGGACACGACCAGGACCAGGCCGTACCGCCTCCAGTCCATCGCCTCGGCGGGATTCACGCCCAGCAGGCGGTACGTGACGCGCTCGGCCGCGGTGTGGCGGGGACTCTGGACCACGCGGTACAGCCACCCGCCTGCCGGGACGACCAGCGCCGTCATCAGGACCAGCAGCAGCACGAATTGCAGCAGGTTGGCGGGCATCAGAAGTCCTCCGGGCGCAGCAGCGAGCACAGCAGGTAGCCGAAGAGGGCCAGGGAGGTCAGGGCCAGCGCGAGCATCACAGCCGCTCCATCCCGTTCAGGTAGAGGACGCACAGGCCAAAACACACGAGACTCAGCAGCACAAACAGGAGATCCATGAGGTCACCTCAGCCCAGCAGGGGCGTGATGAGGAGGTCGATGAGCTTGATGGCGAGGAACGGCACGATCAGCCCGCCCCCGCCGTACACCAGCAGGTTGCGGGTCAGCATGGACGCCGCGCTCATGGGCCGGTACGGCACGCCCCGCAGGGCCAGCGGAATGAGGAGCGGGATGATGATGGCGTTGAAGAGCACGGCGCTGAGGATGGCGCTGGTGGGGCTGTGCAGCCGCATCACGTTCAGCGCCGCGAGCTCCGGGTAGGCGGTCACGAACAGGGCGGGCAGGATGGCGAAGTACTTCGCCACGTCGTTGGCGATGGAGAAGGTGGTCAGCGCCCCGCGCGTGATCAGCAGGCCCTTGCCGATCCCCACGACCTCAATCAGCTTGGTCGGGTCCGAGTCGAGGTCCACCATGTTCCCCGCCTCCTTCGCCGCCTGGGTGCCGCTGTTCATGGCGAGGCCCACGTCGGCCTGCGCGAGCGCCGGCGCGTCATTCGTGCCGTCGCCCATCATGGCGACGAGCCGGCCGCCCTGCTGCTCCTCGCGGATCATGCGCAGCTTGTCCTCCGGGGTGGCCTCGGCCAGGAAGCCGTCCACGCCCGCCTCCTTCGCGATTGCCTCGGCGGTCAGGGGGTTGTCCCCGGTGATCATCACGGTCTTGAGGCCCATGCGGCGCAGCTCGGCGAAGCGTTCGCGGATGCCGGGCTTCACGACGTCACTCAAGGCCACCACGCCCAGCAGGCGGCTGTTCTCGATCACCAACAGCGGCGTGCTCCCGCCCCGCGCCACGTCGTCCACCAGGGGCTGCAACTCCAAGGGCACCCGGCCCCCGCGCTCGGCGGCGAGGCGGGCGATGCGCTCGGCGGCCCCCTTGCGGATGCTCGTGCCGGCGAGGTCCACGCCGCTCATGCGCGTCTGGGCGGTGAACTCGATGAACTCGGCCCCCTCCGGCGTCTCGGCCACGACCCCCTGCCGCCGGGCGAGGGCCACGATGCTCTTGCCCTCTGGGGTGGGGTCGGCCAGGGAGGCGAGGGTGGCGGCGCGGGCCAGCTCCAGCTCGGAAACGCCTGGCACGGGCGAGAAGCGGGTCGCCTGGCGGTTCCCGATGGTGATGGTGCCGGTCTTGTCGAGCAGCAGCGTGTCCACGTCTCCCGCCACCTCGACCGCCTTGCCGCTCTTCGCGATCACGTTCGCCTGCAGGGCGCGGTCCATGCCCGCGATGCCGATGGCCGGGAGCAGCCCGCCGATGGTGGTGGGGATCAGGCACACCAGCAGCGCGATCAGGGTGACGGGCGACGCGGGCGCCCCGGCGTACACCGTGAAGGGATACAGGGTGACCACCGCCAGCAGGAAGATCAACGTCAGGCCGCTCAGCAGGATCAGCAGCGCGATCTCGTTCGGGGTCTTCTGGCGGGACGCGCCCTCCACCAGGGCGATCATGCGGTCGAGGAAGCTCTCCCCGGGCCCGCTGGTGACCCGCACGACGATGCGGTCCGACAGCACCCGCGTGCCGCCCGTCACGCCCGAGTGGTCGGTCCCGGCCTCACGGATCACCGGGGCGCTCTCGCCGGTGATGGCGCTCTCGTCCACGCTGGCCAGGCCCTCCACGATCTCCCCGTCGGCGGGGATGAACTCGCCCGCCTCCACGACCACCAGGTCGTCCCGCGTGAGCGCGGTGCCGGGCACGACCTCCTCGCGCACGCCCACCCGGCGGCGGGCCTTCACGTCCTCACGGGCCGACCGGAGCGCCGCCGCCTGCGCCTTCCCGCGCGCCTCCGCCAGCCCCTCGGCGAAGTTGGCGAACAGCACGGTCAGCAGCAGCAGCAGCGTGACGGCCAGCTCATCACCCCACGCGCGGCGCGTGAAGACGTTCGCCACCGTCGCGTACAGGGTGAGGGCCGTGCCAAGGTAGACCACGAACATCACCGGGTTGCGGGCCTGGGCCGCGGGCGAGAGCTTGGAGAAACTGGCCAGCAGCGCGCTGCGGACCAGCGGCGGCGCGAAGATGCTGGACGGGTGCCCCGACGGGGCGCGGACAGGGGTGGAGGTCACCAGCGGACCCCACGAGCGAAACGGTTCATACCCGGTGATGTTCGCAAGGCGGCCCCCCGCCGCCCATCGGTCAGGTGGCGGCCCGACTGGCCAGGTGGCCATCAGGACCGGCCACTTGACCGGATGACATGGCCGGAGCGGCGGCGCATCCTGCGGGCATGGCGCGTCCCACGACCTCCCCCGCCTCCCCGCAGGCTGACCTCCGGCAGCGGCGGACGGTCCGGGTCCGGAAGGGCCCGGCATGCGGCGGGTGCCCTACCCTGAACTCATGTCTGCCCTGACCACCCGAGACGTGACGCGCGAGCGCGTCGCCCCGCCCCGGCTGCCGCTGAGCGACGGCACCGTGTGGGCGGTGGCGCTGATCCTGATGGCCGCGGTGCTGCTGGCGGACCTCCTGACGCCCGCTTCACTCGCCGTGGGGACGGTCCTCAGCGCCTCGGTGGCCTTCGCGGCGCTGGGGGCGTCCCGGCGTACCGCCTGGCACCTCACCGGCCTGGCGGTGCTGGCGAATGTGGGGGCGGGCCTCTGGAACGGCGCGCGTGACGGCGTGCACCCGACCGACCTGGCCAACCGGGCGGTGAGCATTCTCGCGGTGCTGCTGGTCGGGTACCTGACCATTCGCGCGCGCACCGCGTCGGAGCGGGCCATCGCGCTGCGGGAGCAGGAGCGGCAGCATCAGCGCGAGCGGGCCCTGCGCGGCCTGGCGGAGGACATGGGCGGCCCCCTGGGACAGGCGGAGTTCGTGGAACGCGCCGCTGCGGCGCTGCAGCGCCTCACCGGGGCGCTCACGGTGGAGATCGGCGCGGTGGACCGGGCGATGCTGCGCGCCCCGCACGCGCGGGTCATCAGCGTGAGCGCCGACCCGGCGCCGCCCAGCCGTCTGGGCACCCGCGTGCCGCTGGAGTTCCTGGCGCACCCGGTCGGCACCGGGGACGTGTGGGCCGCCGACGGCGGCCGGGTGGTGCTGGCCCGGCTGCGCCGGCCCACCCAGGGAGACCTGCTGGTGATCCTGACCGCCCCGCACACACCGCCGAACCTGACGGGTGAGGCGATCCGCGCGCTGCAGCCGCTGCTGGAACGCACCGCCCTGCTCGACGACCTGCGCGAGGGTCGCGCGCAGCTGGCCGAGCAGGGCGAGCTGCTGCGCGACCTGATCTACGCGGTGTCCCATGACCTGCGCACCCCCCTGCTGGCCAATGCCATGAACATGCGCGCCGCCCTGCGAGGGGCGTACGGCTCCCTGCCGGACGACTACCGCGCCACCCTGGTCAACGGGCTGGGGGCCAACGAGACGCTCCTCGACCTGGCGGACCAGTTGCTGCTCGTCGCCCGGTTCGAGAGCCGGGACGCCACCGGAGAGCACCGCGAGTCCGTTCACCTGCGGGAAGTCGTCCTCAACGTCATCCGTGACCTGCGCCCCCACGCGGACGCGAAGGGCGTGACGCTGGAACCGCGACTGGAGGGCGTCCACGTTGCGGGCAACCGGCGTGATCTGAGGCGGGCGGTGCAGAATCTGCTGGACAACGCGATCAAGTTCAGCCCGCCCGGCGGGACCGTCACCGTCGGCCTGACCGGCGACGGTGAGGAGGCCCTCTTCACCGTCCAGGATGAGGGTCCCGGCGTCCCCCCGGACCGGGAACGCTGGCTGTTCCAGCGTTTCCGCACGGGCGGTGCGGGGGGCGGCACCGGCCTGGGCCTGTACCTCACCCGCCGCATCGCGGAGGCGCACCACGGGCACGTGGCCTACCTGCGCACCGCCCGGGCCCGGAGCCGCTTCACCCTGACGCTCCCGCTGGAGGCCCCGCATGCGTGACCCGGTCCGTGTGCTGCTGGTCGAGGACCACGCCTTCACCCGCGACGGCCTGCGGGCGACCATCAACCTCGAGCCGGACCTGCGGGTGGTGGCGGAGGCCAGAAGCGGCGAGGAGGGCCTGGAATGGCTGGCGCAGGTGCAGGTGGACGTGGCTGTGCTCGACATCGGCCTGCCCGGCATGGACGGCATCCAGACCGCACGCGAAGTCAAGCAGCGCTGGCCGGACCTGCGGATCGTGATGCTCACCGCCCACGACCTGCGCGAGGAAGTCTTCGCGTCCCTGGCCTCCGGGGCCCACGCCTACTGCCTGAAAAGCGCCCACCCGGACCTGCTGCTGCTCGCGATCCGCGCCGCCGCCGCGGGCAGCGCGTACCTCGACCCGCAGGTAGCCCACCATGTGCTGGGCGGGGTCCGCGCTCCCGACGCCGGATCCCCCCTCACCTCGCGGGAACTCGACGTGCTCCGGCTGATCGCGGACGGCCTCCCGAACCGGGACATCGCCGCCGCGCTCGACGTCAGCGTGAGCACCGTCAAGCTGCACGTGCAGGAGATTCTCGTCAAACTGCAGGCGGCGGACCGCACGCAGGCCGCCGTCAAGGCGCTGCGGCGCGGCCTCCTGTAACAGGGGCCCGGGGCGGACGCCTGGGCACCCGGAGGGCGGCGTTCCTCAGCGTCCATGCCCGCCGGCACCGCATCGTCCGGGTTCACCATGGCCTGCCTGATGGTCCGGAGGCGCGGTCTGGCAGGCCAGGCCGCACCTGAAGACGAGGCAGGAGGCGCCGTCAACCGCGGCTGTTCAGGGTACGCCAGACACCCAAGAGGGCGTGTCGGCCAAGGGAAGGGTTCACGGCGAGTCGCTCCCTTTGTTCGCAGTGCCGCGAAGACCTCACGGATGCGCCATGGACGGACCGCTCGCCGGTGCGCCCCGGACGGGGTCGTCCGTCCCTGAATCACCGACCTACAGGGGGTGGGCGAACTCACCGTCCACCAGCACTCCGCTCCGGGTCAGGTGGGCGGACGCCGCCTGAAGCTCGTCCAGCGTCAGGCCCGCGACGACGGCCAGGCGGGCGGCTTCCACGCCCGGTTCCAGCATCGCCTTGGCCTGGAGGACGGCGCGGTGCGGGGGTGAGCCGGCCGCCGCAGCGATGACCTGCTCGATCAGCGCTTCCACGCTCACCGGGATGATGTGCCGCTCTGGCGTCCGCCACCGCCAGCGCCGGGCGTCATTCCACAGCAGGCCCTGCCGGGCGAGGAAGCGGAGGTACTCGACGGTAAAGAGGGGATGGCCCGCCGCCCGCTCAAAAATCCACGCGAGCGCTTCGTCTGGCAGGTTCCCGCCCACGTCCGCGTTGAGCAGGAGATCCGACTCGGCACGGCTCAGCGGATCAACGTGGACCGGTTCAAAGCCGTCTGGGGCAGGGTGCGGCTGGTGACCAGCAGACCGGCGCCCCGCGTCCGGGTCACGCGCGCCGCGAGGGTCCGCCACAGCTGAAGCTGGTCCGGTGAGCACTCGTGCAGGTCCTCGACATGGAGGACCACCGGAGCACGGAGGGCCAGCTGCGCGGCGAGCACTTTCACCAGCTGCTCACCGGTGAACCGCTCCCCTCGCTCCAGGCGCTCGATCGACACCGCCAGCCAGGCACCCGCCTGGGGCGAACGTGGCACGGCCAGCGCGACCTGCTCCAGCGGCTGACGGGCACGAATAGAAATCGAGGCGCAGGGGGCCTCGCGCAACACCGCTCTGGCCAGATGGGTTTTGCCGATGCCCGGCTCACCCCACAGCACGACGGCCACCCCTGCACGCCGGGCGGTGAGCCCCCTGAGACGATCGGCGACCTGTTGACGACTTCCGTCCACCGCACCCCCCTCACGCCATGCGCACCAAGACCGACGCAACGACACTGAGCGTACCGCTCAAGCCAGGGACCCGGCAGGGAATGACCTCCTGCCCAGCTCCGCGACGGACGGCGCCGGCTGAGCCACGTCGCCCTTCTGGACGCCATCGTACTGGACACGAACCCCGCCCGTCCGTGCCGCCACGCAGCCGGTCAGGGGCTTGATCCCGGCGCAGGTGGGTCACCGCAAAGAAGGCGAGGGGGCCGCCGGCGATGGGACACGACGAGTCGACAGGTATGATGGGATGGCTGACACGCACAGGAAACCGCTTCAGGTGCCGCTGGGCAGCGGTGCACCTCCAGCGACGGCTGGACCAGTGGTGGGGCGCGGCCATGCCGCCGGCGCGGCGCCGACCCCACCGGTGCAGGGCACAGGCGCCGCACACGGCAGCAGCAGGGCGGCTGAAAGGGAAGGGGCTGCGTTTGCGTTCGGCACCGGCGTGATCCGGCGCCCCACCGCGGACCCCCCGACCGGACTGCGGTTCGTCGGTGGTTCAGCCCTCCGCACCGGACGCGGCCCTGGGTGTGAAGGCCCCAACCGGCTGGGCGTGGCGTATCGCAAGTCATTCCAAAGGGCGTTCACGCCCACATTGGCGTGCGGACTGGTCTTCTGGACAGGGAGACGCCATCCCATGAACGTGCGGGGGCAAGGGACCAGATGAGCAACGAGGCACAGTCAGCGCGTCGGCGGTGGACGCGGATCGGTGAGGACCGGCTGCCCGACCAGCTGCTGGCGGCCATTCTGTTGAGCACCGCGGCCGTCCAGGCGGCGGTCGTGCTCGATCCACGGCACCAGTGGAGCCCCGCACTGGCGGTGCCTGAGGTGATCGGCTTCGTGCTGCGGGTGGCGATCAGCGTCTGGGTGCTGCGGACCGCCGGTCGTCCGCGGCATGCCTGGACCTGGGCGGGCATCATCGTGGCGGACGCCCTGCTGCTGACCTGGAGTTTTGTCGACATCCTGGTCACGACGGTCCCGATCCTGCTGCTCCTGGTGGCCCACCTGCCGTTCATTGGCGTGGTCCTGCAGGGGCGGCAGCGGTGGAGTGCGTTCGCCGCGGTGCTTCTGCCGTCCGGGGCGGTGCTCGCCCAGCGCGCGTGGGAGGCGTCCTGGTGGGACCTGAGCAGCCTGTTGATTTTCTGGGTGGCGGCGCTGGTCGTCGGCCTCAGTACGGTGCGGGCGACCGAGGCCCTGGCGGCTGCGGAAGCCCGCCGCGCGCACGAGTCGCTGCATGACGCCCTGACCGGGCTGCCCAACCGGCGCCTGTATGCCGATCGCCTGGCCAGCGCCGTCACCCACGCCCTGCGTGAAGGGACGGAGGTGGCGGTGCTGCTGATCGACCTGGACCGCTTCAAGTTGATCAACGACAGCCTGGGCCACGGCGCAGGCGATGACCTGCTGCGGGCGGTCTCCCGGCGCATGCGGTCCACCCTGCGCGCAGACGACACGCTCGCCCGCCTGGGCGGCGATGAATTCGTCGTCATCGCCCAGGGCATCCACGGGCCCTCCGACGCGCTGGTCGTGGCCGCGCACCTGCAGGACACCCTGCGCGCGCCCCTGGACGTCGCCGGGCAGCGCCTCTTCGTCACCGTCAGCATCGGCATCGCGTTTGCGCGGGGACGCCGTCAGGACCTGGACGCCGTCCTGCGTGAAGCGGACACCGCGATGTACCGCGCCAAAAGTGCTGGCCGCTCCACCATCCGGATGTTCGACGAGCGCATGGGGGAGATGGCCATCCGCCGGATGAGCCTGGAAACGCAGCTGCGACGCGACCTCACGGAACACACCTCGGCCCTGAGGGTCGTCTACCAGCCGATCGTCGACCCGCGCACCACCCGGATCGTCGCCGTCGAAGCGCTGGCCCGCTGGCATCACCACGGGCAGACGGTCGCCCCGGATGAGTTCATTCGCGTCGCGGAGGAGGCCGACCTCATCCATGAGCTCGGGGTGCAGGTGCTGCACAGCGCGCTGGCGGCGGCCACCGCCTGGTCGCCGCTCCACCCGGACCTGGGTCTGGCGGTCAACGTCTCCCCTGTTCAACTTCAGCGTGCGGACTTCAGTGGGCACGTCCGCGACGCCCTGAGGGCCCATGGGCGGGCACCGCACCTGCTCAGCCTGGAGATCACCGAGGGCGCGCTCCTGGACGGCAGCGAGGTGTCGATGCGTAACCTCTCGGACCTGCACCAGGGCGGTGTTCAGCTGGCCGTCGACGACTTCGGGAGCGGCTGCTCCTCCCTGGCCCAGCTGCGCCGATTCGCGGTTCACCGGCTCAAAGGGGACCGGTCCTTCGCGGATGACGCCCCGCTGCTGCGCGCTGTGGCCGACCTCGGGGCCGCCCTGCAGTGTGAAGTGCTCGCCGAGGGGATCGAGACCGCAGCCCAGCGTGACACCGTCGTGCAGCTCGGGTACCGGCTGGCCCAGGGCTACTACTGGTACCGCCCACAGCGCGCAGCCGAGATCGAACAGCTGTTGGTGCGTCAGCGGCACTAAAGCGCGTGGATTCACGTGTCTGGTGATGCTCGTGCGGGTGCCGGGTCGCTGGACAGGCGACCACCGCCCGTGAGCGCGACGCTCTCAGGAGGTCACCTCAGCGTCGAGAGGGACGTCCGCGTTCAGAAGTTCGTGCGTGGGCACCGGTGCGGCGTACTGTGGACCCTGGCGGTCTGCCGCGAGACAGTGCCATCTGCGCATCTCCTCGTGCAGGCATCCGCGCGGCTCCATCGTCCCTGCAGACGCCCCGGAGGACAGCGAGGAGTCATCTGGAATTCCGCCGGCCACGGTGAGCGGTGATCACCAGGGGACGGTGGCCGCGTTGGCATCCGTGAAGGTGCCGGTGGGGCTGTCCGGACCCAGCAGTGCCACGCGCACGATTTCACGGGCGCCCTCCTCGACTGTTCCCGTTCCGGCATAGTTGTTGAGGTTCGTTTTGATAAAGCCGGGCGTCACGGCATTGACCTTGATGGGGGTGTGTTCCAGTTCGATCGCCATCGCGAGTGTCAGGGCATTCAGCGCGGTCTTGGATGCCGGGTAGCCGGGACCGAAGCTGGAGCGCGTGGACGCATTCGGGTCGGAGTTTCTGGTGAGGGAGCCTGCGCCGCTGGAGACGTTGACGATGCGGGCCGCTGGGGCCTCGCGGAGCAGGGGCAACATCGCCTGGTACACCGCCAGGACCCCGAAGACGTTGGTTTCCCAGATCGCGCGCATCTCCTCGAACGAGACGTTGCTGGGACGGGTCAACAGCGCGTACTCCTGAACCGAGGTGCCCTCCTGCTTGCCGGTGTTCGAAATGGCGGCGTTGTTGATGAGGATGTCGAGGCGACCGAATTCTGTTCGGATTCGGTTGGCCGCCGCGGCGATCGAGGCGTGATCCGTCACGTCGATCTGAAGGGCGTGAGCGGCTTCACCGATCCGCTGGGCGGCCACTTCGCCTCTGGCCAGATCCCGTGAACCGACGAGCACGATGATCCCGTGAGCCGCGAGGTCGTGGGCAACCTGAAGGCCAATGCCCTGGTTGGCACCCGTGATGAGGGCGACGCGTTGATCCTGCATGTGTCTCTCCTGTGTCGCTGCCGGAGCGGGTATACTCCACTAAGTGGAACGTCGTTCCACAATTATGCGGAGCAGAGCTCCGTTTGTCAATCGAGGAGACTGAGCCATGTCCGAGCGCCGCACTCACCACCCCCCACAGTCCACGGAGACCTCACCCAAACGAAGTGATGCACGCCGCAACACCCAGAAGATCCTGGATGCGGCGGCCACGCTCTTCGTCACCTCCGGAGTGGACGTCTCCGTTCGCGACGTCGCCCTCGAGGCCGGCGTCGGCATGGGGACGCTCTATCGTCACTTCCCGACCCGCGCTGATCTGATCGTCGCGGTCTACCGCCACCAGGTCGAAGCGTGCGTCGAGGCCGGACCCGCCCTGCTGAGCAGTGAGGCCAGCCCGTACGCTGCGCTGCGGGCCTGGATTCACCTGTTCGTGGAGTTCCTGACCACCAAACACGGCCTCGCGGCCGCGCTGCAATCCGACAAGCCCAGCTTCGACGCGCTTCATGCCTATTTTCTCGATCGTCTTGTTCCGGTGTGTGCCGGGTTGGTCGAGGCGGCAGCCGAAGCCGGGGAAATCCGCCCGGACGTCGAGGCGCTTGAATTGATGTGGGGTGTTGGCAGCCTGTGCAGCAACAGCAACAAGGAGCTTCAGGTCAACGCCCGTCGCCTCGTCGATCTCCTCCTGACCGGCCTTCGCCGCGTGGCCGCATAAGCGGTGAGCGGTCGTCCGGCCGCTCGGCTGGGGAGACACAGCGGCCGTTCCTTCCCTGGCGTTGTCCTCCCTCTCCCCTGAGCCTCCTGGGCTGAAAATCCGGATCACCTCCAGGAAGAACGAAGGAAACCCAGGCCCGTCAAACGGATCCCGAGGCTCGGCATGAACACAGCGCCCTGGAGAGAGCGCTGCAGTTAATCCTCAAGGCATTTGAGTTTGTTGGTTAAATCGATGGTTGTGATTCCAGTTTTTTGAGAAAGGGTCGATGATTCGGCAGTGACCTGAAGAACGTATTCCAATCTCGCCTGCTCCTGGGGCAGGACGATACCGCATTCAAACAGCCCTGATTTCCCGTCGTGCAGGCTGATGTATGCTTCCTGTTCGCCAGCTTTCTTCCTCAGGGTGATGATCCCGAAGATGCATCTGTGAGTGGGAGCAGCACCGGTTTCATCACAAGCGATCATGGTCCGTCTCAGGATGTCGTTGGCGTATTTCGCTGCCACGTAGCGGTATTTCAGGGCGAATGAGAATGCCTGAGGATCGATGCCGTGCTCCTGATGACCGAGCATGGCCAGTGCGGAAGGACTTCCAAACAGCATCAAACCGGCAATAAGAACTCGAAGCCGATGATTCATCGCACTGCTCCTTGAACTTGGGGGGGCCATCGTCACTGATGAGCGTATGGGATGGAACGCAGGACGGTCATGTGCCGAATGGCCTCCACGGTCGATGACCCGCCGTGTGGTCCACGTCTCATCGGGGAAGCCGCGATGGAAGGCACCCGCCCGCAGGTGCTCGAACTGGTCGGCAGTGAGCCGGGACGGGCGTCCGGTGGTCACTGTGGCCTGAAGCGATCCACTGCGTGTCAGCCGATGCTTCCGCTTGCTGGCGGCGTGTACGGAGACGCCGAAGAGCTGGGCACTCTCCTGGTTTGAACGGGTGTCTCCTGGAGTCGGGGAGTCGCGGCCAGCCGGCGTTCTTCCAGCTGGGCACGGGAGGGATGTCCTTCGGCCACACCCCCACCCGATCAACCGATTCTTAGGTTATCAATGCACATTCCGCACCGCCGCGGTCGCGGCACGTCGCCAGGTTTCCGAGGTCTTCTTCCAGTAGTGCCGGTACACGTACGACCAGGGCATGACCACATAGAAGAGGGCGACCAGCGAGCAGGCCACAGCATTCTCAAGGAAGCCCTGGCTGGCCTGGCCGCTGCGCCAGAGGGGCAGAAAGATGCTCAGCAACCAGATGGTCTTCCAGGCGATCTCCCAGAACAGCAGGGGCAGCATCTGCAGCGGGTACTTCAGGCCCAGGATGGACAGCAGGGACACCGCTCCCAGGATGCTGACGACGACGCCGCGACTCAGGTCCAGCCGTTCAGGGGAGGCCAGGAGTTCCGACCAGCCCAGGAACCCGGTGCCCACGACCAGCATGAGGTACAGCAACCGCAGCAGATTGAGTCTCAGGACGGACAGTTCAGCGTTCATGGCTGCGCTCCTTACTCGACCTGCTGCAGGACGTGCTGGATCTCCGCCGTCCGTTCCTTGATGCCGGCGAGGTCTGCACGCACCGTGGCCAGTTCCCTGGCGAGTCGTTCGTTGACGGCCGTGGCGTCCTCCGCGAGTTTGAGGTAGTGTTCGCGTTCGACCACCTGGGCACGGGTTGAGAAGATGGAGGACAGGTATTTCAGCGCGAAGATGAGGAGGATGGTGCCGGCGAAGAGCCCGAGGGTGAGCAGGTACATGTGTTCTGACATTGAACCTCCGTGAGTAGACGGGTCACTGTTCTCCGACCACGTCCGTGATGGTCGCTGGCGACAGCAACAGCTGAAAGTCGGTCACCTCGAAATAGTTGAGGGCTTTGCCGTCGCCGGACAATTCCAGTTGACTGGTCACCAGCTTCGCCTCCTCCAGCTTCTGGAGGTGCAGGTGGAGGAGCGGGCGACTGATGTTGAGTTCCCGGGCAAGTTGACTGACATAGTTCCGCCCGTTGCGGTGCAGCGCTGTGATGATCCGCAGGCGGTGGGGGTTGTCGAGCGCGGCCAGGACGGCGAGGAACTGTTCTTCGGTACGGTCCAACAAGACCTCCTTACACCTGTAAGATAGTACTGACAGGTGTAAGCGATTGTCAACAATTGGCAGCACGTTGAGGATCCGTCCCCCACGCGTCCGGCCTGCGCCTGATGGGCCACGCGCACCGCCCACACACCGCAACGGAAGCCTCTGGCTGGCGCCCAGCATCAGACACCGATGCGGTGAATGGCGTCCCGAACGCACGGCAGCTGATTCAGCCCTGAACGCCCGCCGGAGGCGAACCGGACGTGACCGGAAGCGCGGCGCCAGGACGTTCCCGAAGCACAGCGACCGGTCGGCGCACCTGGAGGACGGTCGACCCCCATGCAGGACCCTGCTGCGGCCCGTCAACACCGGCACCACCGTCCACGCCGGGAGACCCGGCGCAGACAGTGGTGAGGGGGAACCTGTCGGGCGCCGGGCTCCCAGGGAGTGGAGCGCTTCCGGTTCAGGGGCTGCCGACGCCGCGCGCCTGCCACGCGGCCCTGAAGGCGAGTGGCGCGAGGATGGAGAGGCCCAGGCCGACCAGGGCGAACGCCACGACCTTCATGGGGTGACGCTGCTCGAGCATTGCAAGGTGAGGAAGCCCGCGGCGGCGAGGAGGGCGGCCGTGGTGGCGCGGCCGCCCCTGCGGCCAGAACGCACCCTTACGGATCGTGAGGAGCGGGTCAGGCCTGGGGTTCTTCGCCAAATCGGGACCCATGAAGTTCTTTGGCGGCTCTGGCATTGCGCCGCCGGTGCGGATCGGTGTGAATTACAGCTTCTGAGCTCACCGGAACTGTCCTGGGTCACCTTGCTCGCATGACCGAGGAAGGCACGATTGACAATGCAGGTGCCGCCTCATCCAATACGGTTCGCGCGAACCTTCCCAACGTGCTTCTGACTCAAACCTCTAGGCCAAGCGTGGACCCTCCAGTGGACCCGGCTGCCAGCCGCGCACCCACGCGACCTCCATCGTCTTCGGCCACGGGCCGCGCCGCTCGCCGCCCGGCAGCAAGTGCGGGAGTTCGTAGATGTTCAACATGAACTGCATCGGGTACGCCGGCGACTGGGAGACGCGGCCCACCACCTGACCGTCCACGCGGAACGTGACGCCCTCGGGCGTCCACTCGGCGCTGTACACGTGCAGGTCCGCGGGACTGCCGGGGATGCGCGCTGCCTGCATGTCCAGCGTCAGGGCCGGATCGTGGGTGGGTTTCACGCCGAAGTGCACGCGAAAGGCGTCCGGGCCTCGTTCGTGGCCGAAGACCTCACACACGCAGATCTCGCCGGACTGGGCGGGGTCGCGCTCCAGGCCGATCATCCAGAACGCGCCCAGGTATCCGGGTGGGAGGTCAGCGCGCAGGGCGACCTCGAACAGGCCGTACTGCGGGGTGTACAGCCACGTCTCGGGTTGAGGTTCGGTGACACGCAGGTCCGGGTGGAAGCGGTGCTGCCCGACGTCGCTGCCCATCGGCCCGCTGAAGCATCCGGTCTGGAGGCTGGACACGCGCAGCGCCCCGTCGAACGCGGGGTTCCACGGCTGTTGATCGCGGGTGATCTGAAGGTGCAGGCCCTGGCCCGGCAGCGCATAGCGCGCGGCCGAGGCCGCACGGCTGCCCCACTGCGGCAGGTAGAACGGCAGCCAACGGTCGCGGTTCAGGTCGGGCGCACTGAAGTCGTCCTCGAAGCTCAGCACGTACCCGGGCCATCCATTCCCAGCGGTCAAGTGAGCCCCGGCCCGTGCCGCCTGGCGTGCCGTGCGGACGTGCGGCAGCGACGCGTCACCGCGGAGTTCGGCAGGCGGGTGATGTTCTCACGAGGGTCGATGAGCGGGAGGGTCATGAAGATCCTTTCAGCGCGCAGACCCGCTGGGGAGGCGGGCCTGCGGCGAGGGCAGCGTGGAGGCAAAGGGCGAGTCGCGCACCACCGCAGAGTCGCTGGCCTGCTGCAGGCCCCGTCCTGGACTCAGGTACGCTGACTTGGCCTCCACCACGGCGATCGGGAAGTCCCGCCGGCTGTAGAGCAGGTCATCGACCCGCTGCTGCCGGCCACGCTTGGTGTTCCGCCCCTGCACCAGAATGCGGCCCTCGGTGAACGTCTTGTGCTCACGGATCAGCGTGTCGGCCCCCCGGCGGCGGAGAGGTTCGGCAGGACGTCCTGGCGGCACGTATCGGCTTCGATCATCTACGGCGGCTCCTGAGCCGAGTGTAGCGGAGTGAATACAGACACCGTGACGGAGTTGCGAGATGGGGGCACGACGCGAGCAGCACAGGACCCGAAGGGCAGTGAACGGGTCGTGCTGAGCCCATTTCTCAGCGCCGGTCAACTGGGTGCACATGACGAGTGAAGGCACCCGGCAAAGTGCACAGCGACATCCAACGACCGAAGGCAGCCAAACGTTCCAGGGCGAGGCTGCTTTTGTGTGGCCTGTCCACATCCAGTTGTAGCTTCTGCGACTGTGACACTGGAGGGCAGTTCAGTGATGGGCCAACCATGGCGTAAGGCATACGAGGTCGTCGGTGGGTCTGGTACGCTTTCAAAAACAAAGGAAATGACTCACATCGTCCACCTGGGATCCGGAGCGGCGACCCGACCGCACCCTTCGGCCACATGTCGATGACACGGCCAGGACGCGGCGCCGGCTTGAAGCGTTGCACGCTTCGCCTCCCCCACCTCCGGAGTGCGCCCCAGGGTGCCCCGAGGCCGCACTGACCCTGGAGAGACGGAGTCCACGTGATCGTCACCACACCCTCCGCCGCCCCAGCTGACCAACTCACCGTTGAGAAGTGCTCACCCGAATTCTCCTCCGGCCACTTCAAAAGACTCATGTCACACGGTACGCCCGCTGCAGCAGGGGGAGATAAGCCAGCCCCACCCATTGACGAGGCAGGTCACCCTAAAGCACATCACAGGCCGCAGAGAGACGGAGCATGGAAGTCTGTAATACCTACCCCTAGGGAGAGCCGTTACTGTTCAACATCCCATCATCCGCCCCTGGCTGATTTTTCGCACGAACCCTTCGGATGAATCTCGAACAGCCTTCCTCTCCGCCACCTTGGCAGAACCGTGGGCACGGCCAGGAATGGCCCGGCGACCCGCGCCCGGATCGGGTCCAGCACCCGGTGCGGATTCAGCGGAACAGGTAAAGAGAGTGTCAAGGCACGTGTTCAGGCCGCTGGAGCGTCAACGGGTACTGTCGGGAATGTGAAAACCAAGGGACAGGCGATTGGCTTCTGGATGAGCATCGGCATTGCGGTGGGCGTATCGCTGGGCGCAGCCCTGCACAGCATCGGCGCGGGCATCGCGATTGGAGCGGGCCTGGGGGTCGCGATCGGCATCATGGCCGGGCGGAAGCTCCCTTAGCACCGGGACGCTCCGGTACGAACGACCTGCCTCTGCCCCGCTGCCGGTGTGGGAGCGTCCTGTCGGGGCCACGGGACGTCAGCCGTTCGCCGCGGTCTGCTCCGGCCACGGCCGCCTGGAGCGCCAGGTTCACTGTGGTGCGGCCACGGGCTCGCAGCATGGATCATGAACATCTTTGACTGTATTCTGTTCATATGCTCCCACTTGAGCGTCAAACGCGCATCCTTGAACTGATCGACGGCCACGAAACCCTGCTGACCCAGGAGCTCGCCGACCGGGTGGGGGTGTCCGGGGCGACCATCCGGCGTGACCTGCAGGACCTCGCCGAGCGGGGCCTGGTGACCCGCACGCACGGCGGAGCGATCCGGGTGCAGCGCAGCATCGCGCAGGAGCCGGAGTTCGCGGCCAAGTCGGTGCGCATGCAGTCGGAGAAGGTGGCGATCGCGGAGTACGCGGCGGCACACGTCCAGGACGGCACGACCCTGATCCTGGATGCCGGGACCACCATGCTGGAGGTGGCCCGCCGGCTGGCGGGACGGCCGCTCACCGTGATCACCCTGGACCTGCCGGCCGCCCAGGTGCTGGCGGTCGGCGCCACCGAGGTGCTGCTGCTGGGCGGGCGGGTGCGCAGCAACAGCTTCAGCATCACCGGACCGTGGGCGGAGGAGCAGCTGCGCAGCCTGCAGGCCGACCTGTTCCTGATGGGCGCGCACGCGGTGGACGCGCGCGGCATCTCCAACGCAGTGATCGAGGAGGCCATGGTCAAGCGGGTGGCGGTCATGGTCAGCCACCGGACCATGCTGCTGGCCGATCACACCAAGTTCGGGTGGCGGGCCATGACCCCGGTGTGCGGCCTGGACTGCGTGCACCAGATCGTGACCGACCGGGGCAGCCGGAAGATGGGCTGGCTCAAGGACGCCGGGCCCACGCTGAACATGGTCTGAATAGGAGCCCGGGCCGGTCAGCTGCTCCTGACCGGCCCACCGTCACGCCAGCACGTGGCGCTGAGGGTCAGCGGCCCCGGGTGTAACGGTCGATCACCATCGCGCCGATGATGATGGCGCCGGTGGCGAGCAGCTGATAGAACGCCTGGACGCCCAACAGGGTCAGCACGTTCTGCAGCATGCTCAGCAGCAGCGCGCCCAGCAGGGCGCCTACCACGTTGCCCTTGCCGCCCGACAGGCTGGTGCCGCCCACCACCGACGCGGCGATGGCGCTCAGCTCCCAGCCGCTGCCGAGAATCGGTTCGGCCGCGCCCAGCTGGGCGATCAGCACCAGCGCCGCGAAGGCCGCCAGCACCCCCGAGATCACGTAGGTCAGCGTGATGTAGCGGCCGACGTTGATGCCGCTCAGCCGCACCGCCTCGGCGTTGCCACCGATGGCCAGCACGTACTGCCCGGTCTTGGTGTACCGCAGCAGCAGCGTGAAGGCCCCCACCAGCAGCAGGGCCGCCAGCAGCGGAATCGGCAGGCCGGCGATGGTCCCGCCCAGGGCGTTCTTGTACACGTCCGGCAGCGACAGGATCGGCTGGCCGTTGGTGTACGACAGGGCCAGACCGCGGTAGAAGGTCATGGTGCCCAGCGTGACGATGAACGGCGCCAGCTGCACCCGCGTGACCAGCAGGCCGTTCACCAGCCCGGCCACCGCCCCGACCGCCAGCGCGACCAGCACCGCCAGCAGCACCGGCAGGCCGCGCTGCATCAGGTCGGCGCCGATCACCGCCGACAGCGCCGCGGTGGACCCGACGCTCAGGTCGATGCCGCCGGTCATGATCACGTAGGTCAGCCCGATGGCCACGATGGTGTTGATGGCGGCACTCAGGCCGATGCCGTTGATGGCGTTGTCCACCGAGAAGAACGAGGGGACGGTGGCGCTGAACACCACGGCACCGAGCACCAGGATCGCCAGGATGCCGGCTTCCCGCAGCCGCTCGATCACGGCCGCGCGGTTCATGGATTTAGACGACAGCTGAGTCTTTTGCATGGGTATCGGCTCCGGTCGCCAGCGACAGGATCCGCTCCTCGCTGGCGTCAGCGCGGTCGAGTTCGCCGACCAGGCGGCCCTCCCGCATCACGAGAATTCGGTCGCTCAGACGCAGCACCTCCGGCAGCTCGGACGACACCATCAGGATCGCCACCCCCTGCCGGGCCAGATCGTCCACCAGCGCGTAGATGTCGGCCTTGCTGGCCACGTCGATGCCGCGGGTCGGTTCGTCGATCAGCAGCAGGCTGCAGCCGGCCGCCAGCCAGCGGCCCAGGATCACCTTCTGCTGGTTGCCGCCCGACAGCCGGCGGATGGTCTGGTTCGGGTTGGCCGGCCGGATGCCCAGCTGCTGCATCTGCGGCTCGACCAGCGCGCGCATGTCGGCCTCGCGCACGCCGGCCTTGCCCTTCGCCCAGCTGGTCAGCATCATGTTCACGCTCACCCGCGCGTCCGGCACGATGCCCTGATGGCGGCGGTCCTCGGCAATGAAGCCCACGCCGCGCCGCATCATGCTGGCCGGGCTGGGGTGCGCCACCGCCTGGCCGTCCAGCTGCACCGTCCCGGCCGCGTCCGCGTCCGCGCCGTAGATGGCCCGCAGCACCTCGGTCCGGCCCGCGCCGATCAGCCCGGCCAGCGTCACCACCTCGCCGGCGTGCACCCGCAGGCTCACGTCCGCGAACGCGCCGGTGCGGCCGAGGCCCTGCACCCAGAGCCGAACCGCGCCCGGCTGGCGGCGCTCCGGTCCGACCTGGGCCACCAGGTCCCGGCCGACCATCATGGTCACCAGCTGGTCTTGCGTCACGTCGCGCTGGTTGACGGTGCCGATGTACTGGCCGTCGCGCAGCACCGTCACCCGGTCGGCCAGCGCCTCGATCTCGTCGAAGTGGTGGCTGACGTAGATGATGCCCACGCCGCGGGCGGTCAGCTCGCGCACCACCCGGTACAGCTGCTCGATCTCGTGGGTGGTGAGGCTGGAGGTCGGTTCGTCCATGATGATGATGCGCGCCTGCCGCGCGACGGCGCGTGCAATCTCGACCATCTGCTGCTGCGCGATGGTCAGCCGCTTGACCGGGGTGCGCGGCGACACGTTCAGGCCCACCTGATCCAGAAACGGCTGGACCCGCGCCTCCATGCGCGGGTAGCTGAGAACCTCCTGGCCCTCGTTGCCGAGCAGGACGTTCTGGGCCACCGTCAGCTCGGGAATCAGCGCCAGCTCCTGGTGGATCATCGCGATGCCCTGGGCTTGCGCGTCGCTGGGACTGTTCAGGACGACCGGCTGACCGCCCACGCTGAGGGTGCCGCTGTCCGGGCGGTGCATGCCAAACAGCGTTTTGAGCAGCGTGCTCTTGCCCGCGCCGTTCTCGCCGAGCAGCGCGTGCACCTCTCCAGCCTGCAGCGTGAACTGCACGTCCCGGAGCACCTGCACGCCGCTGAACGACTTGTGGATGTGGTGCGCATTCAGCAGTTCAGTCACGTCGAACCTCCTTGGGGTTCTGCAGGGTGAAGCGGAGCAGAGGCCCGGGTCCGGTGAAGTGCCGTGGACCCGGGGCATCGGCAGCCGTCCCGCCGGAGGGCCTTATTGCTTGAACTTCTCGTACTTGGCCACCGTCTCCTTCATGACCAGGGCCTGCGGGGTGGCGATCACCTTGGGCAGCTTCTGCCCGGCCAGCAGACGAACGGCCACCTCGACCGCCACCTCGCCGGTCAGCACCGGGAACGAATCGACCGTGCCGGTCAGCTCCCCCTTTTTGATGCTGTCGTAGGCGGCGTTGATGCCGTCGGTGCCGAACACCAGCGTCTTGCCGAGGCGGCCGGATGCCTTGACCGCCTCCACCACGCCGAGCGCCATGGTGTCGTTGTTGCAGTAGAAGGCGGTCAGGTCCGGGTAGCGGCGCAGCAGGTCGCGGGCGGTCGAGAAAGCCTTCTGGCGGTCCCAGTCGGCCGGAACGCTGGCCACGATCTTGAGGGCCGGGTTCTTCGCCAGGGTGGTCTTGAACCCCAGGGTACGCTGCTTGGCGGCATACACGCCCGCCTGCCCCTCGATCACCGCGATCTGGCCCCCCTTGGGAAAGGCCTTGAGCAGGTAGTTGGCCACACTCACGCCGTTGTCGTACTGAATATTGCCCACGAAGTGCTGGGCGGTGGGCGCGACCGCGTCGTTGACGTTGATCACCAGGCTGGTCTTGCCGGCGCGCTGGATGCCCGGTAGCAGGTTGACGTCGCTCTGCGGCGAGACCAGCAGCGCCTTGTAGCCCTTGCCGATCATGGTGTTCATCATGCTGAGCTGCCCGATCTGGTCACTCTCGTTGCTGGGCGCCTGGGCGTCCACCTTAACCCCGTACTTGGACGCGCCCTTCAGGTAGCCGCTGCGCAGCAGCTGCCAGTACTCGTTGGACAGCGCCTTCATCACGCCGCCGACCTGCACGTTGCTGGCCGGCTTGGGCACCGGGCCGAACTGCTTGACCAGCTGGGTTGAATCGATGCGGCTCTTCTCGGTGTCGGGCGAGAAGGTCTGCGCGGCGGCGGTGCCGGCGAGCAGGGCAGTCAGGGCGAACGTGGCGGTGCGTTTCATCATGGGCCTCCTGGGCGCAAGGAAAGACGGGCGGTGTGGCGGGCGGGGCCCACTCAGGGCGCCGCGGGCAGCGGATGCTTGTGCAGCAGCTGAACGAAGCGGGCTGCGGAGGCGGTGGCCTGCTCCAGCGCGGCGGGCAGCGGCTGCTGCTGCGCCAGCGCGGTGGCCAGCACGCCCACGAAATGGTCGCCGGCGCCGTGGCTGGAGCGGGCCTGAACCCGCGGGGCCTGCAGGTCGAAGGTCAGTTCGTCGTGCTGGTAGTGCAGCACCCCGCCGGCACCGAGCGTGACCACCACGCTCGGGTGACCGAACGGCAGCCGGGGCCGTCGGCCCTGGGGATCGGTGCCGGTCCAGGCCTGCGCCTCGACCGCGTTGACCACCACATGGTCAGCCAGCGGCAGCAGCGGCCGGTAGGCCTCCTGCCACGGCGCGGCGTTCATCAGGACCGGGACGCCGGCGGCCCGGCCACGTTCCAGCACCGCCTGCAGGGTGTCTGGGCGGGTCTCCCACTGGCAGACCAGCAGGGCGGGCGGCTGGGTGCGGAGCCGGGCCGCCAGCGGCTCGGCGCTCAGGGCGACGTTCGCGCCGGGCAGCACCACGCCCACGTTCTCGCCGGACGCCTCGAGCAGCGCGACGCTGCTGCCGGTGGCCAGCTGCGGCGCGAGCTGCAGCAGCGGCTCCACCCCCAGCGAGCGCAGGGTCCGGGCCGCTTGACGACCGTCCTCGTCCTCGCCCACGCAGGCCATCAGGGCCGAGCGCACCGGGGGGTGGGCCGCCGCGGCCATCGCCTGATTGGCGGCCTTTCCGCCCAGCTGACTCCAGCTCTCGCTGGCGATGACCGTCTCGCCCGGCGCGGGCAGCTGGGCCAGCTGAATCATCCGGTCCAGGTGGACGCTGCCCACGAACAGCACCTCAGGCCGCAGCGGCTCAGCCATGAACGTGCTCCGGAAACAGCAGGTGCTCGATCACCCGGGTGACGTTGAAGGCGTCGTGGCCGGTTCCGATGCTCGGGTCGGCGGCCAGCTCGCGGGCCAGGCCCAGCAGCCGTTCGGTGATGCGGATGTTCCACTCGCACTCGCGGACCGGATCTTCCCGGACCGGAAAGGTGTCGAAGTAGATGGTGCCGGGGTAGCGGCCGCGCTCGAGCAGCACCAGCAGTTCCAGCGTGGTGAGCAGGCTGGCGGTGCCGACCATCAGGCCGTCGTCCTGCCGGCCATAGCCGTCATTCAGGTGCACCCCGAACAACTTCTGGTGGCGCAGCGCCAGCGCCGCCGCTTTCGGGGCGTGTTCGTTGGCCATCTGCGCGTGGCAGTAGTCCATCACCACGCCCAGGTTCGCGGCCCCGATCTCCTGCACCACCAGGAGCGCCTCGCCCATGTTGCCGACCACCGAGTACTTGCGCGGCTCCCACGGCTTGTACTCGATGCCCACCCGCATGTCCGGGTTGTGGGCGGCCACCTGGGCAAAGCCTTCGACCGTGTGCCCGAACATCCGCTCGTAGCTGTCCTGGAAAGCATAGTCAAAGCCGTCGTAGCCGGGCCAGACGATCACATGGTTGCCACCCAGATCGCCGCAGGCGTCCAGGGCGCGGCAGGTCAGGTCAATCGCATCCTGGCGCACCGCCGCAGACGGGTGAGTGAACCCGCCGTCCCCGAACGGCTGGGCCGGGTAGCGGATGTTCAGGCTGTCCACACCGAGGCCCAGCGCCTCGATGGTCTCGCGGGTTTCGCGCAGGGTGGCCGGCGTGAAGTGTTCAGGAAAGTTCAGGCTCAGGGCGCTGAGGCCCTGAATCCGGGCGGCCCGCTTCAGCAGGTCCTGGGTGCCGATCGGCCCCGGAGGGAACGACAGTTCGGGTCTCGACTTTAGGGAGTTGAGACGGGTGGCGTAGTGCATACAGCCTCCTGAACAGCACCGCAGTGCATATTCTTGCGTGTTTTCTACTTCGTGCTGTCAGTATGCGCGCAAAAATACCAGTAAGTCAAGCATTCGTGCGCAAATGATCACGCTCGATCAAACCGCTGCGATTCGAGCAGTCCGCCCGACGAAGACCGCTGGCTGGACACCCGCCCCTGCTGACGCAGCGTTGAGAGAACGGACGCAACCTGCCCAGGGCGCCAGAGGCGCGCCTCGCGACCCGCCTCTGGTACGATCACATGCTCCTAAACGGCATCGCCCCCAGCTGAACCCCTGTCCCGAACGACCTCGACGACCAGCGTTCGGGCGCCACCGGCCGTGCTGCTCGGGCGGCCTTGTCTGACGCCAGGGCGCGTCCATGCGCCGCTGACGGCCAACGTGGACAAGCGCGCACGCGAACAGCGCAGGCCAGGCCATTGACGACCCGACCTGCAGCGAAGTGGAGCCCCGGGGCATGCCGCAGGGTCCCGGACCTGACTCGCCTTCATCCATCCGCCCTGGGCCCTGAAGCAAGCGGGCGCGGGGGTCCCGGTCAGGTGCCACGCGGGTCCGCCTCAGGACGTTCCGGTCACGCCGGCATGTTCTCGAAGTTGGAGGACGACCATCTGCTCGGCGGCCGCGCCGTGGATCCTCCGCGTCGCTCAGCGTCCGACCGGACTCAGCGTGCGCTCCCACGTGTGCTGGAGGCCGCTCAGCGGCCGTGCTGACCTGGAATGGGGGTCTCGCGGGCGGTGATGCAGCGTGAAGGTCCGGGCCACGCTCGCCGGACCGGCGTGGCCGGGGTCGGCAGCCAAGGCCGTCCTGTGGGCCAACCACCAGAGCCCCCGCTCCTCCTGGACGGTCGCGCGCCAAGCGCTCTTTGCACGCACCGGCAGAACCAGCAACGAGCGGTGTGCATCGGCCGCACGACACGCCAGTCGTAGCGATGCACACCGCAAGGCAGGCGGCGAACCTGACCTCCTGTCCCTGTTCGAGTGGTGGGTCAGGACGGCTTCTGGTGAAGCTGGCGCGGCGTCAGGGCGAACGCGGCGACCGCCAGGACCGCCAGGATCAGCAGCGCCCAGGGCCCCCGTGGCCCGAGACTGTCCGCCGCGCTCCCCAGCGGGTTGGCCAGGCCCAGGCGGTCGCCCAACCAGCCGAGCGCGGCCAGCGCGGCCAGCGCCGCCCCCAGGACCCGTGCCGCCGGGGACACCCGGGTCTGCGCCAGCAGGATCAGCCACGGCATCGTCACGACGATCACCAGCAGCTGCATCGCCTCGATGCCGAGGTTGAAGCCCAGCAGGCTCAGCGCGGTCTGCCACGCGCTCAGGTTCAGGGCCGCCAGCGTGGACGAGAAGGCCAGCCCGTGAATCAGCCCGAAGCCCGCGGCGACGATCATCTCCCGCCCGGGAAAGATCGGGCGCAGGGCGTGGAGGGCCGACACCAGGATCGACACGGCGATCAGCAGCTCGATCGGCCGGTCCGGCACCATGACGATCCGCAGCGTCCCGAGCAGCAGGGTGAGCGAGTGCCCGACGGTGAAGGCGGTGGTGATCTTCAGGATGGTCAGCAGCGAGCGTTTCATGCCGCCAAACGTGCTCCAGCGTCGACGTGCGGCGAGGAGCGGGGCGGGCAGCAGCAGGGTCAGCAGGAACAGCAGGTGGTCGGTGCCTTCGGCAATGTGCCGCATCCCCAGCCGGACGATCCCGGTGAAGCCCTGCCAGGCACTGCCCGCCTCCAGGTTCACCGGCAACAGCGGCACCAGCCCGCTGCGCGGGTCGGCGCGGATGACGCCGACCTCCACGCTCTCATTGCCGCTCTCGTTGTTCAGGCCCCGCGCCCAGTCACGCCGCACCGACACCAGGATGGTGTGGGTCCGGACCTCGCGCACGATGGCGTCATACTGCAGGGTGAAGTCGCGCACGCTGCCGCCCGGAGGCGGTGTGAGCATGGCGGGCACCACGAACTCCGGGGACGCGCCGGTGGCCGTCTGCTGCACCGAGGACAGCGCGGGCTCGCCGATGGTGACCGTCCACGCCTGCCCGGTGCTTCCCGAGACCGCGAGGTGATCGGCCAGGTACGCGCGCAGGGACGTTCGGTACTGCTGCAGCGCCTGCGCGTTGTTCATCAATTTCCAAGCTGTCGCCAGCTGCAACTCGTTCAGCGGCAGGGCCAGTTCCGCGGAGACGTGATCAGGATGCACATCGAGTTGCACGGTGGTCGTCGGCATCGAGTGCGCCGACGCCGGGCCGGCCAGCAGGCCCAGCAGCGTGAGCACCAGAGCGAGCAGGGCGCGGGCCACTGGGCGGGTCATCGCGTCACGTCCGCGCGGCGACGTACGTCACCGTCAGCTGCCGGCCGTCGTTGCTGTGCTGCTGGCCGCTCACCCGGTAGGTCCAGCCGGCACCCGGCAGCAGGAAGACGTTGGCCATCCATTGACTGTTGGCCGGTTGGTAGCGGTTCTGGTACGAGAGGGTCGCGGCGCCCGCCCGGTCCGGGCGCCTGGCGGTCGCGTAGATCTTGAGGGTGTCGCTGCCCACCTTGAGGCTCTCCAGGCTTGGGACGTCTACCCGATCGACCGTCCACCCGGCGGCCTTTCCATCGATGGTGAGGGTGGACTGACGCAGCACGCTGACCGCGTAAGCCCGCGCCTCGTTCACGGTTACCCTGCCGTCGGCATTCGGGTCCAGGGCCGTGATGAACGGTCCGGCGACCAGGGGCCCCGGGGTGAGGTCCAGTTCCAGCTGCACCGCGCCGGGCGCGAGCGTCAGGTACGCGCCCTGCACCACCTCATCCACCGGATGCGCCTGCGCCATGCCCGTCAGCAGCGCCAGGACGGTCAGGACGCCCTTGCCCTTCTTCATCTCACTTGACCCAGGCCGCGCCGTACTCGTTGGTGGGGTCGCGGTACATGCTGTGGATGTGGTTGGCCGGGTCGTTGCCCATGCTCTGCGGCGAGTATTCGATCAGCACCGTCGGGCCGGTCACGCGGTAGTAGAAGTCGCCGTCCGCCGTGGTGGGTCCGTACCACGCGAAGGCGGTCTTGTCCAGGTTCTTCTGGATGTCGGCCATCTTCGCCGCCAGGTCGTCATCGTTGAGGGCGTTCAGCCGCTCGCGGATCAGCGTGACGAACAGGGTCTTCTGCGCGGCGGTCATGCTGCTGCCCGCCAGACCTTCCGGCTGCAGCGTCTGGCCGTCGTGGCCCGGCCCGAGCACCAGGTCGGTGCGGGTGGTGCTGATCACCGCTTTCGCCTTCTGGCCGGCGTCCAGGCTGCCGAGCAGGGCGACGGCGTCCTTGACCTCTTGCGGCACCTCCTCCACGACCGTGACGCTCTGGCCGTTCACGGTGGTGCGGATCGGCTGCCCGCCGGTCAGGCTGGGCGCCAGGGTGATGTTGCTGCCGGCGACCGTCGCGTTGATCGCCAGGTGATGCCCGCCGAACTGCAGCGTCCAGGCGGTGGTGGCGGACGGCGTGCCGAGGAACGCGACGTAGTACTCGTCGCTGCCGAACTGCAGGTTGCCGCCGCCCTGGCTCTTCAGCACATCGTCGGCCTTCATCTGCTGTTGCACCATTTTCAGGCCGTCGGCGCTCAGCACCGTGCCGAGCAGCGTGGCCAAGGCGGCGCGCTGCGTGGCGTTCAGGTCGCCCCAGCGCACGCCAGAGCGCTGGAAAATACCGGTGGGGAAGTTGGACCAGCGGGCGCGCTGCGCGGCGTCGGTCCAGGCGAAGCTCGCGGCCTGGCGCTGCGCGGCGCTCAGGGTGCCGAGGAAGGTGGTGGCGGCGGCCACCACCCGCGTCGTCTGCGCGTCGGCGGGCGTGGAGACCGCCGGGCCGGGCGTGGCGGCAGTGGTCGTCGTGGTGGTGGCGCTGGAGGTGCAGGCCGCGAGGGCGGCGGTCAGCACGAGGGCGGAGAGGGCAATGGTCGGTCTGGGCATGGAAACGCTCCTGAAGGTGTGGGTGGGGAGTGATGCTGGTCGGGAGGTGAGGCGGTTGGGGCTCACTGGAGTCAGCATGCCCTTCAGCTGTTCAGGCACCGCGCACAGCGAATGAAGATCTTATGAAGACCGTTGGGGCCGGGAGAGCTGCATCGGCCCCCGCGACCTTCATTCACCGTCACGGCAGGGTGATTCACCCGGCGCTGGATTCGTTGGTGGGATGGCGGTACATGTGGTGCAGGTGGTTGGTCGGCTCGCCGTCGTTCGCCTGCGGCGAGAACTCAATGATCGCGGTGGGGGCCCTCACGCGGAACGACGCGGCGCTGCCAGCGGTCACCGGCCCGTACCATGGGAAGCACGCCTGATGCTGGATCTCGGCCATCTTCACAGCCAGGTCATTGGCGTTCAGGAGGCCCAGCCGGTCCTTGATCCGCGCCATGAACAATGTTGGTTTGCCCCGGTCGAAATTCGTTGGGGACTGCGCCAGGCCATGGCGCCGCGCAGGACAGAGGATGGCGTGAATGACAAGGCGTCATGGCCATCTGAGGCGGATCCCCCGTGTCGCCCGGGTTGACCAGCCGGCCTGGAGCGTCGCCCCCATTCCGCATCGGTGAGGTCCGAGTCGTCCGTCGTGGTCGGCATCCCCCACGATGCGAGCCCTTCTTTTGAACAGCGTGATTTCCAACCCGCGCTCTAGAGCGAAGCATCAAGTTGCGCTGCCGGAACCGGCCGCCCGAACAAGAACCCCTGCGCGAAATCACACCCCCACCCCGTCAACAGGTCACGTTCGTGCTGCGTTTCGACGCCCTCCCCCACCACAGACGCGCCCAGCTCACGCGCCAGGTCGATCATGTGCCGGACCAGCGCTGCATACCGTTCATCCGAACCGATGGACGCCACGAACGACCGGTCGAGCTTCAGCTGCCCGAACGCCAGGCGGACCAGCTGATTGAGGTTCGAATAGCCCATGCCAAAGTCATCCAGCGAGACCTTCACCGACCGGTCGCGGAGGGCCGCGAGGACCCGCTGGGCCGTCCCCGGATCCCCGACCAGGTGGCTTTCCGTGAGTTCCAGGATCAGGCATTCGGGCGGCAGCTCACTGGTCTGCAAGGCCTCGTCAACCTGCGCCAGGAAGCCGGGCGCCATCCATTGCTGCGCCGAGACGTTCACGGCCACCGTCCAGTCGAGGCGCCCCCGGTCACGCCAGCGGTTCAGTTGCAGGCACGCCTGGCGCAGCACCCAGGCGCCCAGCGGGATGATCAGCCGGGTCTGCTCCGCCAGTGGAATGAACGCTCCGGGGAGCAGCACCTGGCCGCCCGGCTGAGGCCAGCGGAGCAGCGCCTCGACCCCGACCACGTTCCCGGCGGGCAGCTGCACCTGCG